>NZ_JBVICF010000007.1:61705-440721 GCF_055572995.1 Streptomyces sp. NPDC030245 | reverse complement strand
TCAGACAGTGGGGTGCTCCACCTTGTGCGCCCTCCCAGAACCGTGCTGGACGAAGCCCATCAGGACAACGGCACCGACCTAGGGAGCACACCATGACCTGCACCAACCCCCAGTGCGACGACGGCATCGTTCCCAACCCGTACGCCGAAGACCCCGAGGACGTCACCCTCTGCCCGGACGAGAACCCCGGCTACGACCCCCGCGACTTCCTCGACTACGAAGGCTGAGCACCTCGGGCCCCAGTTCCGGCCGGGGCCCAAAGCAGCTCCACCGACCTTGAGTTGCAACCTGATCCGTATGATCCCCTTCATAGGGATCGTGGTCTTGTCAAGGTTGCACCTCAGAGCTGACATCAGTGGCTGACACCAACAGCGACACACGCGGCTGATCCAAGCTGGATCTCAGCGGCTCAGCATCCGAGGGTCACCAGGCAGCGACGCGGTTGTCTGGTCCCTCATGGTCGACCTGATAAGGATGAGGCCACAGGTTCAAATCCTGTTAGCCCCACCAGCACAGAACCCCCAACCGGTCACGGTTGGGGGTTCTGGCGTTTCCAGGCTGTGTGTGGAGGGCTCTGGACCTGGCGTGCGGGGATGGGAGTGGGGGTGGGGGTGCTCGGGGGCGGGGAGTGCTTGTTGGGGGCGGGCATGAAGAAGACCCCCGGCCTGGGGTGGCCGGGGGTCTTCTGAGGCTTGTGAGGGCGTGTGCCCTGGGCGCGGGGCCGGGGTTACGGCTCTGCGGCGAGGGCCGGTTCATGTGCGCGGGACTCGGTCTCGGTGTCCGTGTCCATGTCCGTGCGCGGCAGGTGCCGGCAGCTGGGGGACGAGCCGTGGGCCTCGGCGCGGATGCGTTGCTTCATCGTCGGCGGCAGGGACCGTTCGTACACTGCCGTCCAGAGGGCCGTCATCGGCGCGGTCGCGCACGCCGTGGCGTTGCGTGCGTTCGTGGTCTCCTGTACCGCCGTGGCCGCGGTGGCCGTCGTGGTGAATCCCAGCGCGGCGAAGAGCGCGAGGAAGGCGGTGACGATCGTGGTCCACAGCTTCATGGGCTTGTTGCCGGTCATGACCCCTCAATTCGGGTTGGGCGATTTGCGTACTTTCCTCATGATGTGTATGTGGGGCTGAGAGTGGTGGACCGACGCTCGTGGCGCGTGGATGTTCAGATGAACACCACCCGGATGGCCGCAAGGGCGCCGAGAAGGGGGCAAAGCGGCGAAAGTCACAGTCGGGACGGGAGCCGGGTGGAGTGCCGAAGTCCGTTTCGACGGCGCTGTGCGGGGCGGGAGTTGAGGCAGATCCAGGTCACCGATCGATATCGCTCGGTGTGTATAGTCGGGCGCCAGAAGTCCCCTACGTCAAGGAAAGACGAGGTCGCGCGGTGAAGAAGCTTCTCCTGGTCGCACTGGCCGCCATCGGCGGGCTCCTCGTGTACCGCCAGATCCAGGCGGATCGCGCCGAGCAGGATCTGTGGACGGAGGCGACTGACTCCGTGCCCACGGGTTCGTGAGTATCGACGACAGTCACTTGCAGGCCCCGGTCGCTATTGCGGCCGGGGCTTTGTGCTGGGTGCGGATCCGTATCCCCGTATCCCCGTATCCCCGTATCCCGGAATTCCGCTTGTTCGCGTTCGTGAATGATGTGCTTGCGTAAGCAAATCTGCGGGTGGCGCGGTTGCGTCGGTGGTGGGCTCGTGGTGGTGTCCGCGCGGCGGTCGGCGGGCAGGACGGTCGAGATGGGTGGGACGGCTGGGCTTCGCGGCGAGGGGTGGCGCGTGATGGGGCGACGGAGGCTGAGGTCGGGCGGGGTCGCGGCGTTGTGCGTGGCGTTGGTGTTGGCGGCGGTGGCAGGGGGGTCCGGGCAGGCCGGGGCCGCGGGGCCGGTACCGGCCCCGTACGCCTTTGCCGAGGGCGCCGAGACGGTCGAAGGCGCGACCAGCAACGTCGAGGGGCCTCGGCTCAGCCCCGGTAAGACGTACAAAAGCTCCCTCCCGCGCGTGGGGCAGCGTTTTTACCGCCTGGAGCTCGGGGCGGAGGACAGTGTGTATGTCTCGGTCACCGCTGTCCCCGAGCCCGGCACCAAGGTCTCCTACGCCGACGGGGTCGAGGTGTCCGTACAGGACGCCGACGGCAACAAATGCAGCCCTCTGGACGCGGAAGAGGCACGCTTCGGCTCTTCGGAGAGTCCGCGCCCGATCACGGCCACTGCGGCGCGCAGGGTCGGCCCCGACGAGAAGAGCTGTAGCGGCGCCGGTACGTATTACGTGCTCGTCGAGCGGACCAGAGCCTCCAGTGCCGCTCTGGAGAACTGGGATCTGGAACTGCACGTGGCGTCAGAACCCGCGCTGCGGGCGGAGAGTGCGACGGCTCCGCCGGATTCGTGGAACTCCGCGCCCCCTGTCCTGCCGTCGGGGGAGCGTCAGCCACGTGAGGGTGGCACGAGCTTCAACAGGGCCCGGGGGCTGGAGAAAGGGGTGTGGGGCGCCGACATCGTGCCTGGGGAGACCCTTTTCTACCGAGTGCCGGTCGACTGGGGGCAGCAACTTTCGGTCGCGGCGGAGCTCGGCAGTTCGGATCGAGCGGAGCGCGGGATGGCGCGGGACGCGGGGTACGTCTCGTCCGCGTTGGTCCTGTCCCTGTCCAACCCGGTGCGTGCCCAGGTCGACGACTCCGACACTGCGTACGACGGCAGGCAGAAGACCACGGTTTTGGACCCGCTGCCGCCGGTCGCGTACGAGAACCGTTTCGCCCTCACCGACGAAGTCGCCGCCATGCGCTTCGCCGGCTGGTACTACCTGGCGGTCCACCTCAGCCCGGATGTCGCCGAGAAGTTCGGCGATGCGCCGCTGGAACTGACGCTGCGGGTGGACGTCGGCGGAGCGCCGCGGCCCGGGCCTTCGTATGCGGGGGCGCCCGAGCCCGCCGAGAACTTCGGCGTCACCGAGCGGGACACGGCGGCGGCCAGGCGCGGGGAGGCGGCGTCCGAAGCCGGTACGAGTTCCGGTGGGGACGACGACGGGCTGATGGTGGTCATCGCCGCCGGGGGGATCGGGACCGGGGTGGCCCTGCTGGCAGTCCTCGGCCTGTGGACGCTGATCGCGCGGCGCAGGGCGGCCAAGGCATCGGAAGCGGGAACGGCGTCGGCGGCGGCACCGGCACCCTTGGCCGTGCAGTTCGGGCCGCCACGGGGGTGGTGAGGCGCTCGTCAGGCCTCGCCTTGCTGGTCAGAGCTGCGTGAGTGCCCATACGCCGACGGCCAGGCAGGCCAGCGCCATGAGCAGCATCGGCACCGCCACCTTCGCGGGCGGACCAGGGCGCTTCGGAGGGGTGGAGAGGGCCGCGGGCCGGGACGCTTGGGCGTGAGGGCGTGGTGCCGAGGATGTGACGGTGGGATCGGGTGCAGGTGTCGGAAGGGGCATGGGCGTGGGGGGAGTGAACGGTTGGGGTGGTTGCGCGGGGGGTGGCAGGTGGAAGCCGCCGCTGGCCGTGTGAGAGGGGACGGATGGCGTGGGCTGTGACTCCTGACTCGGCGTCGGCCCCGGAACGGGAGCCGAGGCGGGGGGCGGGCCCGGAGTCGGGGCCCAGGGCGGATTCGGCGTCGGAGTGGGGGTGTGCGTCGGAGGCGCAGAGAGAGGCGGCGGAGGTGGCGTAGGAGGCGCAGCCGGAGGTGGTGTCGAGGTCGTGCCGGGTGACCGGAGCCCAGGCGCGGGGCGTGCATGGCGAGGTGCGGAGCCCGTGCGCGATGTGGCGGTGAGAGGGCCTTCGGGGCCGAAACCCGTGGGCAGCGGGGGGAGTTGATCGAAGATTTCGATGAGCTCATCGTCCGGGCCCGGCTCGGGCATCATCTCCGTGGCCGATGCCAGCGCCTTGCGCGCCCCCGTGGCGGTCCGGAAGCGCGCCTGGGGGTTCGGCTGGAGGAGGGTGGCGATGACCTGCCAGAGGGGTTCGGGCACGCCCTGCGGGGCCCGCGGCGTGCCGTGTTCGGCGAAGTATTCGATCAGCGCTTTGGCGTCCGGCTTGGCGCCTTCCAGGAGGTACAGGGCGACCAGGCCGACGGCGAAGAGGTCGGCGGTGAAGTCCGGTTCGGCGCCCAGCATCTGCTCGGGGGCGAAGTAGCCGGGCGTCCCCACCACGTAGTCCGTCTCGGTCAGCCGCGGCTCGCCCTTGCGCATCGAGATGCCGAAGTCGGACAGGCGCAGATGCGGGCGCCCGGCACCGGTGGCCTCCAGCAGGATGTTGGCGGGCTTGATGTCGCGGTGGACGACGCCTTCGGCGTGGACGGCCGCGAGGCCGGAGAGAAGCTGGTCGAGCAGGGCGCAGACGAAGTGGGGCGGCAGTGGGCCGTAATCCCCGATCACGTGCGCCAGTGAGCCGCCGCCGATCAGGTCCATGGTGAAGAGGACCTTGTCGTCGTCGGCGGCCCAGCTGGCGGGCGCGAGCACATGCGGGTGGTCGATCCGCAGTGCTTGTTCCCGCACGAATCTCAACAGGGAGTGCGCGTCGCTCTGTTGCAGGACCTTGGCGGCCACGTACCGGTGTCGTCGGTGGTCCCAGGCGCGCCAGACCGCTCCGACTCCCCCGCGTCCGATCGGGTCGACCAGTTCGTACCGGCCGGCGAAGACCTCACCCATGGTCGCGCTCCGCTCCCCTTCCGGGCCGCGTGCGGCGGCCCGGTCGACGGCTCAGCTCTGGTGCGCCTCGTAGTGGGCGACCGCGTCCGCGGTGCGCCCGGCGCCGTACACCCGGAGGAACTCTGCCAGTTCCGGGTGGGTCGGGGCGAGGGAGTCCGCGGCATCGATGATGTCGCCGGCCGCCGCGACGGAGCGCAGCAGTGACTGGATTTCGCGCACCACGCGCTTCACCGTGGGCGCGCCCGAACTGGTCGCTGTTTGGGCGGTGTTGGTGAGGACGGAGCCGCCCTGGGACTTCTTGATCTCGTCCATGCGGTCGGTGGCCTCGGCGGCGCTGACGCTGCCGTCCGCGACCTGGCCCGCCAGTTCCTGGAGGAGCTGGACGCGCTGGACGACGGCGGGGTTGCCGATCTTGGCGCGCTGTCCGCTCATCAGCTGGGAGAGCATGGGCGCGGACAGGCCGAGGACTCCGGCGAGGCGTGCCTGGTTCAGTCCCAGATCGTCGATGAGGCGACGGAAGAGCGCTCCCAGCGGCTCCCCGTACCAGTTCCGCTGGAGCTCTCGTGCTCTCGCGGTGGTGTCCTGCTGTGCGGCGTCCATGTGCGTCTCCCCATCGCTTCCCCTAAGACCGCGGTTCGCTGCCGCGAACCACGTCGAGCATCTTACGGAGCGTGGTCGTGGACCGGGAGCCCCAATCCTTTTGCGGGATCGGGGGGGTGACCCGGTACTCTGGTCTGCGATGCACGCCGGGACGTGGTTCCTCCGGTTCGATGTATCTCTAGCGGGGCCTTAGCTCAGTTGGTAGAGCGCTGTCTTTGCATGGCAGATGTCAGGGGTTCGACTCCCCTAGGCTCCACATCTGTAAAACCCCTCTGATCTGTGGAAACGCTGGTCAGAGGGGTTTTCTGCGTACAGGGGTTTTCTGCGTACGGGGGCGGGGCGGGCGTCAGGCCGGGTGACCGGCGGTGATGTCACCCGCGTCGAGCAGGGCGAACGGGGGCGGTGGCTGTTCATCGGCGTCGGCCGCGGTGTCGCTGGCCGCCGTGGTGTCGGCGGCGATCGGGTCGAGCACGAACGCGACGTGGTCTCCCCCGTCGAACCGGTCGTGGACGCGTCCGGCGAACCAGGCGAGGGCGTCGGAGAGGATCACGGTCCCGTCCGGTCCCTCACGCCAGTCCAGGTCGGAGAACTTGTCCGTCCGGTCGCTGCAGAGGGCCCCGAACCGCTCCGCGAGGTCGTGCCGGTGCCGGGGCAGCAGGTGGACCGCGAGGGCCCGTGCCGACCGGGCGAGACGGTAGGTGTGGTTGGCCTTGGAGAGCCACACGGCGAAACGGGCCGGCTGGAGGGAGCACTGGCTCGCGAAGCCGACCAGGCAGCCCGCGCGCTGCCCGTCCGCCGCAGCGGTGACCACGTACATGGAAGGGTTCGTCAGCGCGGTGAAGTTCGATATGTCCTGGTCCGTGCCCATCATCAGGCGGTGACGCGGACGGTGTTCAGCGAGCTGTCGGCGGCGTCCGGGAGGTTCATCCCGGCTCGTACGCCCGAGCGCAGGTAGTTCAGGACGGGTTCCGTCAGGCGCTCGCCGGGCAGGACCACGGGAATCCCGGGTGGGTACGGCGTGATCATCTCTGCGGCGATGCGTCCCGCCGCTTTCTCCACGGGCACGTCTTCGAGGTCGGCGAAGTAGGCGTCCCGCGGCAGCGATGCCTGCTCCATCCGCAGCTCGCCGGGGTCGGGGACGTCGACACCGGGTGCGTCCGTCAGGTCGGCGGCGTGCCGGGAAAGGTCACGCAGCGCGCCCAGGAGGCGTGCGACGGAGGCCTCGTTGTCGGCGTAGGTGAGCTGGGCGCTGATCCGGCGGTGGTCGAAGAGGTGCATGTCGATGTGGTGCCGGGTGCGCAGCCAGTCGGCGGCGCGGTAACCGGTGGTCCCCAGCGCGGAGAGGTCGATCACGACGGGCAGCGGGTCGAGATCGGCCGCTCGGTCCGGACCGCAGTAGTCCTCGGCACCGTCGACGTGCAGACCGTCGATGTCACTGATCGCCGCACGGGTGTCGGCGGCCAGGCGGAGGGCGTCGTCGAGGAGTTGTTCGCCGTGCTGGACCATCTGGCGGCGCCAGCCGTCCAGCCCCGCGTAGAGCAGGACGGAGGGGCTGGTGGTGCCCAGCAGGTCGGCCCGGGAAGCGAGGACGGCGGGGTCGATGAGGTCGCCCTGGAGGTGGAAGACCGAGCCCTGCTCCAGGCCGCTGCCCATCTTGTGGACGCTGGTGACGCAGATGTCCGCGCCCGCGTCCATCGCCCAGGTCGGCAGCTCGTCGTGGAAGGGCAGGTGCGCGCCCCAGGCCTCGTCGACGATGAGGGGCTTGCCGCGCCGGTGGCACACGTCGGCGATGCCTTGCAGGTCGGCGGTGGAGCCGTAGGGCGTAGGGCTGGTGACCAGTGCGCCGTCGGCGTCGGGGTGGGCCTCGAAGGCCTTCTCGAACGACTCGGCCGTCGGCGGGTGGGCGATGTGCCGCTCGGGGTCCCAGGCGGGGCTCACCCAGACGGGCTCGACACCCGACAGGATCAGGCCCGCGATGACGGACTTGTGGGCGTCACGGCCGACCAGGAGACGGCGGTGCGGCGCGGTCACCGTCAGCATGGCCGCCTTGACCGACAGGGAGCTGCCGCACGTGGAGAAGTAGGTGTGCTCGGCGTGCACGGCGTCGGCCATCAGCCGTTGGGCGCGCTCCAGGATCTGCTGGCGGCTCAGGCGGTCGTCGAGTCCCCCACTGGCGAGTACGTCGCCGAGGAACACCGCTTCTCCGAGCACCTTGGTGACCCGTGGATCGGCGCCGCGGGCCTGCTTGTGGCCGGGCGGCGTGAAGGCGAGCTCGTCGGCTTCGTGGTACCGCTCCAGGGCCTCCAGTACGGGGGCCTCGTCGTGGTTCAAGCTTTCGTTCGCAGCCATGCCAGGTGCAGTTCCCGTTTCAGCGGGCACCAACCCGCGACTGCGCGGGCGGCGCGGGGCGGAGTGGGTCGTTGGGCGGAGTGGGTCGTTGTTTCACGTGAAACACCGCGGGGCGGGAGACCGGGTGGCCCCCGCCCCACGGCGTTCTGCCGTGCGCGGATCCGCCTTGTGCACAGACTTGTACACAGACGTGCCGTCAGCCTCGTCAGCCTTGTGCACAGACCTGACGTCAGCTCCGCTTGTCCCGGTCGGTCTTCTCGGCGTTCTCGGCGTCCCCCGCCTCCGCTTCGGCCTGCTTGGCCTGCACCTCCGGGTCCAGGGCCGCCTGACCGCTGCCGTCGACGGAGGTCAGCGGCGTGCTGTCCGGGACCTCAGTGGCCGCGGGCGGCTCGACCAGCCAGTCGGGGTTGGCCTGCTTGTCCCACCACTTCCAGGCGGCCACGGCGCCGCCCGCGAGAATGCCGACCACAGCGAGCCTCTTGGCGAGACGGCCTGCCCTGGCGCGGCGCTGGTGCTTGCGGGCCAGGCGCTGGATCTCCTTCGCCGAGACCTGCCCGCGCAGCGCGGCGAGCGCCGCCGTGCCGCGGGACGTGGCTTCGTCGCGCACGGGCTGTGCGGCGGCGACCGCCTGCTCGATACGGGGCCTGGAGTAGTCGGCGGCCTGGCGGGCGGCCTTGCGGGTGCGGACGGCGGCTTCGTGCGCGGCGTGGTCGACCTTCGGCGGCACATGCGTGCGGGCCTGCTCGACACGGGGGGCGACGTGGGCGCTGTACTGGACACGGGCTTGTTCGGCGGCCACCCGGGCCTGTTCAGCGGCCTGCTGGGCGGCAAGCGACACCTTGGGCGCGAGCCGTACGCGCGCTTCGTGGGCGTAATGGGTGGCCCGGTCCTTGGCCGTGTCGGCGTAAGGCGCCACCGCGTCCGCGGCGTGACGCACGCTGTCCTTGGCAGAGCCGGTCGCGGCGCGCACGCTGTCGATGCGGGTCACGGGATCCTCCTCCTCGGTGGCGTATAGGTATGTCACCTTTCCACCCTTTCAGCGATCATGCCTTCCGGATCGCTCCAAGGCATGCGAGGGCGGGCATCCGGGTCACGGGAGCTGACGCCGGCCAATCTCTGATGCGGTTCCCATCCGGTCCCGATCCACTCCCTGTACAGAGAAAGGATCTCTGTTCAGGTGATCGGCCGGCCCGTTCCGTTCAATTCGATCCAATTGGTGCAAGAAGAGCTCTCGGCCGACAATGCCACGGATCGCTTCGGCGCGCGCCCAGTCGGTGGCTACTCGTCCCAATCCGGTCCGTGCGAGGATCGGGGTGTCACAGAAGACAACGGAAGGCAGATCGTGGCTGAGCAGCTTTACGCCACCCTGAAGACCAACCAGGGCGACATCGAGATCCGGCTTCTGCCGAATCACGCGCCCAAGACGGTCAAGAACTTTGTTGAGCTCGCTCAGGGCGAGCGCGAGTGGGTTCACCCGCAGACCGGCAAGAAGACGACGGACCGTCTGTACGACGGCACGGTCTTCCACCGCGTGATCAGCGGCTTCATGATCCAGGGCGGTGACCCGCTGGGCAACGGCACGGGCGGTCCGGGCTACGAGTTCGAGGACGAGTTCCACCCCGACCTCGCCTTCGACAAGCCCTACCTGCTGGCGATGGCCAACGCCGGCCCGGGCACCAACGGCTCGCAGTTCTTCGTGACCGTCTCGCCGACGGCGTGGCTGACCCGCAAGCACACCATCTTCGGCGAGGTCGCCAACGACGCCGGCAAGAAGGTCGTGGACGCCATCGCGGCCACCCAGACCAACCCGCGCACCGACCGCCCGGTCAACGACGTGGTCATCGAGTCCGTGGTCATCGAGACCCGCGACGCCTGATCCGCGCGACCGCGCGTTTTCGCGAGGGAACCAAACCGCCCCGCCCATCCGTAGAGGAAGGGCGGGGCGGCGCGTTGCCACGTGTGCCGTCACAGTGCCTTTGTACGGAGATTGAGGGGGACCCCATGGACCAGGCGCCAGGCAGCCCGCAGGAGCCACAGGGTGCGTCGGGCCTCCCCGGCTGCTACCGGCATCCGGACCGCGAGACCGGTATCACCTGCACGCGCTGCGAGCGTCCCATCTGCCCCGAGTGCATGATCAGTGCCTCGGTCGGCTTCCAGTGCCCCGAATGTGTCCGCACCGGCTCCGGCACGGGTCACGCGCCGACGGCCACCCAGCCGCGCACGGTCGCCGGCGGCGCGGTCACCGCCGATCCGCGCCTGGTCACCAAGGTCCTGGTGGGGCTGAATCTCGCCCTGTTCCTGGTGCAGTTCGTGGTCGGGGACCGCTTCACCGACCGGTTCGACCTGCTGGGGCGGGCCTTCGTGCCGGAGTTCGGCACGGTCGAGGGTGTCGCCGAGGGGCAGTGGTACCGCCTGGTGACGGCGATGTTCCTGCACAGCAGCGTCATGCACATCGCCTTCAACATGCTCAGCCTGTGGTGGATCGGCGGCCCGCTCGAAGCCGCCCTCGGCCGCGTTCGCTACCTCGCGCTCTACCTGGTCTCAGGGCTCGCGGGCAGCGCCCTGACATATCTCCTCGAAGAGCCGTTCCGGCCCTCGGTGGGGGCGTCCGGAGCGATCTTCGGTCTGTTCGGCGCGACGGCCATCCTGATGCGGCGCCTGAACTACGACATGCGACCGGTCATCGCACTGCTTGCGATCAACATGGTGATCACCTTCTGGTGGCCCAACATCGCCTGGCAGGCCCACGTCGGCGGGCTCGTCGGGGGCGTCATCGTCGGTTACGCGATGGTCCACGCGCCCCGCGAGCGGCGGAGCCTCATCCAGTACGGCAGCTGTGCGCTGGTGCTCGTCGCGGCTGTGGTCATGGTCCTCGTCCGGACCGCTGAGCTCACCTGACGTACCGGGTTGTCCACAGCGTGTGCCGAATCCTGTGCATGTTGTGGGGAACAGCCGTGCCCCTCATCGCTGACCTGGGTTTTCCCAGCAAGGACAAGGGGCGGGCGAGGGGGAGAGACCTGGTGGGCCAGTCACACCGGCGTCAACCGGCCGAGGGTTATCCACAGATCTTCAGACCTTTTTCCACTCATGTGGATAGCGCTGTGGATAACTCAGGGCAGGGCTTGCTTTCGGCGAGCCGCCCACCCCGATCAGCGAGCTACTTCCACTGAGTGGAGACGCCGAATCCAGCCGCGATGAAGCCGAAGCCGACCACGATGTTCCAGTTCCCCAGCGGGTCGATCGGCAGCTTGCCGTCCGTGACGTAGAAGACGACGATCCAGGCGAGCCCGATGAGGAACATCGCCAGCATCACCGGAGCCACCCAGCTGCGATTCGTCAGCTTGATGTTCGTCGCCTTCTTGGCGGGCGGCGGAGTGTAGTCGTCTGCCTTCTTGCGGATACGTGACTTCGGCACGAGGGTCTCTCCTGTCGATGCGCTGCGTGGCCGCGCAGGTAACTGTGGTCTGGCGCCTGGCGGGGCACTACTAAGGAGCTGAAGCCTCCCCCGGGCGTCCGTTAGCGTAGTGCTTCCAAGGCGCTGAAGGAGATAAGGGTACGTTGAGCAATTCTGCCGACCCTCACAAAGGTGCCGGTCGTCGCCCCCGATGGCGTCCGGTTCGGGTGCTTACGGGTGCTGTTTTCGCACTCGCCGGGCTGATCTTCTTCACCAGTTTCAACACGGCCAAGGGCACCAACATCCGTACCGACGCGTCCCTGCTGAAACTCTCCGACCTCATTCAGGAGCGCAGCCACAAGAACGGCAAGCTCGACGAGTCCAACGGATCCCTCCGCGACGACGTCGAATCGCTCGCCGAGCGTGACGGCGGCGGCACCAAGGCGGACGGTGCCCGGCTCAAGGCGCTCGAGGAGAACGCCGGCACCAAGAAGCTCAGCGGCAAGGCGGTCACCGTCACCCTCGCCGACGCCCCGCCCAACGCCACCGCCAAGCTCCCCGGCTACCCCGAGCCCCAGCCCAACGACCTGGTCATCCACCAGCAGGACCTCCAGGCCGTGGTCAACGCGCTCTGGCAGGGCGGCGCCAAGGGCATCAAGGTCATGGACCAGCGCCTGATCTCCACGAGCGCCGTGCGCTGCGTCGGCAACACGCTGATCCTCCAGGGCCGCGTCTACTCCCCGCCGTACAAGGTGACCGCCGTCGGCAACCCCGACAAGCTCAGGAGCGCCCTCGCGGCGTCACCCGAGATCCAGAACTACATGCTGTACGTCAACGCGTACGGGCTCGGCTGGAAAGTGGACGACGACGGAGCGGTGACTCTTCCCGGCTACTCGGGCACAGTGGATCTCCACCACGCGAAGCCGGTGGAATGACCGTGGAGTAGCCGCCATAGCCGCCTGTGGGGGGTCGGGTGTCCGTGCGAGTGATGGTCAGGACGTTCAGCGAACTGTGCATCACCGTCGGCACGCTGATCGTGCTCTTCGTCGCGTACGTCCTGTTCTGGACCGGCGTGAAGGCCGACAGTGCCATGGACAGCCAGATTGACGAGTTGCAGGACCGGTGGGCGCAGGGCGCCGTCTCGACGGGGACCGACGAGAAGCCGGCCGAGACCTCGCCGCAGGCACCCACCCCCTACAAGGACGGCAAGGCCTTCGCCGTCATGTACATCCCGCGGTTCGGTTTCACGTGGAACAAGCCGGTGCTCCACGGCACCGGAACCGACGTCCTCAAGAAGGGCCTCGGCCACTACGCCTCCACCGCCAGGCTCGGCCAGAAGGGCAACTTCGCCGTGGCGGGCCACCGCCGCACCTACGGCGACCCCTTCAAGGACTTCCCGAAGCTGCGCCCCGGTGACGCCGTCGTCCTGACGGATGGCGCGACCTGGTTCACGTACCGCATCGACAAGAAGCCGTACAAGACGCTCCCCGGCGACATCGGCGTCATCGATCCCGTGCCGCGTAAATCCGGCTACGACGGGCCGGGCCGTTACCTCACGCTCACGACCTGCGAACCGGAGTGGGGCCACAGCCACCGGCTGATCGTCTGGGCACATCTCGACGCGACGCAGCCCGTGGAGGCAGGGAAACCGGAGGCACTGCGCCGTTAGTCTGGTGCGGTACGGCGCGGGAGGCCGGGTCGCACGCGACGGAAGGGACGGCATGTACGGCTGGATCTGGCGGCATCTGCCGGGAAACGCATGGGTGAGGGCACTGATTTCCCTGGTGCTCGTCCTCGCGGTGGTCTATGTGCTGTTCCAGTACGTCTTCCCGTGGGCGGAGCCGCTGCTGCCCTTCAACGACGTTACGGTGGACGGCCAGTGAGCACCGCAGGCGGCGCCCGCAGCCGCATCCTCGTCGTCGACAACTACGACAGCTTCGTCTTCAACCTCGTCCAGTACCTGTACCAGCTGGGTGCCGAGTGCGAGGTGCTGCGCAACGACGAGGTCGAGCTGCGGCACGCGCAGGACGGTTTCGACGGCGTACTGCTGTCGCCGGGCCCCGGCACCCCGGAACAGGCGGGTGTCTGCGTCGAGATGGTGCGGCACTGCGCCGCCACCGGCGTGCCTGTCTTCGGTGTCTGCCTCGGCATGCAGTCCATGGCGGTGGCGTACGGCGGCGTGGTGGACCGGGCCCCGGAGCTCCTGCACGGCAAGACCTCGGCCGTCCGCCACGAGGGCAAGGGTGTCTTCGCGGGCCTGCCGTCCCCGTTCACGGCGACCCGTTACCACTCGCTGGCCGCCGAGCCCGCCACCGTACCGGCGGAGCTGGAGGTCACCGCGCGGACGGAGGACGGCATCATCATGGGCCTGCGCCACCGTGAACTCGCCGTCGAAGGCGTGCAGTTCCACCCCGAGTCGGTCCTCACCGAGCACGGCCACCTCATGCTCGCCAACTGGCTGGCGGAGTGCGGCGACACCGGCGCCGTCGCCCGATCGAGCGGGCTCGCCCCGGTGGTGGGCAGGGCCACGGCGTGACGGCGCCGGGGCCCGAGCGTCCGGGCGACCCGCTGACGGGTCCGCTCCCGGGGGAGCACCCTTCCCCGTGGTTCCGCAGCGGTCCCGCGGAGCCCGCACAAGCGGAGTCGGGGCTGCGGCCGGCGCCGGAGCCTCAGCCTGAGCCCACGTACCAGGAGCTGTACGGCGCGTACGCCCCCGAGCAGCCCGCGCCCCCGTACGAGCCGGTCCGGGACGACGAGACGATGGGCCTGCGGGCCGTCGACACGCGGCGAATAGCAGAACCGGTGCCCGTCCGCCCCACGGAGGGCAGAGCCGCCCGCCGCAAGGCCGCCAAGAAGGGGGCCAGGCGCCCCGTGGAGCCCCGCCCGGGCGTTCCCCTCACGCGTGTCGAGGCCCGGCGCGCGGAGCGTGCCCGCAGGCCGTCGCCGGGAGCGGTGATCAGCCGGGGGCTCGGCGAAGTCTTCATCACCGTCGGTGTCCTGATGCTGCTGTTCGTCACGTACCAGCTGTGGTGGACGAACATCCGTGCCCAGCAGCAGGCGGACGGCGCCAAGCACGACCTCCAGGAGAGCTGGGCCAAGGGCGAGGGCAAGCCCGGGACCTTCGAGCCGGGGCAGGGCTTCGCGCTGCTGCACATTCCGCGTCTCGACGTCGTCGTGCCCGTCGCCGAGGGCATCGACAAGCAGAAGGTCCTCGACCGCGGCATGGTCGGGCACTACAACGAGGGCGCCACCAAGACCGCGATGCCGGACGCCAGGACGGGCAACTTCGCGGTCGCGGGCCACCGCAACACGCACGGCGAACCGTTCCGCTACATCAACCGCCTGGAGCCGGGCGACCCCATCGTCGTGGAGACGCAGGACAAGTACTTCGTCTACAAGATGGCGAGCATCCTGCCGCAGACCGAACCCGGCAACACGAGCGTGATCGGTCCCGTTCCGCCGGGTTCGGGCTTCACCAAACCCGGCCGGTACATCACACTGACCACCTGCACCCCGGAATTCACGAGCAAGTATCGGCTGATCGTCTGGGGCAAGATGGTCGAGGAACGACCGCGCGACAAGGGAAAACCGAGCGCGCTCGTGAACTAGAACCGTGAACTAGAACGGTGAGAACGGGGCAGATCCAGTGGCAGCCACGACCGACGACGAGAAGCAGGCCGAGGCGCCGGCCTCCTCTCCCGCTCCCGCACCACGGCGGCGCGGCCGCGGCCCGATCGCCACGGCGGTCAGCGTCTTCGGCGAACTCCTCATCACAGCGGGCCTCGTGCTCGGCCTGTTCGTCGCCTACTCGCTCTGGTGGACGAACGTCATAGCCGACCGCGAGGCGCACCGGCAGGGCGACCAGGTCCGCGACCACTGGGCGGAGGGCCGCGGCCCGGTCGGCCTCGACACCAAGGACGGCATCGGCTTCCTCCACGTACCCGCGATGGGCGACGGCGACATCCTCGTCAAGGCGGGCACCGACAGCGAGCTCCTCAACGACGGCATCGCGGGCTACTACAAGAAGCCCGTCAAGTCGGCCCTTCCCCAGGACAAGAAGGGCAACTTCTCGCTGGCCGCGCACCGCGACGGTCACGGCGCGAAGTTCCACAAGATCGACAAGATCAAGAAGGGCGACGCGATCGTCTTCGAGTCCCGGGACAAGTGGTACGTCTACAAGGTGTACGCGACGCTGCCCGAGACCTCGAAGTACAACGTGAAGGTCCTCGACCCGATCCCGAAGGAGTCGGGCGCGAAGAAGGCGGGCCGCTACATCACGCTGACGACCTGCACGCCGGTCTACACGTCCCGCCACCGGTACGTGGTGTGGGGCGAGCTGGAGCGGGTCGAGAAGGTCGACGACAAGCGGACGCCGCCGGCGGAGCTGAAGTAGCCCCCCGGCCTGCCGTCCCGCGCGTACGCGGAAGTCCTCCCGCGGACACGAAGAAGCCCCGGCACCGCTCAGCGGTACCGGGGCTCCTTGATGCTGCTTGGCCGGGATCAGTCCCTGAAGGGATCGTCCCACCCGTCCCGCCGGCCGCTGTGGTCACGGTTGTCCCGGTCCGACATGCCGCCGATGATGTCGCCCCATCCGCCGTCGCCGCCGTTCCCGCCACCGCCGTTGCCGTTGCCCCCGCCACCCGCGGTGGTCAGGTTGACCGCGGTGCCCGGCGCCGCCTTCTCACCGGCGTTCGGCGTGGAGAGGACCACGAGTGCGTCGTCGTCCTGCGGCCCGGTGATGGAGCCGACCGTCAGGCCGGCGTCCTCGATGGCCTTGCGGGCGTCCTTCAGCTTCTGGCCGGTCAGGGGCGGCACGGTGGCCTCCTCGGCCTCCTTGGCGACCTGGACGTTGACCGTGGAGCCGGGCTCGGCCTGCGTGCCGGCGGCGGGCGTGGTCTTGATGACCTTGCCCTCGTCGACGTCCTCGCTGGCGACGTCCTGGCGGGCGGCCGTGAAGCCGTTCGCCTTGATCTGCTTCTCGGCGGCCGCGTAGTCGAGGCCGGTCACGTCGGGGACGCTGTTCAGCTTCTTCTCCTGGGCGACGGTGAGCGTGATGGTCTCGCTCTTCTCCGCCTTGGAGTCACCCTTCGGGTCCTGACCGATGACCGTGCCGGCGGACCGGTCGGACTCCTGCAGTTCCTTCTCGATGTTCGTGAAGCCCTTGTCCTCGAGCTGGCTCTCGGCCTCTTCGAAGCTCAGGCCCTGGACGTCCGGGACGGTGATCTTCGGCGTGCCCGTCGAGACGGTCACCGTGATGGTGTCGCCCTTCTTGACGTCGGCGTTCACGCCCGGGTCCTGGGAGCAGACCTCACCCTTCGGGAACTTCGCGCACGGCTTGCGCTTGCCGATCTCCAATTCGAGGCCGACGTTCTTGGCCGACCGCTTCGCCTCGGCCTCGGTCTCACCGATGAGCTTCGGGGCCTTGATGGTCCCGTCGCCCCCGCCGTCCCCGCTGAACGCCCACTTCCCGATGAGGATGGCGCCCACCAGGACCAGGACACCGGCGACGACGAGCAGCCACGTCGACGTGTTGCTCTTCTTCTGGCGGCGGCCGCGGCCCTCGTCGTAGCCGTAGCCCCCGTCGTCCGGGTTGACCGGCGGCATCATCGACGTCTGGCCGCCACCGGCCTGCGGGCGGAGCATCGCGGTCTGCTGGTCGGCTCCGTACCCCTCGGCGCCGCCGTAGCCGACCGCGCCCATGGCGGCGGTGGCGGCGACGGGCTGGCCGTCGAGGCAGGCCTCGATGTCGGCGCGCATCTCGTCGGCCGACTGGTAGCGGTAGTCCGGGTCCTTCGTCAGCGCCTTGAGGACGATCGCGTCCATCTCGGGCGTGATCTCGTTGTCGAAGACGCTCGGGGCCTGCGGCTCTTCCCGCACGTGCTGGTAGGCCACCGCGACCGGCGAGTCGCCCACGAAGGGCGGCCGGACCGTGAGCAGCTCATAGAGGAGACAGCCGGTGGAGTAGAGGTCCGAGCGGGCGTCGACCTGCTCGCCCTTGGCCTGCTCCGGCGAGAGGTACTGCGCGGTGCCGATGACCGCGGCGGTCTGCGTCATCGTCATGCCGGACTCGCCCATGGCGCGGGCGATGCCGAAGTCCATGACCTTGACCTGGCCGTTGCGCGTCAGCATGACGTTCGCCGGCTTGATGTCGCGGTGCACGATGCCGCTGCGGTGCGAGTACTCCAGGGCCTGGAGGATGCCGATCGTCATCTCCATGGCCCGCTCGGGCAGCAGCTTGCGGCCGGAGTGCAGGAGCTCGCGCAGGGTGGAACCGTCGACGTACTCCATCACGATGTACGGGATGGAGACCCCGTCCACGTAGTCCTCGCCGGTGTCGTAGACCGCGACGATCGCCGGGTGGTTGAGCGAGGCGGCAGACTGGGCCTCACGGCGGAACCGGGCCTGGAACGACGGGTCGCGGGCGAGGTCGACTCGCAGCGTCTTCACCGCCACGGTGCGACCGAGGCGGGTGTCGTGCGCGAGGTAGACCTCCGCCATCCCACCACGGCCGAGCACCTGGCCCAGCTCGTACCGGCCGCCGAGGCGACGCGGCTCTTCCATAGCTATTCCAGCCCTCTCCGTCGGTCCCGACCGCACCGTTGTGTGGTCCGGCGGTGTGCTGTCCGGGCATACGGTACCCGGCTCCACTTACGTGACCCGGCCGCGACCGTCACCCGATACCGGACCGGTACCGCAACGTGCACCGATGTGGAGGGGCCGTGACGGGGGTCACTTCTTGCTTTCGATGACTGCCTTCATCACGTCCTTGGCGATGGGCGCCGCGAGCCCGCCACCGGAGATGTCCCCGCGGTCGGCGTCGCTGTCCTCGACCACCACGGCGACGGCGACCGGGGAGCCGGAGTCCGTCTTCGCGTACGAGATGAACCAGGCGTACGGGTTCTCGCTGTTCGCGACGCCGTGCTGCGCCGTACCCGTCTTGCCTCCGACAGTGACGCCGGGGAGCTGCGCCTTGGTTCCGGTGCCCGTCTTGACGACCGTCTCCATCATTTCCTGGAGCTTCTGGGCGTTCTCCTTGGAGAGCGGCTCGCTCATCTCCTTGGGCGAGTGCTTCTCGATGACGTCGAGGTTGCGCGCCTGGAGCTCGCTGACCATGTACGGCTCCATGAGCGTGCCGTCGTTGGCGATCGCGGCGGTGACCATGGCCATTTGCAGGGGCGTCGTGGCGGTCTCGAACTGGCCGATGGAGGAGAGCGCGGTCTGCGGCTTGTCCATCTCCTCCGGGAAGTTGGAGGCGTTGGAGCGGACCGGGACGAACTGCTGGCTGTTGAAGCCGAACTTCTTTGCCGTCTCCAGCATCTTGTCCTTGCCGAGATCGGAACCGATCTTGCCGAAGACGGTGTTGCAGGAGATGCGCAGCGCCTCACGCAGCGAGACGTTCTTGCAGGGGATGTTGTTCTCGTTCTTCAGCGGCGTCGTGGTGTTCGGCATCGTCCACGGCAGCGGCGAGTCCGTCTTCTCGTCGATGCTGTTGTAGAGGCCGTGCTCCAGGGCGGCCGCCGCCGTGACCACCTTGAAGGTGGAGCCGGGCGGATAGGTCTCGCGCAGCGCGCGGTTGACCAGCGGCTTGTCCTTGTCCTTGTCGAGCTCGATGAACTTCTCGGCTTCTTCGTTGGTGTTGCCGGCGAAGTCGCCCGGGTCGTACGACGGGGTGGAGGCCAGCGCCAGGATCGCGCCCGTCGACGGGTCGATCGCGGCGACGGCGCCCTTGCCCTTGTTCTTCAGGCCTTCGTACGCGGCCTTCTGCGCGGCGGAGTTGAGGGTCGTGACGACATTGCCGCCCTCCTTCTTCTCGCCGGTCAGCATGTCGAGCGTGCGGCGGAAGAAGAGCCGGTCGTCGTTGCCGGTGAGGATGCCGTCGTCGATGCTCTCCAGCTGGCTGGCGCCGATGCGCTGCGAGGAGTAACCGGTGACGGGGGCCCACATGGGCCCGTCCTTCCAGGTGCGCTTGTACTTCAGGTCGCTGTCGGGCGTGGCCTTGGAGCCGGTGATGGGCTTGCCGTCGACGATGATGTCGCCGCGCGGCTGGGAGTAGCGCTCGATGGTGACGCGGCGGTTCTTCTCGTGCTTGGCCAGCGAATCCGCCTGGACGTACTGGAGCCAGTTGTCCCGGGCGAGCAGGGCAAGGATGAGCAGCCCGCAGAAGATCGCGATCCGGCGCAGGGGCTTGTTCACGGTCGGACCACCTGGGTCATTTCGGCGTCGGGGTTCGGGGCGGGGGACGGGGCCGGGCGGCGCGCGGTGTCGCTGATCCGGATCAGGATGCCGATCAGGGCCCAGTTGGCGATGACGGACGAACCGCCGTTCGCGAGGAAGGGCATGGTCATACCGGTCAGCGGGATGAGACCCATGACGCCGCCGGAGACGACGAAGACCTGGATGGCGAAGGCTCCGGAGAGACCGATCGCGAGGAGCTTGCCGAACGGGTCGCGGGCGGCGAGCGCCGTGCGGACACCGCGCTCCACGATCAGGCCGTAGATCAGCAGGATGGCCATGACGCCGGCCAGACCCAGCTCCTCGCCGAAGGTGGCGAGGATGAAGTCGGAGTTGGCGGCGAAGCCGATGAGGTCGGAGTTGCCCTGGCCGAGGCCGGTGCCGAGGACACCGCCGGAGCCGAACGCCATCAGGGACTGGGCGATCTGATCGGTCTGCGCCAGGGTCTCGGGGGCGAACGGGTTCAGCCAGGCGTCCACGCGCTGCTGCACGTGCGGCTCGAAGGTGGCCACGCCGACCGCGCCGACCGCGGACATCAGCAGACCGAACACGATCCAGCTGGTGCGCTCGGTGGCGACGTAGAGCATCACGACGAACATGCCGAAGAACAGCAGCGACGTACCGAGGTCGGTCTCGAAGATCAGGATGAGGATCGACATCGCCCAGACGACGACGATCGGACCGAGGTCGCGGCCGCGCGGCAGGTACAGGCCCATGAAGCGGCGGCTGGCCAGGGCGAGCGCGTCCCGCTTCACCATGAGATAGCCGGCGAAGAAGATGGCGATCACGATCTTCGCGAACTCACCGGGCTGGATGGAGAAGCCGGCGACGCTGATCCAGATCTTGGCGCCGAACACGTTCCTGCCGAGGCCGGGCACGAGCGGCAGGAGCAGCAGGAAGAGCGCGGCGACCATGGAGATGTACGTGTACCGCTGAAGGACACGGTGGTCCTTGAGCAGCATCAGCACGGCCACGAAGAGCGCGATGCCGATGGCCGAGTACATCAGCTGCCTGGGCGCCGACGGGCTGAACGAACCCGTGGCGAGCTTGCCGAGGCGTTGCAGCTTCTCGGACTGGTCCAGGCGCCAGATGACGACCAGGCCGAGGCCGTTGAGCAGCGTGCCGAGCGGCAGCAGCAGCGGGTCCGCGTAGGCCGCGAAACGGCGGACCACGATGTGGCCCACGGCGGCGAGGAGCCCCAGCCCGAGGCCGTAGCCGAGCATGCCGGACGGCAGCTTGCCGTCGAGCGCCAGGCCTACGTTGATGTAGGCGAACAGCGGGATGACGACCGCGAACGCGAGCAGCGCGAGCTCGGTGTTGCGCCTGCTCGGCGCTCCGATCGCGCCGATCGTCGACGTATGTGTAGTACTGCTCATGGCGTGCAGAGGCCCCCAACGGCTGCTTACTGCTTACCGCACAGCGGGACCAGCTTCTGCTCATCCTCGGAGAGGCTGGGGCCGGGTGTGGGAGTCGGTGCGGTCTTGGACTTGTTCTTGTCGGTGGTGCTGTTCTTGTCGTCCCTGTTCGTGCCGGACGACGGGTCGGTCGGGTCCGGGATCGGCGCCTTGCGCAGCCCGGTCGTGCCGCCTGCCTCGCCTTCGCCGGTCCTGGCGTTGTTCTCGCGCTCGACCTTGCGGCGCTCGGCGTCCTTCTTGCAGGCGGAGGCCTGCACGCTGAGCTCCTCGATCTTGCTCTTGGCGTCGTCGAGGTTGTCCTCGGGGATCGTCCCCTCGACCTGCTTGCGCTGGTACGGCGGCAGGTACTTGAGTTCGATCTCGGGGTGGTCCTTCTCGACCTTCGACAGGCTGACCCACGCCAGGTCCTGGTCGATGCCGCGGTACAGGGCGATGTGCTCGTCCTTGGTGCCCACGTAGTACTGGGTCTGCGTCCAGCGGTAGCCGCCGTAGAGACCGCCGCCGATGACGGCGAGGGCGAGCACTCCGTAGAGGGATCTCTTGAGCCACTTGCGGCCGCCGCCGGGCTTCACGAAGTCATCGTCGTCGTACGCCCCGAAGCTGCCCTCGGGGACGTACCCCGCGGTGTCGCCGCTGCCGGGCGGGCCGAAGCCTCCTCCGGAGGGCTGGGGCGGCACCGGACGGCCGAGGCCCGACGCGCGGCCCGCGGGGGTCTGCATCGCGCCGTCGTCCTGCGACTGGAGCTGGTTCTCGGCGACCGCGCCGACCACCACGGGGGTGTCGGACAGCTGGCCGGCGAGGGTGTCACCGCTGTCGATGTCCAGGACGTCGGCGATGATCACCGTGATGTTGTCGGGGCCGCCGCCGCGCAGCGCGAGCTGGATGAGCTCCTGCACGGTCTCCTGCGGGCCCTGGTAGGACGCGAGGGTTTCCTCCATGGTCTGGTGCGAGACGACTCCGGAGAGACCGTCCGAGCAGATCAAATACCGGTCACCGGCGCGGACTTCACGGATCGACAGGTCGGGCTCGACGTGGTCGCCGCTGCCCAGCGCGCGCATGAGGAGGGACCGCTGCGGGTGGGTGGTGGCCTCTTCCTCGGTGATGCGGCCCTCGTCGACGAGGCGCTGCACCCAGGTGTGGTCCTGGGTGATCTGCGTGAGGACGCCGTCCCGCAGGAGGTACGCGCGCGAGTCGCCGACGTGTACGAGGCCGAGGCGCTGGCCCGTCCACAGGAGGGCGGTCAGGGTGGTCCCCATGCCCTCGAGCTGGGGGTCCTCCTCGACCATCATGCGCAGCTGGTCGTTGGCCCGCTGCACGGCGGTGCCGAGGGACGTCAGGATGTCCGAGCCCGGCACGTCGTCGTCGAGGGTGACGAGCGTCGAGATGACCTCGGAGCTCGCGACCTCGCCCGCGGCCTGGCCCCCCATGCCGTCGGCGATCGCGAGGAGACGCGGGCCGGCGTAACCGGAGTCCTCGTTCCCCTCCCGGATCATGCCTTTGTGCGATCCGGCGGCGAAGCGCAAAGACAGACTCATGCGCACCTCGCCCGTCGGCTCCGGGTACATCCGCACGGTGCCCACCCTCCGGTCGGGAGCGCGCCGGCGTCCAGTGCCTGGACAGCCGCTTCGGCTCGCTCGCTCCGCTCGCGCTCATTCATGATGTAGCACTACTTCCGCAGCTCAATGACGGTCTTGCCGATGCGGATCGGCGCGCCCAGCGGAACGGGCGTCGGGGTGGTGAGTCGGGTCCGGTCGAGATACGTGCCGTTGGTGGACCCGAGATCCTCGACGATCCACTGGCCGTCACGGTCCGGGTAGATCCTGGCATGCCTGCTGGAGGCGTAGTCGTCGTCCAGGACGATGGTGGAGTCGTGCGCCCTGCCGAGCGTGATGGTCTGCCCCTGCAACGCGACCGTCGTCCCGGCGAGGATGCCCTCGGAGACGACGAGCTTGCTGGGGGCGCCGCGCCGCTGGCGGCCTCCACCGCTCTGCTGCTGGCGCTGCGCAGGAGGTGCGGCCTGCTGCTGGCGGGCGGCCTGCTGCGGCCGCTCCCGCCGCGAACCGCGCTGTGTGACGCGCGTCCCGAACAGGTCGCTGCGGATGACCTGGACGGCCACGATCACGAACAGCCACAGAACAGCTAGAAAACCTAGCCGCATGACCGTCAGGGTCAGCTCTGACATTGCCCCCGCTTCACCCTTCGGCTTGCCGGTAAACGATGGTGGTTTGGCCCACGACGATCCGCGAGCCGTCGCGGAGCGTAGCGCGGGTGGTGTGCTGCCCGTCTACCACGATGCCGTTGGTAGACCCGAGATCCTGGATCGTCGAGGGCGTTCCGGTCCGGATCTCACAGTGCCGGCGGGATACGCCGGGGTCGTCGATCCGCACATCGGCGTCGGTGCTGCGTCCCAGCACCAGCGTCGGGCGGGAGATCTGATGGCGATTGCCGTTGATCTCGATCCAGCGCCGCACCTGGGCGCCCGGGAGTGGTCCGGCACCGGGACCCTGGGGTCTGCTCAGGGCCGGGGACTGCCCACCGGGGCGGCCCGCGCCCGGCGGTGGAGCGGCAGGCATGGGAGGTGCGCCGCCCGGGGCTCCGGAGGGAGGCTGCGGGTACCCGTAACCGCCGGCGCCGCCCGCGCCCACGCCGCGGCCCGGGGCCGCCGGGCCGCCGGGGCCCGCCGAGGGCGCCTCGGGCCCCTGGGAGCTGCTGGAGGCGAGGGTGCGGCTGCGCACGCGGTACAGGCCGGTGTCGAGGTCCTCGGCCTTCTCCAGGTGGACCTTGATGGGGCCCATGAAGCTGTAGCGCTGCTGCTTCGCGTAGTCGCGGACCATGCCGGAGAGCTCGTCGCCGAGCTGGCCCGAGTACGGACTGAGCCGCTCGAAGTCGGGGGCGCTGAGCTCCACGATGAAGTCATTGGGGACGACGGTCCGCTCGCGGTTCCAGATCGTCGCGTTGTTGTCGCACTCCCGCTGGAGTGCGCCGGCGATCTCGACAGGCTGGACCTCGGACTTGAACACCTTGGCGAAGGTGCCGTTGACCAGACCTTCAAGTCGCTGCTCGAACTTCTTCAGGACTCCCATGGGGCACCTCCTCCGTCGTAGTCATCCTGGTACTGCTTACTGATCGTATCCACGCGCCGGGAAATCGGCTGGTTCCCCCTGTCCGCCCAGTCGACGAGTGTCGCCTCTCACAAGACATGCCCGCGCCGGTGTCCAAGGATCCTCGCAGGACCCCTGACGGGACCCTGATCTGTGGCCCCGGGAACCCCGTACGGGCAGCTGCTCGGGACGTCTGCTCGAGCCTCCTTTTACAACGGATCGTAGAGGGGGGCCAAAGCCAGTGTCCCGCACCTGGCTGTGGACCTCGGCGAGCGCGGCCGAGGCGGGTGAAGACGTGGCCTGGGTGCGGGACGCGACGGAATCGGCCCGAGGGGCGGGTGGGACCCGGCCGGGACCGGGGGGAAGCTTCTGAGGCCAGGTGCCCGCCACGAACGGATGTGAATCCACCCGTTGCAGCGTGCTAATCTTCTGGATGTCGGCAGGCGCTCGCACCAAACAGTGAGAGACCCAAAGACAACACCCATGCGCGGGTGGCGGAATAGGCAGACGCGCTGGATTCAGGTTCCAGTGCCCGCAAGGGCGTGGGGGTTCAACTCCCCCCTCGCGCACCACGAGGAAGCGGTCCTCCTCCGGACGAAAGTCCGGAAGGGGGCCGCTTCTTTTTGTCTCGGCGCTCCCTTTCATGCTGCGGCGCTCCGTTTCGTGGCCTGGCGCTCCCTTTCGTGCTCTTGAAGCGTGTGACGAGGGGGCGAGTGTGGCGTGGTGATGTATGTCACCGAAGTTATCCACAGGCCCTCACGGCGGTCGACGAGCGGCGGTACGGTCGAGGCCGGATCTGGAATTGGCCGATAGCCGGCGGGGGCGATGGGCATGGTGCAGCTCGACGGGAAGGTTCCCGGGCAGCGGGAGCGGCAGCGGCAGGGGCAGGAGCAGGGGAGCGAGCGGCTGCCGCGGGTGGCGGGGTTCGCCGAGTGGCCCGCGCAGGGGGCGCCGAAGAGGGAGGGCAAGGCGCTCCGCCGGCAGGTGCCCCGCTCCGCGCACGCGGAATTCGTGGTGGATGGCGGGCGGCCGGATCCCGTGGCCGCCGTGGAGGAGTCCAGCCGCAGCCGGCTCCCCGAGCTCGCGCCGATCCGGGTCGGCAGGATGGCCGCCTCACCCTTCGCGTTCCTGCGGGGCTCCGCGGGACTCATGGCGTACGACCTCGCGCGCACCCCGCTGACCGGTATCGGCGCGCAGATATGCGGCGACGCGCACGCGGCGAACTTCGGGCTCTACGGAGACGCGCGGGGCGGCCTCGTCATCGACCTGAACGACTTCGACGAGACGGTGCACGGGCCCTGGGAGTGGGACCTCAAGCGGCTGGCTGCCTCTCTGGTGCTCGCGGGGCGCGAAGCAGGCGCGAGCGAGGACGTCTGTGAGGAGGCGGCACTGGGCGCCGCCGGGGCCTACCGCCGCACGATGCGGCTCCTCGCCAAGCTCCCCGTGCTCGACGCGTGGAACGCCATCGCGGACGAGGAGCTGGTCTCGCACACTGACGCGCGTGATCTCCTCGGCACCTTGGAAAAGGTCTCCGAGAAGGCCCGGCAGAACACGAGCGCGCGCTTCGCGGCGAAGTCGACGGAGTCCGTCGAGGGCAGTGACGGTTCCGAGGGGCGGCGCTTCGTCGACGCTCCGCCCGTACTGCGGCGCGTGCCGGACGAGGAGGCAGCCTCGGTGGCCGCCTCGCTCGGTGAGTATCTGGGCACGCTGACGGAGGACAGGCTGCCGCTGCTCGCGCGTTACGCGATCCAGGACGTGGCGTTCCGCGTCGTCGGCACGGGCAGCGTCGGGCTCCGCTCGTATGTGGTGCTGCTGCTCGACCACCGGGGCGAGCCGCTGGTGTTGCAGGTCAAGGAGGCGAGGCCCTCAGCGCTGCTGCCGCATCTGCCGGTGGCCGGTTTCAAGGCCCCGGAGACCATGCACGAAGGGCACCGGGTGGTGCTCGGGCAGAAGCGGATGCAGGTCGTCAGCGACTTTCTGCTCGGGTGGACGACGATCGGCGGACGGCCCTTCCAGGTAAGGCAGTTCAGGAACCGCAAGGGCAGCGTGGACCCGGCCGCACTGGCCGCCGACCAGCTGGACGACTACGGCCGCATGACCGGCGCCCTGCTGGCCCGCGCGCACGCGCACAGCGCGGATCCTCGCCTCATAGCGGGGTACTGCGGCAAGAACGACGAGCTGGACGGGGCGATAGCGCGCTTCGCGACGGCGTACGCGGACCGCACGGAGGCGGATCACGCCCTGCTCGTGAGGGCGGTCAAGGAGGGACGACTGGCGGCGGAGTCGGGGGTGTGAGGCGTCGGGACGTGAGGGAGGTCAGGGGCGTGCGGTGGGGGCGTACGCGGCGTGGCGGTGCGGGCTTCATGGGCGAGGCGCCCGGTGGCCTACGCTGGACGAGTGACGATCCCGGAAGCCGAGCCGACGCAGCCCGAGACTCCTGAGACTCCCCCGGAGGGAGCGCAGCGGTCCGGACCCGAGGGGCGTCCCGAGGGGCGGCTCAAGGAGCAGCTGAAGGCACGGCTCAAGGAGCGGTCCGAGGCGGGTTCTGAGGAGCGCTCTGAGGGACGGTCCGCCGAGGACGGTTCTTCCTCCGCGGGGCGGCCGTCCGCGGAGCGGTCGTCGTCTGCGGGGCGTCCCGAGGAGCGGCTCGAGAAAGCCGTGCGCGCTGCCGAGCAGGCGTTGATCGAGTACGAGATCGCGCTGGAGACCTTCCGCGTGGAGGTGGAGAACTTCTCCCGCCTGCACCACCAGAAGCTCGGCCCCATGTACGCCCGCCTCGACGAGCTCGACGCGCAGATCGCCGAGGCCACCGCCGCCCGCACCGGCGACCCCGAGGACCGGCGCAAGGCGGACGAGGCGCGGGCCCGCGTGATGCCGATGCCCGGCGTCGAGGAACTGTTCCACGGCTGGATGGACGGCGAGGGGCTCTACCCCGAGGCCGCCGCGATGCTCACCGATCAGTCGGTCCGGCCGCCGCAGCGGGTGCGCCCGAGCGAGGAGGCCCGCAAGCTCTACCGCGAGCTGGCCCGCAAGGCGCATCCGGACCTGGCGCAGGAGGAGGGCGAACGGCAGCGGCGCGAGGAGTTCATCACGCGTGTCAACGCCGCCTATGCCCGCGGTGACGAGGCGATGCTGCGCGAGCTGTCCGAGGAGTGGGCCGCGGGGCCGGTGCCCGAGGAACAGCGACTCACCCGCAGCGAGGAGCTGTACGCCAGGCTCGAGTGGCTGGCCCAGCGCAAGGAGCTCCTCTCGGTCCTCGCCAAGGAGCTGGAGGAGAGCGCGATCGGTGGGATGCTGCGGCTCGCTCCCGACGACCCGGACACGCTGCTCGACGAGATCGCCGAGCAGCTGCTCGCCCAGGTCGCCGAGCGTGAGGCGGAGCTGGAGCGGCTGCGCGGCTGACGGTGCTGCCCGTCGGGTAGCGTCGGGGGCATGGTTTTCGGATCTCAGGTGCCCACGGTCGGCATCGACGACCTCACGAGCGGTGACTTTCTGCTGGACGTCCGGGAGGACGAGGAATGGCAGGCAGGTCACGCCGCGGGCGCGCTGCACATTCCGATGAGCGAATTCGTGTCCCGCTACGGTGAGTTGACCGAGGCGGCGCCGCAGGACGGAAAGGTCAACGTCATCTGCCGGTCCGGCGGGCGTTCGGCCCAGGTCACCATGTACCTCGGGCAGCAGGGCATCGACGCGGTGAACGTCGCGGGCGGCATGGAGGCGTGGGCGGCCGCCGGACGGCCCGTCGTCGACGACAAGGGCCAGCCGGGCACCGTGATCTAGGACGGGCTTCAGCCGAGTGCGTGGGCGGCCAGTAGGTCGCCCAGTGCCTCCTCGTGGGCCGCCGCCGGGCCGAGGGAGAGCTCCAGCTGCTTGGCCCAGGCGTGATAGCGGTGCAGGGGGTAGTCCGTGTCGGCGCCGAAGCCGCCGTGCAGGTGCTGGGCCGTCTGCACGACCCTTCGTACGCCGTCCGACGCCCAGATCTTGGCGACGGCCACGTCTCCCGCTGCGGGCAGGGCGCCGTCCGCGCCTGTGCTGATGCGCCAGGCGGCCTGCCAGAGGGTGACCTCCATCGCGCGCAGGTCGATGTAGCGGTCGGCGGACTGCACGGCCACCGCCTGGAACGTGGCCACGGGGTGCCCGAACTGCTCCCGCTTGCTGGTGTATTCGCTGGTCATACGGAGGACGCTTTCGCCGAGGCCCAGGGCGAGCGCGCAGGTTCCGGTGGCGAGCAGGTCGCGCAGCCGGTCCCAGGCGCCGTCGGCCTCGATGACGTCGGAGGCGGCGACGCGGACGGCTGCCAGGTGGAGCTCGCCGAGGCGCTCGCCGTTGGTGGAGGTCTGTTCCGCGACGGTCATGCCCTCGTGGATGCGGGGGACGAGTGCGAGGACGGTGTGTCCTTCGGCGGTGTGGGCGGGAACGACGACGAGGTCGGCGTTCTGCGCCCAGGGCACGCCCGTCTGGAGACCGTCCAGTACCCAGCTGTCGCCGTCGCGCTGTGCGGTGACGGCCAGCTCGGCCGGGTCGTGTCCGGTGCGGCCGTTGGCGGCGACTGTCAGGACGAGGTCACCACGGGCGGCCGCGGGCAGGACCTTTTGCCTCAACTCGGCCCCGCCATAAGTCTGTACGGCGGACGCGGCTGCGCTGCTTTCCAGGAGCGGGACCCGTGCGAGCACCTTCGCGGACTCGCGCAGGACCAGGCACAGCGCGATGGGGTCCAGGCCCACACCGCCGTGCTCGGAGTCGATGAGCACGCCCAGGAGGTCGGCGTCGGCGAGGCGGGACCACAAGGCACGGTCGAAGTCCTCCGCGACGGCGCCGGGCGTGAGGGCGGGGCTCGGCACGCCGTCCGGCACGACGTCGGCGAAGAGGGCCTTCGCCGCCTCGACCACGGCCTGCTGTTCCTCGGTGAAGGTGAAGTCCACTGTCCGTCCTCCCGTGCCCCGGCCGTCCCGCTTCCGCCAACCTGACGGGGCGTCAAGATAGAACAGGTTCTATCGGAAGGGAACAGGCGCGGCACGGGGGCGAGGGCGGGGCGTGGTCAGGGGCCGGGGACGGAGGTGGGTGGGGTCAGCGGTCGAAGTCCAGCTCCACGGTGTCCGTCGCCGGACGGGACTGGCAGGCCAGCACATAACCGGCCTCCGTCTCCTCCGGCTCCAACGCGAAGTTACGGTCCATCCGCACTTCGCCGGATACGCAGAACGCCCGGCACGTGCCGCAGACCCCGCCCTTGCAGGCGTAGGGGGCGTCGGCGCGGTTGCGCAGCACCGTTTCGAGAAGAGTCTCGCCCTCCAGCACCGGCCAGGTGCCCGAGCGGCCGTCGAGGGTCGCCGTCACCGTGCTGTGCGCGGGCGCCGGAGCCGAGGGTGCTGCGGGCACGCCCGCGTCGTCCACGTGGAAGATCTCTTCGTGTACGCGGCTGCGGGGGACGCCGAGGCCGCGCAGCGTCCGCCCCGCCCCCTGCACCAGGCCGAACGGCCCGCACAGGAACCAGCCCTCGATGTCCGACACCGGCAACAGCGCGGGCAGGAGCGCCGCGAGCCGCTCCTCGTCGAGCCGTCCGGAACCGAGACCCGCCTGCTGCTCCTCCCGGGAGAGCACGGTCACCAGCTGAAACCGGTCGGGCCAGCGGTCCTTCAGGTCGGCGACCTCTTCGAGGAACATCGTCGAGGCGGCGGTGCGGTCGCTGCGTATGAGGCAGAAGTCCGCCTTCGGCTCGCGCTCCAGGAGCGTCGTGACGATCGAGAGCACCGGGGTGATGCCGCTGCCGCCGACGACCGCCGCATAGCGCCCGGGGGCGGGGTCCAGGGTGAAGCGACCGGCCGGAGTCATGACCTCCAGCTCGTCACCGACGGTGACTTCCTTGAAGGCGTACGTGGAGAAGGCGCCGTCCTCGACGAGGCGCACTCCGACGCGCAGGGCCGCGGGACCCTCCGGGGACTCGGGGGGTGGGGCGGGGGAGCAGATCGAGTACGTACGCCGGATCTCCGTGCCGTCGACGAAGCGGCGGATGGCGAGGTGCTGGCCCGGGGCGAAGCGGTACTCCTCGCGGAGCGGCGGTGGCACGTCGAACGTCAGCGTCACGGAGTCGTCGGTGAGCCGGTCGACCGCCGCAACCCGGAGCGGGTGGAAGCGGGCCATCACAACTCCTTGAAGTGGTCGAAGGGCTCGCGGCAGGAAGCGCAGCGGCGCAGTGCCTTGCAGGCCGTGGACGAGAAGCGGCTGAGCAGTTCGGTGTCGGTCGATCCGCAGTGCGGGCAGCGGATCGACAGGCTCAGGGGGACGGGTCCGTCCGCCGTGTGGGAGCGCGGGGGCGCTATGCCGAACTCGGCGAGCTTGCGGCGGCCTTCGGCGCTGATGTCGTCCGTCGACCAGGCGGGGGAGAGGACCGTCCGCACCGCGACCTCGACCATGCCCCGGTCGCGCAACACTTGCTCGATGTCGGCGGACATGGCTTCTATCGCCGGGCAGCCCGTGTACGTGGGGGTCAGCTCGACGTCGACCTTGCCGGGGGCGAGGATCTGGACGCCGCGCACCACGCCGAGCTCGCCCAGCGTCAGCACGGGCAGCTCGGGGTCGGGCACCGAGCCCGCGAGGGCCAGGAGCTCCGCCTCCAGAGCGGTGGGCGCGGTCGTCACCATGATGCCCCCGGGTGGCTGCGGTGCAGGTGCTGCATCTCGGCGAGCATCCGGCCGAACGGCTCGGTGTGCAGGCCCTGCCGGCCGGCTCCTGCCGTCCACGCGCCGGACTGGGGTCCTTCGGGCACGGTCAGGGTCGCCCGCTCGATGACCGTCGTCACCGAGGTGGTCCAGCTGTCCCGCAGCGCCTGCCAGTCGGCGTCCAGGCCCGGGACCGGCTGGAACATCTCGCCGGTGAACCGCCACAGTGCGTCGAGGCCACGCTGCATGCGCTTGTGGCTCTCCTCCGTGCCGTCGCCGAGCCGCAGGGTCCACTGCTCGGCGTGGTCCTGGTGGTAGGCCACCTCCTTGACGGCCTTCGCGGCCAAGGGGGCGAACTCGCCGTCCCCCGCCGCCAACTGGCCGTACAGAAGGGTTTGGTAGGTGGAGAAGTAGAGCTGGCGGGCGATGGTGTGGGCGAAGTCGCCGTTCGGCTGCTCGACCAGCTGGAGGTTGCGGAAGGCGCGCTCCTCGCGGAGGTACGCCAAGGCGTCCTCGTCGCCGGCCGTGGAGAGCAGGATGCGGGCCTGGCCGAGCAGGTCGAGGGCGATGTTCGCCAGGGCGACCTCCTCTTCGAGGACCGGTGCGTGTCCCGCCCACTCCCCCAGCCGGTGGGAGAGCACCAGGGCGTCGTCGCCGAGGGCCAGGGCGGGGAGGGCCGCGGCGTCGGCTGTGGAGAGGGCGGGGGCCGGGGTGGCGGTCACAGGTGCTTCACCCCTTCCGGGATCTCGTAGAACGTCGGGTGGCGGTAGGGCTTGTCGCCGGCCGGTTCAAAGAAGGAGTCCTTCTCGTCCGGGGAGGAGGCGGTGATCTCGGTGGACGGCACGACCCAGATGGAGACGCCTTCGCTGCGGCGCGTGTACAGATCGCGGGCGTTGCGCAGGGCCATCTCGGCGTCCGGCGCGTGCAGACTGCCCGCGTGGGTGTGGGAGAGACCGCGACGGGAGCGGACGAACACCTCCCACAGCGGCCAGTCGGTCGAGCTGCTCATGCTGTCGCCTCTCCGTGCTCTGTCTGCTTTTCGGCGTACGCCGCGGCGGCTTCCCTGACCCAGGCGCCTTCTTCATGTGCGCGCCGACGCTGGGTGATGCGCTGGTCATTGCAGGGGCCGTTGCCCTTGAGGACGTCCCAGAACTCGGTCCAGTCGATGGGGCCGAAGTCGTAGTGCCCCCGGGATTCGTTCCACACGAGGTCCGGGTCGGGGAGTGTCAGGCCGAGCGATTCGGCCTGGGGGACGCAGATGTCCACGAAGCGCTGGCGCAGCTCGTCGTTCGAGTGGCGCTTGATCTTCCACGTCATGGACTGCTCGGAGTGCGAGGACTCGTCGTCGGGCGGGCCGAACATCATCAGGGAGGGCCACCACCAGCGGTTCACCGCGTCCTGGGCCATGTCGTGCTGGGCCTGGGTGCCGCGGCTGAGGGCGAGCAACGACTCGTAACCCTGGCGCTGGTGGAAGGACTCCTCCTTGCAGACGCGGACCATCGCGCGTGCGTACGGACCGTACGAACAGCGGCACAGGGGGACCTGGTTGGTGATCGCGGCGCCGTCCACGAGCCAGCCGATCGCGCCGACGTCCGCCCAGGTCAGCGTGGGGTAATTAAAGATCGACGAGTACTTCTGGCGGCCTGAGTGCAGCTTGTCGAGCAGCTCGTCGCGGCTGGTGCCGAGGGTTTCGGCCGCGCTGTACAGATACAGGCCGTGGCCGGCCTCGTCCTGCACCTTGGCCATGAGGATCGCCTTGCGCCGCAGGGAGGGGGCGCGCGTGATCCAGTTGGCCTCCGGCTGCATGCCGATGATCTCGGAGTGCGCGTGCTGGGCGATCTGACGGACCAGGGACGCGCGATAGGCGTCCGGCATCCAGTCGCGCGGCTCGATGCGCTCGTCGGCGGCGACCGCCGCGTCGAAAGCGGCCTGGTGCGCTGCCGTGCGCGCTGCGGAGTCCGCGGCGGGCACGACGGCCTTGTCCGGCTCCGTCCCCGCCGCCTGGTGTGCGGCTGCTGTCGCCATCTCTCGGCCCCCTCGACCTTGAGCGAACCGCCCGACCGATCGTTCGGTTCGTTGAATTCAATGGTGCGGTCCTCCGCCATAAGGTGTCAACCCTGTGGATAACTTCACGGACGCTGTGCGTGACGGTCGGGCCTGAGTACCGTTCCGGCGGCAGGGTTCGGTGCGGGAACGGGGAACGGGGAACGGGGCGGAATGGACGGGTACGACAAGGTCCCGGGCGGTGGGACCGCCGGGCCCGGTGAGCCCGGCGAGCCCGCGCCGAGGGGGCCGGAGAGGCCGGAAGGGCCGGAGGGGTCGGAAGGGCCGGAGGGAGTTGCCGGGCCGGAGGGAGGGGCGGAGTCGGCCGGGTCCGCACCAGAGCCGGCAGCGGCCGAACCCGGGATCGCCGGACTCAGGCTCGGATATCAGATCGCAGCTGCCTGTGCCTTGGTGGTCGTCGCGGTGGCCGCCTGCGTCCACATAGGGATGCTCTTCCTCCACGTCGCGCCGTCGAACACGCTGACCAAGCAGCACGGGGACGTGATCGACGAGTGGATCTACCCCGAGTTCGAGCAGAACTGGAAGCTCTTCGCGCCCAACCCGTTGCAGCAGAACGTCGCGGTGCAGGCCCGCGCGGAACTTCGTACGGCCGAAGGGGGCGTACGGACCACGGACTGGTTCGAGCTCTCCGCCGAGGACGGCGCCGGCATCGACGGAAGCCTGCTGCCCAGCCATACGCAGCAGAATGAACTCCGCCGCGCCTGGGACTTCTACGTGGGCTCGCACGACTCGCAGAATCGTCCCGTCGGCCTGCGCGGTCAGCTCTCCGAGCGCTACCTCCGCCGCATCGCGTACATGCGGCTCGACCGGGAAGAGCCGGGCGGCAAGGGCGACGAGATCGCGCGCGTGCAGATGCGCTCGAAGACCACCAACGTGCGGCCGCCGAAGTGGAGCGACGAGAAGGTCTCCCTCAAACCGGCCTACCGGGTGCTTCCGTGGTGGTCGGTGGAGCCCGATGATCTGCCGCTTGCCGACGATCCACCGCTTGCCGGTGAGCCCGGTCAGCCGGACCGTGCGCGTGCGCGCACCGAGGGGGTGGGACGGTGATCCGCTTCGAACGCCCGCCGGCTCTGGGTCGCGGCAAGACGCAGGGGCGCAGCAAGACGCTGGGCATCGACAAGGTGACCGGGTTCGCCCTCGGCCCGTACCAGACCGCTGTGATCCGCATCGGGTTCGCCGCCACCTGGCTGTTCTTCCTGCTGCGCGAACTCCCCCACCGTCATGAGCTGTACGGGCCCGACGGCCCCTGGAGCTGGGACATGGCGCAGCGGCTCATCGCGAACAACGGTGCCTTCACCGCTCTGATGTGGTCGGACGGACAGGTCTGGTTCGAGATCGTCTACGCGCTGGCGATCCTCAGCAGTGCCCTGCTGCTGTTCGGATGGCACACGCGCGCGATGTCCGTGCTCTTCATGGTCGGTGTCCTGTCGCTTCAGAACCGCAGCATCTTCATGGGGGACGGCGGCGACAACGTCATCCACCTGATGTCGACCTACCTGGTCTTCACTAGGTGCGGTCAGGTCTGGTCGCTGGACGCGCGGCGTGCGGCACGCGCGGAAGCCGTGGGCACCGTGCCGGTCGACCGGGTGGGGACCCTCCTGTGGTGGGTCTTCGGGCTCGGTCTGTCGACCGTGACGTTCATGGGGGAGCTCAGCGGCGGGTGGCTGCTGTTCTTCTGGGGGCTGTGGCTGGTGCACGGCCTGTGGTGGGCCGTGGGGCGGCGGGCTCCGCGGAGCGAGTTGCGCAAGCTCCTCGATGTCATGGCGAATCTGGCCCACAACGCGGGGCTGCTCGTGATCATGGTCGAGGCCTGTCTGATCTACGCGACGGCCGGCTGGTACAAGATCCAGGGCAGCCGCTGGCAGGACGGCACGGCCGTCTACTACCCGCTGAACCTCGACTACTTCTCCCCCTGGCCCGCCCTCTCCGAACTGCTCTCCTCCAGCGGCATCATGGTGCTGCTGGTGACGTACGGGACGGTCGCCGTGCAGGTGGCCTTCCCCTTCACCCTCTTCAACCGCCGGGTCAAGAACGTCCTGCTTGCCGTCATGATCGTCGAGCACGCCGTGATCGCGGTCGTCCTGGGACTGCCGTTCTTCTCGCTCGCGATGATCGCGGCCGACGCGGTGTTCCTGCCGACGTCGTTTTTGCGACGGATGGGCGGTTGGGCGGCACGCGCGCGTGGAGGGGTGGTCACCCGCCTGCGGTCGGTCAGGTCGGTCGGGTCCGTCAGGTCGGTCAAATCTGTCGGGTCGCTCAGGTCGGTCAGGTCTGTCCTGTCCGGCAGCGTCGACAGGGCCGGTGAGGGTGCCGTGCCGGATCCGCGCTCCCGGGGCGGGAAGCGGGGCGAGGAGCCCACCGAGCACGCGCGCGTAGGCTTCACTCCATGAACAGGACGGATGAGGCGGGCCCCGACGGCGCCGTACGCGCCTGGCGTGGGCTCGCCGACACCTCCGTGCTGCTCGACGGGTTCCACGCGATCAAGCATGCGCTGCGCTTCGGCGCGCGGGTACCGGTCGCGCTGACCAGTGACCGGTCCGCTGTCCTGGCGCTCGCGGACGAGTTGGCGCCCGATGTGAGGGACGCGCTCGACGCGCTGTTGGCAGAGGTCCCGGACGAGCGGCTGCGCGCCCTTGTTCCGCGGCTGCATCCGACGGCGGTGGCCGCTCTTGCCGTACGCCCCTCTCGTACGGACAACCTCGAAGCACTGGCCCGTGTGCCCAGACCGGCGCCGGTCGTCGTGCTCGACGACCCGCGCAATCTGGGCAATGCGGGGGCCGTGATCCGGCTCGCCGCGGGGTTCGGGGCGACCGGTGTCGTCACGACCGGCACGCTCGACCCATGGCACCCCACGGTCGTGCGGGGCGGTGCGGGTCTGCACTTCGCAACCGCCGTGGAGCGTGTGGAGGTGGCCGAGCTGCCGCCGGGTCCGGTGTTCGCGCTCGACGCGGAGGGTGAGGACATCAGGGGGCTGAAGCTGCCGGATGACGCCGTGCTCGCCTTCGGGTCGGAGCGCAGCGGTCTGTCGGCCGCGCTGCGGGCGCGCGCGGATCACCTGGTCTCCCTGCCGATGCGCCCCCAGGTCTCCAGCTACAACCTGGCGACGAGCGTCGGCATGGCGCTCTTCCACTGGTCGGCGGGCAGGCCTCCTGGGCTGGAGGCCTGAGCCCGCCGCGCGTCAGAGCGCACGCGCCCCGCCGCATGCGTTACGCCTTATACGTCACGCGTCACGCGTCACGCGTCCTTGCGGATCTCCACCACCCGGAAGCGGTTAGCCACGAACGCGCCGTCGCACAGCGCGGCGTTCGCAGCGGGGTTGCCGCCCGAGCCGTGGAAGTCCGAGAACGCCGCTGTCTGGTTCACATAGACGCCGCCCGTGAGGTTCAGGGACAGCTGGGCGCACTCTTCGAGGCAGGTCTCTTCCACGGCGGCGGAGATCTCCTCCGACGTCGTGTACGCCCCGACGGTCATCGCTCCCTTGTCGCGCACCGTGCGGCGCAGCAGCTCCACGGCGTCCGTCGCGGAGTCGACGGCGACCGCGAAGGAGACGGGCCCGAAGCACTCGCTCAGATAGGCCGCCTCGGCGTCCGGCTTGGCGCCGTCCAGCTTGACGATCACCGGCGTACGGACCACGGCGTCGGGGAAGTCGGGGTTGACGATCTCCCGTGAGGGGAGGGCGACCTCGCCGAGACCTGCTGCCGCTTCAAGGCGCGCCTTCACGTCAGGGTTGACCAGCGCGCCGAGGATGCCGTTCGCCCGGGCGTCGTCGCCGAGGAGGCCGCTCACCGAGGAGGCGAGGTCCGCCACCACGTCGTCGTACGACTTGGGGCCGGCGTCCGTCTCGATGCCGTCGCGCGGGATGAGCAGGTTCTGCGGGGTGGTGCACATCTGGCCGCTGTACAGGGACAGGGAGAAGGCGAGGTTGGCCAGCATTCCCTTGTAGTTGTCCGTCGACTCGACGACGACCGTGTTGACCCCGGCCTTTTCCGTGTAGACCTGGGCCTGGCGGGCGTTGGCCTCCAGCCAGTCACCGAACGACGTCGAGCCCGTGTAGTCGATGATCTTGATTTCGGGGCGCACGGCGAGCGTCTTGGCGATGCCCTCATCGGGCCGCTCGACGGCCAGACAGACGAGGTTCGGGTCGAAGCCGGCCTCGGCGAGGACCTCGCGGGCGATCCGCACGGTGAGCGCCAGGGGCAGGACCGCGCGCGGGTGGGGCTTGACCAGGACGGGGTTGCCGGTGGCGAGGGAGGCGAAGAGGCCCGGGTAGCCGTTCCACGTCGGGAAGGTGTTGCAGCCGATCATGAGCGAGATGCCGCGGGCGACGGGTGTGAACCGCTTGTTCAGCGCGATCGGGTCGCGCTTGCCCTGGGGCTTGGTCCACTCGGCGGCGTCGGGGGTGCGGGACTGCTCCACGTACGCGTAAGCGACTGCTTCCAGGCCGCGGTCCTGGGCGTGCGGGCCGCCCGCCTGGAAGGCCATCATGAAGGCCTGGCCGCTGGTGTGCATGACCGCGTGCGCGAACTCGTGCGTCCGGGCGCTGATCCGCGACAGGATCTCCAGGCAGACCATCGCGCGCACTTCCGCGCCCGCGTCGCGCCAGGCACGCATTCCGGCGCGCATGGCGGGGAGCAGGGTGTCGATGTCCGGATGGGGATAGGTGATCCCCAACTCCAGGCCGTACGGCGATACTTCTCCGCCCACCCAGTCGTCCGTGCCGGGCTGGTCGAGGTCGAAGCGGGTGCCCTGGAGGGCGTCGAAGGCGGCCTTTCCCTCGGGCAGGCTCAGGCTGCCGTCCTCCCCGTACGCCTTCGGGTGCTCGGGGTGGGGCGACCAGTACGCACGGGTGCGGATGGTCTCCAGCGCCTGGTCGAGGGTGGGCCGGTGCTTGGCGATCAGCTGGTGCGCGGTGAGTTCGGCGGCCATGACGGGACCAACTCCTCCTCGGGCAGCTCTTCATCGAGCTGGCGAGCTGGGCAGGGACGGTGGGCAGGAACGCTCTGACAGAGCTAGAGTAACCGAACGATCGGTCGGGACAAGGGGGTCCGCCGAACCTGTGGACAACTTCTTCACGGCCACCCCCGCACCCTGCGGCCGATGGGCCGTACGGGAGGATCGCGAGCATGACAGCACTCGAGCTCAGCAGCGCCGTTGCCGTGGTCGGTACCGGCACCATGGGGCAGGGCATCGCCCAGGTCGCCCTGGTCGCGGGCCACCCCGTGCGGCTGTACGACGCCGTGTCCGGCCGCGCGCGGGCGGCTGCCGACGCGATCGGGGCCCGCCTGGACCGGCTCGTCGAGAAGGGTCGGCTCACGGCCGGTGACCGCGCCGCCGCCGGTGCCAGGCTCATTCTGGCCGAGAGCCTCGCGGAGCTCGCCGACTGCGGTCTCGTCGTCGAGGCCGTCCTGGAGCAATTGGACGTCAAACAGCAGCTGTTCCAGGACCTCGAAGACGTCGTCGCCGAGGACTGTCTGCTGGCCACCAACACCTCGTCCCTGTCCGTGACCGCCATCGCGGGCGCCCTGCGCGCGCCGGGCCGCTTCGTCGGCCTGCACTTCTTCAACCCGGCGCCCCTGCTCCCCCTCGTCGAGGTCGTCAGCGGTTTCGCGACGGACGAGTCGGCGGCCACGCGCGCGTACGAGACCGCAGCGGCCTGGGACAAGACCCCGGTGCGCTGCGCGGACACCCCCGGCTTCATCGTCAACCGCATCGCGCGACCCTTCTACGCCGAGGCGCTGCGCCTGTACGAGGAGCGCGTCGCCGACCCGGCCACGATCGACGCCGTGCTGCGCGAGTGCGGCGGCTTCAAGATGGGGCCCTTCGAGCTCACCGACCTCATCGGCCAGGACGTCAACGAAGCCGTCACACGTTCCGTGTGGGAGGCCTTCCACCAGGACCCCAAGTTCACGCCCTCCCTGGCGCAGCGCCGACTCGTCGAGTCGCGCCGTCTCGGGCGGAAGTCGGGCCAGGGCTGGTACGCGTACGAGGACGACGCCCCGCGCGCGGAGCCGCACACCGCGCCACCCGAGAAGGCCCCGGCGTCCGTCGCGGTGCACGGTGATCTGTTCCCGGCGGACGTGCTGATCGACCTGATGGGCACGGCGGGCATACGAGTCGGCCGCGGCGAGGGAGTGCCGAGCTGCCCCGGCTTCATCGAGCTGCCCAGTGGCGCGCGGCTCGCCCTCGCCGACGGTACGGCCGCCGACGCCGCGGCTGAGCCCACGATCCACTTCGATCTCGCACTGGATTACCGCACCGCGACGAGGATCGCCCTCGCCCCGTCGAGCAGGGTGAGCGAGCAGTCCCTGAAGGAGGCGATCGGCCTCTTCCAGGCGCTCGGCAAGGAGGTCAGCGTCATCGGACACACCCCAGGGATGATCGTGGCCCGCACTGTGTGGATGCTCGTCGACTTCGCCCTCGACGCCGTCGGACGAGAGGTGGCGGACGCCGAGGACATCGACACCGCCATGCGCCTCGGCGTCAACTACCCGCTCGGCCCCGTCGAATGGGGCCGCCGCCTCACCGCGTACCGCGCGGCCGAGGCGCTCGACGCCCTGCACGACGAGTACCCCACCGGGCGTTACGCGCCCTCCCAGGCACTGCGGCGCCAGGCCGTGCGAGAGGAGTACTCATGACCACCGTCCGGCGGGACACGTACACCCCGGAGACGCTGCTGGGCGTGGCCGTCCGGGTCTTCAACGAACGCGGCTACGACGGCACGTCCATGGAGCACCTCTCCAAGGCGGCCGGCATCTCCAAGTCGTCGATCTACCACCACGTGGCGGGCAAGGAGGAGCTACTGCGGCGTGCGGTGAGCCGGGCCCTCGACGGGCTCTTCGGCATCCTCACCGAGGAGCACGCGCGCGTGGGCCGTGCCGTGGAGCGCCTGGAGTACGTCACGCGCCGCACCGTGGAGGTGCTGGTCGCCGAGCTGCCCTATGTGACGCTGCTGCTGCGGGTGCGCGGCAACACCGACACCGAGCGGTGGGCCATGGAGCGGCGCAGGGAGTTCGACCAGCAGGTGGCCGAGCTTCTCAAGGAGGCCGCCGCGGACGGCGACCTGCGCTCCGACGGCGACCTGCGGCTGGCCACCCGGCTGCTCTTCGGGATGATCAACTCCATTGTGGAGTGGTACCGGCCGGAGAGCCGGGGGGCCGCCAACGGCGAGCAGATCGCCGACGCGGTGGTGCAGTTGGCGTTCGCGGGGCTGCGCACCGACCGCTGAGGCCCGGCTGCCGCCGGGGTCAGTTGTCCGGCTCCATGTCGTCCTCCTCGAAGACCAGCAACGTACGGGTGCTGAGCACCTCGGGGATGGACTGGAGCCGGGTCAGCACCAGCTCTCGCAGTGCGCGGTTGTCCGGCGTGTGTACGAGGAGAAGCACGTCGAAGTCGCCGCTGACGAGCGCGATGTGGGAGGCGCCGGGGAGCGCGCGCAGATGTTCGCGCACCGTGCGCCACGTGTTCTGCACGATCTTGAGCGTGATGTACGCGGACGCGCCCTGCCCGGCGCGCTCGTGGTTGATCCGCGCGCCGAAACCCCGGATGACACCATCGTCGATGAGGCGGTTGATGCGCGCGTACGCGTTGGCCCGGGACACATGGACACGCTCGGCCACCGAACGTATCGACGCGCGACCGTCCGTGTGCAGTATTTGGAGGATGTCGCGGTCTATGGCATCCAGAGGGCGAGGGTCCGGGACCGCGGGTTCGGGGCCGCGGGGCTCGGGGGCGCGGGTCTCGGTGGCGCGCTCGGAGGGGCGCGGTTCAGGAACGCGGGGCTCCGGGAGGTCGCCGTCGTGCCCGTCGGCCATTCGTTCAGATGCCATGTCCCCCCGCCTCCCTACCATGGACGTACTGCGTCCATCCCAGGCTGTGGAGAACCGTTTGTCCACAGCCTGGAGGTGCCTGTAGCCAAAATGTGCCGTCGACCGAACAATCGGTAGGTGAGGCGCATCACGTCGGCGCGCCTCGTCTGCCCACTCCCACGAGGAGACCGCTTCCCCAGGAGGTGCCGTCATGACGGTCATGGAGCAGCGGGGTGCCTACCGGCCCGCCCCGCCCCCCGCTTGGCAGCCCAGGATCGACCCCGCGCCGCTGCTGCCGGACGCGGAGCCGTACCGCGTCCTCGGCACCCAGGCCGCCGAGAAGGCCGACCCCGGGCTGCTCCGCCGTCTCTACGCGGAACTGGTCCGCGGTCGCCGCTACAACACCCAGGCGACCGCCCTCACGAAGCAGGGCAGGCTGGCGGTCTACCCCTCCAGCACCGGTCAGGAGGCGTGCGAGGTCGCCGCGGCGCTCGCCCTGGAGGAGCGGGACTGGCTCTTCCCCAGCTACCGGGACACGCTCGCCGTCGTCGCCCGCGGCCTCGACCCCGCTGCCGCGCTGACGCTGCTGCGCGGCGACTGGCACACCGGGTACGACCCGCGCGAGCACCGCATAGCGCCCCTGAGCACGCCTCTCGCGACCCAACTCCCGCACGCCGTGGGGCTCGCGCACGCCGCACGGCTCAAGGGTGACGACGTGGTCGCGCTCGCCATGGTCGGCGACGGCGGCACCAGCGAGGGCGACTTCCACGAGGCGCTGAACTTCGCGGCGGTGTGGCAGGCCCCCGTGGTCTTCCTCGTGCAGAACAACGGTTTCGCGATCTCCGTGCCGCTCGCCAAGCAGACCGCCGCCCCCTCCCTCGCCCACAAGGCCGTGGGGTACGGCATGCCGGGACGCCTGGTGGACGGCAACGACGCGGTGGCGATGCACGAAGTCCTGAGCGAAGCGGTCTCCCGCGCGCGGCGGGGCGGCGGCCCGACGCTCGTCGAGGCCGTCACGTACCGCATCGAAGCCCATACGAACGCCGACGACGCCACGCGCTACCGCCAGGACACCGACGTCGCCGCCTGGCGGGACCACGACCCGATCCTGCTCCTGGAGCGGGAGTTGACGGAGCGCGGGCTCCTGGACGACGAGACGAGGCGACGGGCGAGCGACGACGCCGAGGCCATGGCGGCCGACCTGCGCGAACGCATGAACCAGGACCCCACGCTCGACCCCATGGACCTCTTCACGCACGTGTACGCCGAGCAGACCACGCAACTGCGTGAGCAGGCGGCGCAGTTGCGGGCCGAGCTGGAAGTGGCCTCGGAAGAGGCCGAGGAGGAAACGCGATGACCACGGTCGCGGCGAAGCCCGCCACCAAACCGGCCACCATGGCGCAGGCGCTCGGTCGCGCGCTGCGGGACTCCATGGCCGAGGACCCGTCCGTGCACGTCCTCGGAGAGGACGTGGGAGCGCTCGGCGGCGTTTTCAGGATCACCGACGGGCTCGCCAAGGAGTTCGGCGAGGACCGCTGCACGGACACGCCGCTGGCCGAGGCGGGCATTCTCGGCACGGCCGTCGGCATGGCGATGTACGGCCTGCGGCCCGTCGTCGAGATGCAGTTCGACGCATTCGCCTACCCGGCCTTCGAGCAGCTGATCTCGCACGTGGCGCGGATGCGGAACCGCACGCGCGGCGCGATGCCGCTGCCCATCACCGTCCGCGTGCCCTACGGAGGCGGCATCGGCGGCGTCGAGCACCACAGCGATTCCTCCGAGGCGTACTACATCGCGACGCCGGGCCTCCATGTCGTCACGCCGGCCACGGTCTCCGACGCCTACGGCCTGCTGCGGGCCTCCATCGCCTCCGACGACCCCGTCGTCTTCCTGGAGCCGAAGCGCCTGTACTGGTCCAAGGCCGACTGGAACCCGGAGGCACCGCAGAGCGTTGAACCGATAGGCCGCGCGGTCGTGCGGCGCACCGGGCGCAGCGCCACGCTCATCACGTACGGCCCGTCCGTGCCCGTCTGCCTGGAGGCGGCCGAGGCCGCGCGCGCCGAGGGCTGGGACCTCGAAGTGGTCGACCTGCGCTCCCTCGTGCCGTTCGACGACGAGACGGTCGCCGCGTCCGTGCGGCGCACGGGGCGGGCGGTCGTCGTGCACGAGTCGGGGGGCTTCGGCGGCCCCGGCGGCGAGATCGCCGCGCGGGTCACCGAGCGCTGCTTCCACCACCTGGAAGCGCCGGTGCTGCGGGTCGCGGGCTTCGACATCCCGTATCCGCCGCCCATGCTGGAGAAGCACCATCTGCCCGGTGTCGACCGGATCCTGGACGCCGTCGCGCGGCTCCAGTGGGAGGCGGAGAGCTGATGGCCCCTGCTCTTGATGTGAACAGTATGGAATTCAAACTGCCCGACCTCGGGGAAGGGCTGACGGAGGCGGAGATCGTCCGCTGGCTGGTCGAGGTCGGTGACGTCGTCGCCGTGGACCAGCCGGTCGTCGAGGTCGAGACGGCCAAGGCGATGGTCGAGGTGCCGTGCCCTTACGGAGGCGTGGTCACGGCCCGCTTCGGCGAGGAGGGTGCGGAACTCCCGGTGGGGGCACCGCTGTTGACGGTGGCCGTGGGCGCTCCGGCCGAGGAGGCCGGGCCGTCGGCCCCTGAGGAGCCCGCCGAGCGGGCGCTACAGACGGCCGCCGAGGAGACCTCGGGCAATGTGCTGGTCGGATACGGCACGGGGGCGGCGCCGGCGCGCCGCAGGAGAGTGCGGCCGGTGCAACCGATACGGCCGGTGCAGCCAGTGCAGCCAGTGCGCCCGGGGCAGCCGGTGCCCTCCGCTTCGTCTGGGCCGCCACCGGTAGACGTCCCGGACGGTCCCGTTCCGGTGATCTCCCCTCTCGTACGGAAGCTGGCGCGGGAGAACGGCGTCGAGCTGCGGAGTCTGGTGGGCTCGGGGCCGGACGGACTGATCACGCGGGCCGATGTCGAGTCGGCCATCGCCGCCGGCAGGGCCGCGACGATCAAGGCGGCGGTCCGTGAGGACGACGAGCGGATCCGCGCGGGCCGCACCGAGGCGCGCCGCCAGGTGGAGGCGGGCGAGGAGCCGCAGAGGGCGGGTCTCGAATCCCGGCACGCGCTGACCGGCATCCGGGGCCTGGTCGCGGACAAGATGGCCCGCAGCCGACGCGAGATACCGGAGGCGACCTGCTGGGTCGACGCCGACGCGACGGAGCTGCTGGCGGCCCGCAAGGCGATGAACGCGGCGATGACGGAACACGACAGCGGCCACAAGGTGTCGCTGCTCGCGCTGCTGGCCCGGATCAGCGTCGCCGCGCTGACCCGGTTCCCCCAGCTCAACTCCTCGGTGGACATGGAGGCCCGGGAGGTGCGGCAGTTCGCCGACATCCACCTCGGGTTCGCCGCGCAGACCCAGCGGGGGCTCGTCGTCCCCGTGGTGCGGCACTCCCAGTCGCGGACGACGGAGTCGATCAACGCGGAGCTGATCCGGCTCACGGAGTGCGCCCGGGCGGGCACGCTGACCCCGGGAGAGCTGACCGGGGGGACCTTCACGCTCAACAACTACGGGGTGTTCGGGGTCGACGGTTCGACGCCGATCATCAACCACCCCGAGGCGGCCATGCTCGGAGTCGGCCGTATCGTCCCCAAGCCCTGGGTGCACCAGGGCGAGTTGGCGGTGCGGCACGTGGTGCAGCTGTCGCTCACCTTCGACCACCGGGTGTGCGACGGCGGTACGGCGGGCGGGTTCCTGCGCTACGTGGCGGACTGCGTCGAGCAACCGGCGGTGTTGCTGCGGTCGGTGTGAGCAGGCCTCGCGCCCACGTGACGCAAGCGCCTTTCCCCTAGGGCATTTTTCAGGGGTGTCAATGATCCTTCCTGCGCCCATACTCGGAGGGTGACCAGAAACGAGGGCGGGCCGCGCACCGACGCCGGGCCGCACGCCGCGACCGCGCCGCACGCCGCGGTGCCGTACGACGCCGTGCCGTACGACGCCGTCGTGCTCGCCGGGGGCGGCGCCGCGCGGCTCGGCGGTGCGGACAAGCCGGGGGTGCGGGTCGGGGGACGGACGCTGCTCGACCGTGTCCTGGCGGCCTGTTCCGGTGCCGGGAGCACCGTCGTCGTGGCCGCGCCGAGGGCGACCGCGCGCCCTGTGGTGTGGGCGCGCGAGGAGCCCGCGGGCGGCGGCCCCCTCGCCGCACTCGACGCGGGACTTCGGCACACCGCGGCGGAGCGCGTCGTGGTGCTCTCCGCCGACTTGCCGTTCCTGGAAGCGGAGACCGTACGAAGCCTCCTTGCCGCCCTCGACGAGAGCGGCGCCGACGGGGCGGTCCTCACCGATCCCGACGGCCGTGACCAGCCGCTCGTCGCGGCCTACCGGCGGGATGCCCTCCGGCGGGAGACCGCGGCGGTCGGCGGTGCGCTCGCCGGGCTGCCGTTGCGGCGGCTCACCGAGCGGCTCACCCTCACGCGGGTCGCCGACCCCGTCGCCGCTTTCGACTGCGACACCTGGGACGACATCGCCACCGCCCGGGCACGCATCAGGGAGCATGGCAACGTGTTGGATGAATGGATCTCCGCAGTCAAGGACGAGCTGGGCATCGAGTTGGACGTCGACACCGGCGCCCTCCTCGACCTCGCTCGCGACGCCGCGCACGGCGTGGCCAGACCCGCGGCGCCGCTGACCACGTTCCTCGTCGGATACGCGGCGGCGCAGGCCGCCGCGCGGGCCTCCGCCACGGGTGGCGCGGCCGGCGGTGCCGAGGCGGTGGCCGAGGCGACGCGCAAGGCCATGGCGCTCGCGGCCCGCTGGGCGGACGAGGACCGTCAGGACGCGAAGCCCGACTCCTCCCACACGCCTCCGGACGCAGGATGACCGGGCAGCCGGCGCCGGACGCCGAGCTCGACGAGGCGCTCGCCCTGGTGAACGGGGACCGCGCCGACCGCGCCGACGCCGCCCCCCACTCGGCTCCCGCCGCGGCATGGGGATCAGCATCTGGGTCGGCCTCCGCATCGGCATCAGCCTCACCCTCGGGGCCTGGGCCGGGGCCTGGCTCTGAGGCTGGGGCTGGATCGGGGTTCGGGTCGGAGCCGGACCCCGTGTCAGGGCCATCAGAGCCATGGGGCGCATCCACCCCGGCCACCCGGCCCCGGCCCGCCGCCCCCACCCCCGGCGAGGGCGAACACCGCGACATCACGCCGTGGCCCGCCGCACGCGCCCGTGCCGAGCGGGCCGCCACGCGCCTCGGGAGCGATCCCGTTCCGGCTTCCCTGGACCGGGCCCTCGGCCTGATCCTCGCCGCGCCGCTCACCGCCCTGACGGACTTGCCGTCCTTCGACACCTCAGCCATGGACGGCTGGGTCGTCGCGGGCCCGGGCCCCTGGCACGTACGGGCCGACGGGCGCGCCGACGGCATCCTCGCTGGACAGGGCCACCCCGAGGCGCTCACCGACGGAGAGGCCGTCCGCATCGCCACGGGCGCCCGCATCCCGCAGGACGCCACCGCGGTGCTGCGCAGCGAGCACGGCCGCACCGACGACAAGGGCAGGCTCCATGCCCTGCGCGCGGTCGTCCCCGGCCAGGACATCCGCCCGCGCGGCCAGGAGTGCCGCTCCGGAGACCACCTGCTGCCGGCCGGCGCCCTGGTGACCCCCGCCGTGCTGGGTCTGGCCGCCGCCGCCGGTTACGACACGCTGCCGGTGGTCCGCAGGCCCCGTGCCGAAGTCCTCATCCTGGGCGATGAGTTGCTGACGGAGGGCCTGCCTCACGGCGGGCTCATCCGTGACGCGCTCGGCCCCATGCTGCCGCCCTGGCTGCACTCTCTCGGTGCCGAAGTGACCGCAGTCCGGCGCCTCGGGGACGACGCCGAGGCCGTCCACCAGGCGATCACCGAGTCCACCGCCGACCTGATCGTCACGACGGGCGGCACCGCGTCGGGGCCTGTCGACCACGTGCACCCCACCCTGCGCCGGATCGGCGCCGACCTGCTCGTGGACGGGGTCGCGGTGCGGCCCGGGCACCCCATGCTGCTGGCCCGCATCCGGCCGGGACAGCACCTCGTCGGACTGCCCGGCAACCCGCTCGCCGCCGTGTCCGGGCTGCTGACCCTGGCCGCGCCCCTGCTCCGCACGCTCTCCGGACGCGCGTCCGGCTGCGGGGGCCCGTCGACGTACAGCGCACCCGTGCGCGACGACGTCCAAGGACATCCGTACGACACCCGCCTCGTCCCCATCGCCATGCGCGGTGACCTGGCCGTGCCGCTGCACTTCAACGGCCCGGCGATGTTGCGCGGCATCGCGGCGGCCGACGGGCTCGCGGTCGTGCCGCCCGGAGGAGCGTGCAGGGGACACAAGTTGGAGGTTCTGGACCTGCCATGGGCCGATCCGGACGTAGGCACAGGCATGAGCACAGGCATGAGCACAGGCGTCGGCACAGGCATGGGCACAGGCGTGGGTACTGGTTTGTACGGTGGGCCGCCTGGAGTAGAGGAGACCGGCACCGGCACCCGCACCGGAGCTGAAGCAGCCGTAGACGACGGCGAGGAGCGTTTCACGTGAAACTTCCCGGGCATGACGCCATCGCGCGTCACCCCGACGAGCACCATGCGACCTACCGGATCAAACTGCCCCAGCGTGCGGTCGTGCGGCCGTTGCGGCAGGTCACCCGGCGTCTCGCGATGGCGCTGCTGGTGCTCGCCCTGACGACGTGCCTCGTGTGGATGGACCGTAGCGGGTACCACGACAACTCGGACCAGCGCGTCGACTTCCTCGACTCCGCGTACTACGCGACGGTCACGCTCTCCACCACCGGGTACGGCGACATCGTCCCGTACAGCGACAGTGCCCGGCTCACCAACATCCTCCTGATCACGCCGCTGCGCGTGCTCTTCCTGATCATCCTGGTCGGCACCACCCTCGAAGTGCTCACGGAACGGACGCGCGAGGAATGGCGTCTGTCCCGCTGGAGGTCCAACTTGCGTGAACACACTGTTGTCGTCGGCTTCGGTACGAAGGGTCGCTCCGCGATCCAGACCGTCTGCGCCACCGGCCTGAAGCCGGACCAGATCGTGGTCGTCGACCCCAGCGCGAAGGTCGTGGACGCGGCCACGGCGGAGGGGTACGCGGGCGTCATCGGCGACGCGACGCGCAGCGACGTGCTGCTCCGCGCCGAGGTGCAGCGGGCCCGCCAGATCATCATCGCGACACAGCGCGACGACACGGCGGTACTGGTCGCTCTCACCGCGCGCCAGTTGAACCGGGGGGCGAAGATCGTGGCGGCGGTCCGCGAGGAGGAGAACGCGCCGCTGCTCCGCCAGTCCGGCGCGGACGCCGTGATCACCAGCGCCAGTGCGGCGGGCCGGCTGCTCGGGCTCTCCGTGCTCAGTCCGAGCGCGGGCATGGTCATGGAGGACCTGATCCAGCAGGGCAGCGGGCTCGATCTCGTCGAGCGGCCGGTGATAAAGGCCGAGGTGGGCCGCAGCGTGCGGGAGACGGACGACCTGGTGGTGAGCGTCGTACGCGGGCATCGCGTCCTCGGCTACGACGATCCGGCGGTCGGCAAACTCCAGTTGACGGACCGTCTGATCACCATCGTCCGCGCCTCCCCCGGCACGACGGTCGCCCCGGACCTGAAGCCACTCCCGCCGAACTGACACGGCCCGATAAGGCCGGCCCGATAAGGCCGGCCCGATAAGGCCGGCCCGACAAGACCGGCCCGACAAGACCGGCCCGCTAAGACCGACTCAATCAGACCTGGACACGACCTCGCGCGTGCCGGGTGCGGGGTTGGGCGACGCGAGTAGCCTCGGCCGTATGTATGCGATCACGATTCCCGAACCCGGTGGTCCTGAAGCGCTCGTGTGGGCCGAGGTCTCCGACCCCGTGCCCGGTGAGGGCGAGGTGCTCGTCGACGTGGTGGCGAGCGCCGTGAACCGCGCCGATCTTCTCCAGCGGCAGGGGTTCTACAACCCGCCGCCCGGCGCCTCCCCCTATCCCGGCCTGGAGTGCTCGGGCCGGATCGCCGCGCTCGGCCCCGGTGTCTCCGGCTGGGCGGTCGGCGACGAGGTGTGCGCGCTGCTCTCGGGCGGCGGATACGCGGAGCGGGTCGTCGTGCCGGCCGGGCAGCTGCTGCCCGTGCCCGACGGCGTCGACCTCGTCACGGCGGCCGCGCTGCCCGAGGTGACCTCGACGGTCTGGTCCAACGTCTTCATGATCGCCCACCTGCGGCCGGGCGAGACGCTGCTCGCGCACGGTGGTTCCAGCGGCATCGGCACCATGGCGATCCAGCTCGCCAAGGCCGTCGGGGCGAAGGTCGCCGTGACGGCGGGCAGCAAGGAGAAGCTCGCGTTCTGCGGTGACCTCGGGGCGGACATCCTCATCAACTACCGCGAGCAGGACTTCGTCGAGGAGATCGAGCGGGCCACGGGCGGGGCGGGCGCGGACGTCATCCTCGACAACATGGGTGCGAAGTACCTGGACCGGAACGTCAAGGCTCTCGCCGTCAACGGCAGGCTCGCCATCATCGGCATGCAGGGTGGCGCCAAGGGCGAGCTGAACATCGGCGCGCTCCTCAACAAGAGGGGTGCCGTGACCGCGACCTCTCTGCGCGGGCGCCCGGCCGCCGAGAAGGCCTCCATCGTCGCGGCGGTGCGGGAGCACGTGTGGCCGCTGATCGGCGGGGGGCATGTGCGGCCCATCGTCGACCGGACGGTGCCCATGAGTGACGCGGCGGCCGCGCACCGGGTCCTGGAGGAGAGCAGCCACATCGGCAAGGTGCTGCTCACGCGGTAGCCCACCGGCCTGGCGGGACACCGTGCCGCCGGGCCACCGCCGGGTCGCCGGGTCAAGATGCCGGATTCGTTGCACCATGTGACGCTTGATGCTGGTGCAGTGATCCGATCCTTCCTGATCTCGGCGGCCCGGCCCTGATCTCGGAGACCCGGCAGCGGGAGGGGGTCAGCTCGGTGCAGGCTTCCTGGGCGAACCGTCGCCCCTTCCCCCGTCGCCCTTTCCTCCAGCGCCCCCTCCTCCTCGTCGCGGCGCTCTGTGCGGTCCTGGCGGTGGCGTTCCCGGGCCTCGTCTCTTACGCGGCCGACGCCCCGCCCAAGAACGCGCAGCCCAGGAACGCCCCGCCCCGGCACCCCCTCACCTCCGTAGACGAGACGTCCCGCGCCGGGAGCCGTCCCGGTGAGGGCCGCGAGCGGCCCGGGCGGGCCCAGCCGCTCCCTCCCGACCTGCCGCCCCGGCCGTACAGCCCGCCCCGGATCCCCCCGCCCCCGCAGCAGCCGATGCCGACCCCGGCGGCGCACCAGGACTCCGCGTGGGAGCCCACGGGGCAGCCGCCCGTCGGACCCGTCCTGCCGAACCTCCGCGTCCTGCCCCTCGGCGCCGGCCTGGTCCTCATCGGCCTCGGCCTCGGCTTCCTCGGTCTGCGGCTGCGCCGCGGCTGAGGGTGGATCAGTGCCGTACGGGGGCACCACGGATGTGTGATGTACGCGTGCGAGAGAATGGCGGCATGGAGATGCCGAGGAACGAACGGTCGCCGGAGAGCCCCCAGGTCCTGGTCGTGGGCCAGGACGGAATGGCTCTCGGTGGTGGCGGAGACGACGAATCCCGCGAGGTCCCGGTGACGGAGATGGTCGAACAGCCGGCCAAGGTGATGCGCATCGGCAGCATGATCAAGCAGCTGCTCGAGGAGGTGCGGGCGGCTCCTCTCGACGAGGCGAGCCGGGTGCGCCTCAAGGAGATCCACGCCAGCTCGGTCAAGGAGCTCGAGGACGGCCTCGCCCCCGAGCTGGTCGAGGAGCTGGAGCGGCTCTCCCTGCCCTTCACCGAGGAGGCGACGCCGAGCGACGCGGAGCTGCGGATCGCGCAGGCCCAGCTGGTCGGCTGGCTGGAAGGCCTCTTCCACGGGATCCAGACGACGCTGTTCGCGCAGCAGATGGCGGCGCGGGCCCAGCTGGAGCAGATGCGCAGGGCGCTGCCGCCCGGTGTGGGCGGCGGTGAGGAGGAGGACGAGAGCGGCGGCATCGCGGGCCGCACGGGAGGCCCGTACCTGTAGTCGGCCGGACCGCCCGCACGTCCAGCAGGCTCACACGGCCCGCACACCCCGAACAGCTACAGCCACACCACAGCTACAGCCACAACCACAGCTACGCCGAGGGGCTCGGTACGCATCCCGCGTACCGAGCCCCTCGGGGTAGAAAGCAAAGATCGGCGTAGAAAGCAAAGAACAGAAACCCGCTATGCCGGGTTGCCCGTCGAGACGTCGAACTGGATCTCCAGGCCCTTCGGGTCGACCTCCGTGCCTTCCTTCGGGGTCTGCCGCATGACCGTGTCCTCGCCGTAGGCGTTCTCGTCGACCTTGCGCTTGTCGTAGCTCCAGCCGGCCGCCTGGAGGCAGGACAGGACGGACTTCCAGTCCTTGAACGTGAAGTCCGGGACCTTGATCTTTTCCTCGTCGTTGTAGCCCACGTCGGGCTCAGAGCACTCGTCGGTCTCCATCGTCATGTTCCGGTTGGGCCCCTTGTGCCCGGCCACCGGCTGCTTCGACTTGTCGCCGGTCGCCTCCTTGCCGCCGTCGTCGCCGCCGCTCAGCGACAGCGCGGTGACCAGGCCTCCGACGGCGAGGAGTGCGACGACGATCGAGCCGACGATCACCGGCATGTTCTTGCGCTTCCCACCGCCCGAGCCCCCCGAGGACCCCGAGGACGGGGATGTCGCCGTGGCCGGCTGCGGCGAGATGTTGTACGGCGGCGGGGTGTGCGCCCCCTGCTGCGGCGCGTACGCGTTGGCGGGGGGCGGGGTCTGGTAGCCGCCCTGCTGCGGGTAGCCGTAGCCCGGCGTGGGCGCGGGGGTCGCCGGGCCGTAGGGCCCCGGTGCCGGGCCCGGCTGGTACGGCGTCTGGACGCCGCCGGTCTGCTGCGGCATCGAGGTGTCGACCGGCGGGAAGACCGCGGAACCGACGCCCGCGCCGCTCGACGTCTGCGCGCCCGGCACGATGCTGGGCGCCGCCGCCTGCAAGGACTGGGCGACGCGCAGGCACTCGTCGCGCATGGCCTCGGCGGTCGGGAAACGCTCGTTCGGGTTCTTCTTCAGCGCGCGGGCGACGATCGCGTCGACCGCGGGCGGCAGGGCACGGTTGATCGAGGAGGGGGTGACCGGCTCCTCCTGGACGTGCGCGTACGCGATGGCGAGTGGTGAGTCCGCCTCGAACGGCAGCCGTCCGGTGACGAGCTGGAAGAGCATGATGCCGACCGAGTAGAGGTCGGAGCGCGCGTCGACGCCGCGGCCGAGGGCCTGCTCGGGCGAGAGGTACTGCGGGGTGCCGACGACCATGCCGGTCTGCGTCATGGAGGTGACGCCGGACTGCATGGCGCGGGCGATGCCGAAGTCCATGACCTTGACGACGTTGCGCTTGGTCATCATGACGTTGCCGGGCTTGATGTCGCGGTGGACCAGGCCCATCTCGTGGCTGATCTCCAGCGCCGCGAGGACATCCGCGGTGATCTTCAGCGCCTGGTCGGTCGGCATCGCGCCGAACTGGGTGACGGACGCGTCGAGCACGGAGCCGAGCGGCTTGCCCTCGACGTACTCCATGACGATGTACGGCATCGTCGCGCCGTCCAGATCGTCCTCACCCGTGTCGAAGACCGACACGATGTTCGTGTGAGTGAGCTTCGCCACCGACTGGGCCTCGCGGCGGAAGCGCTCGCGGAAGGACTGTTCGCGACCGAGCTCGGTGTGCAGCGTCTTGATCGCGACCTGCCGGTCGAGCACGGTGTCGTAGGCGAGGTGCACCGACGCCATGCCGCCCTCGCCGAGCAGATCGCGCAGTTGGTAGCGGCCACCGGCCAGCGAACGCCCCGCGTACCGCCCCTGTGCGCCGTCCTGGCTGCTCATCTCGTGCGTCCCCCATTGGCGCGGCCGCCGGACGGCTCCGCGGCTGGTGATCGATAACCGCTATTCCAGGCCAAGTCTGCCCGAGGACGATGACGCGTCAAGCTCGGTGCCCGTTCCGTGACCGTACGCGCAAGAAGCGTCTCGGAAGCGTTACAAGTTTGCGCGTGGGACCCCGGGACGGCTTTGATGTCCGGTCCACCTCGAACCGGCGGGTGGCGCGAAGGCTGTAGCGTGGCCCGTCGGAGTACCCCGTACCGCGACGTACTCAGTACCAAGTACCACGACCAGAAACGACGGCGAGGACTGATGGCACAGACGCAGCGCGCTCAGGGCCCGTCCGACCCCGAGGCGACTGGCGGCGGTATGTCAGACGCGCCTGAATTGTGGGGCAACGGCGGGCTTGTGGGTGACGGCCGATATCGGCTGACGCACAGACTCGGCCGGGGCGGCATGGCCGAGGTCTTCGCCGCCGAAGACGTACGTCTCGGGCGTACGGTCGCGGTCAAGCTGCTCCGCTCCGACCTCGCCGAGGACCCTGTCTCCAAGGCCCGTTTCACGCGTGAGGCGCAGTCCGTCGCCGGTCTCAACCACCACGCCGTGGTCGCGGTGTACGACTCCGGTGAAGACGTCGTCGGGCCGAGCGTCGTCCCGTACATCGTCATGGAGATCGTCGAGGGACGGACCATCCGCGACCTGCTGCTCAACGCGGAGGCGCCGGGTCCGGAACAGGCCCTGATCATCGTGTCGGGCGTCTTGGAGGCGCTGGCGTATTCGCACCAGCACGGCATCGTGCACCGCGACATCAAGCCCGCGAACGTGATCATCACCAACACCGGCGCGGTGAAGGTGATGGACTTCGGCATCGCGCGCGCCCTGCACGGCGCGCAGTCGACGATGACGCAGACCGGCATGGTCATGGGCACGCCGCAGTACCTGTCGCCCGAGCAGGCGCTCGGCAAGGCCGTCGACCACCGGTCCGACCTGTACGCGACCGGCTGTCTGCTCTACGAACTGCTCGCGCTGCGCCCCCCGTTCACCGGTGAGACGCCGCTCTCCGTGGTCTACCAGCACGTCCAGGACCAGGCCGTGCCGCCGTCCGAGGTCTCGGACGCGGCGCCCCCGGAGCTGGACGGGCTCGTCATGCGCTCCCTCGCGAAGGACCCGGACGACCGGTTCCAGACCGCCGAGGAGATGCGCGGCCTCGTCCAGTACGGCTTGCAGATGCTGAGCGAGCAGGGCAGCCACACGGGCACCTGGAACACCGGCCCCGTCGAGGCGCACGAGGGCGGCCACACCACCGCCATGGGCGTCGCGGGCACCACCGCGATGGCGCACCCGGACTCCGGGACCGCGCAGATCCCGAGCCCCATGCTGCGTCCGCCGGGCGATGACGGCGGCTTCGAGGGCGGGCCGCGCGGCGGCAGGGGCGGCGGCCGCGGCAAGATGCTGCTCTTCGCCGTGCTCGCGATCATCGCGATCGCGGTGGGTGTCGCGGTCGCGCTGAGCGCGACCGACAACAAGGAGAAGAAGGACCCGCCGAAGACTCCCGCGACGAAGCAGTCGCAGTCGAAGGAGCCGAGCAAGAGCGCGGACGAGGAGACGTCGGACGAGACGGCGGATCCGGGCACGGGCACCGGCGGCGAGACGGACTACGACCCGCCGACGAACCAGCCGACCAATCCGACCGGTCCCACGGGCAACCCGTCCCGGCCGACCGACGACCCGACGCAGCCCACCCAGGATCCGACGCAGCCCACCGAGGACCCGACGACGCCCACCCAGGACCCGACCCCGCCCACCCAGGACCCGACGCCTCCGGACGGCGACGACGAGGGCGCCGAGAACGGCGGGGGAGACAACGGGGGCGGCGGTCTCTGACCGCTCCTCCCACGGCGGCGGTCTCTGACCGCTCCTCCCGCGGCTGCGGGCAGCGGGCCTACGGCAGGTACTGAAGGTGCCGGTCCTCGCCCGCCCGCAGGGTGTGGACCGTGCAGAACTGCGGCTCGATGCGCAGGTAGACCGGGTCGAAGGGCTCGCCGTCCACGAAGCGCGGCCCGCGGCCGAAGAGCTCGATGTCCGCCGGGGCCGGCTCGACCGCCTCGCAGAGGCCGACGAGCTGCACGGTCCAGCGGAGGTCGCGCACGGTCGTCACGTTGAGGTTGTCCGCGCCGTACGCGACGACGCTGCCGACGCACGCCTGGTGGTAGCCGTATCCCCGGTGCATTCGGAGCAGGACCTTCCGGTCCACCACGATGTGCCGGCACGCCGCGAGGAAGGGCAGCGCGCGCATGCTGGTCGCCACCCGGCCGTAGTCGGTGCGGCCGAGCAGTTCCAGGGCGAGCTGGTCGTCGGTGGGCATGCCACCACCATGGTTCATGGACAGGGCGCCGCAAAAGGGGATCCCGCCCTCAGCGAACCGGGACGTAAGTCCCTCGACAGCCGGGGCCCGATCCGCTTTGCAGGCACTCCGGACAAGCTCCGGTGCCGCCTAGTGCTGCTTCTCCGCCTGCATGCGCGCCACATACGCGGCCGCCTGGGAGCGCCGCTCCATGCCCAGCTTGGAGAGCAGGCTGGAGACGTAATTCTTGATCGTCTTCTCGGCCAGGTGCAGCCGCTCGCCGATCACGCGGTTGGTCAGGCCCTCGCCGATCAGGTCGAGGATCTTCCGCTCCTGCTCGGTGAGGTTGGCGAGCCGGTCGTCACCCTTGGCGTTGTTGCCGTCGCGCAGCCGCTCCAGGACCCGGGCCGTGGCGACGGGGTCGAGCAGGGACTTGCCGGCGGCGACGTCCCGCACGGCGGTGAGGAGCTCATTGCCGCGGATGGCCTTGAGGACATATCCGGAGGCACCGGCCATGATCGCGTCGAAGAGGGCCTCGTCGTCGGCGAACGAGGTGAGCATCAGGCACTTGATGTCCTCGTTCTGCGAGCGGATCTCGCGGCACACCTCCACACCGCTGCCGTCCGGCAGGCGCACGTCGAGCACGGCCACGTCGGGCCGGGTCGCGGGGATCCTGACCAGGGCGTCTGCCGCGGTGCCGGCTTCGCCGACGACCTCGATGTCGGACTCCACGGAGAGCAGCTCATGGACTCCACGCCGGACCACTTCATGGTCGTCGAGGAGAAAAACCGTAATTTTTCCGTCTTCGCGCACGGAGCCAGTCTCACACACGATCTCTTCGGGTGCCCGGGCGGAACCCTTCCAATGCCCGGGGTGGGCGGGATAACGTGCCGGTGTTCCGGCCCCCTGCCAGGCTGTGATCAGTGCTGTGACCAGTAAGTGTTCCCCCTTTTCTCGGTGTACTCGGAAATCCGAGCATTCGGATACTTGGATTTCCGAGTAAATTCGCAGGTCAGATGGGGTTTCACAGAAATGGGAAGCACTGGGTAACGTGCATTGTGCAGGGCGCTCGCCGGGGCACCTGTCACGCCTGTTTCCCGGCTGAGTCGCACCCACCCCGTGCGCGGGCACGGACCAGGCGAGCCGCACTGGCCCACCCGGTAACCCCGGGAGCCGGACCGACGGAGGAGCACACGTGACCGTGGAGAGCACCGCCGCGCGCAAACCGCGCCGCAGCAGTACGGGCGTCGGCAAGCGCGCGAGCGCCAAGAAGCCCGCGCCGCAGAAAAGCACGGAGCCCGAGCTCGTACAGCTGCTGACGCCCGAGGGCAAGCGGGTCAAGAACGCGAAGAACGCGGTGTACGACGCGTACGTCGCGGACATCACCGCCGAGGAGCTGCGCGGGCTCTACCGCGACATGGTCCTCACCCGCCGCTTCGACGCCGAGGCCACGGCCCTCCAGCGCCAGGGCGAGCTGGGCCTGTGGGCCTCGCTGCTCGGCCAGGAGGCCGCCCAGATCGGCTCAGGCCGTGCCACCCGCGACGACGACTACGTGTTCCCCACGTACCGCGAGCACGGTGTCGCCTGGTGCCGCGGCGTCGACCCGACGAACCTGCTCGGCATGTTCCGCGGCGTCAACAACGGCGGCTGGGACCCGAACAGCAACAATTTCCACCTGTACACGATCGTCATCGGCTCGCAGACCCTGCACGCCACCGGCTACGCGATGGGCGTGGCCAAGGACGGCGCGGACTCGGCCGTGATCGCGTACTTCGGAGACGGCGCTTCCAGCCAGGGCGACGTGGCCGAATCGTTCACCTTCTCCGCGGTCTACAACGCCCCGGTCGTGTTCTTCTGCCAGAACAACCAGTGGGCGATCTCCGAGCCCACCGAGAAGCAGACCCGGGTGCCGCTCTACCAGCGCGCGCAGGGCTACGGCTTCCCCGGTGTACGGGTCGACGGCAACGACGTCCTGGCCTGTCTCGCGGTCACCAAGTGGGCGCTGGAGCGGGCGCGCGCGGGCGAGGGCCCGGCGCTCATCGAGGCGTTCACCTACCGCATGGGCGCGCACACCACGTCCGACGACCCGAGCAAGTACCGCAACGACGACGAGCGGGTGGCCTGGGAGGCCAAGGACCCGATCCTGCGGCTGCGGGCCTACCTGGAGTCCGAAGGTCACGCGGATGAGGGATTTTTCGCGGAACTCGACGACGAGAGCGAAGCGTTGGGCAAGCGAGTGCGAGAGGTGGTGCGGGCGATGCCGGATCCGGATCTGATGGCGATCTTCGAGAATGTCTACGCGGACGGGCACGCGCTCGTCGACGAGGAGCGCGCCCAGTTCGCCGCCTACCAGGCGTCGTTCGCGGACGCCCCCGCGGGCGGGGAGGGCAAGTAACCATGGCTGTCCAGAAACTTCCCATCGCCAAGGCGATCAACGAATCGCTGCGCACCGCGCTGGAGAACGACCCCAAGGTCCTCATCATGGGTGAGGACGTAGGCAAGCTCGGCGGCGTCTTCCGCGTCACGGACGGGCTTCAGAAGGACTTCGGCGAGGAGCGGGTCATCGACACCCCGCTCGCCGAGTCCGGCATCGTCGGCACCGCCATCGGCCTCGCCCTGCGCGGGTACCGCCCGGTGGTGGAGATCCAGTTCGACGGCTTCGTCTTCCCGGCGTACGACCAGATCGTCACGCAGCTCGCGAAGATGCACGCCCGCGCGCTCGGCAAGATCAAGATGCCGGTCGTCATCCGCATTCCGTACGGCGGCGGGATCGGCGCGGTCGAGCACCACAGCGAGTCGCCCGAGGCGCTCTTCGCGCACGTGGCGGGCCTGAAGGTGGTCTCCCCTTCGAACTCGGCGGACGCCTACTGGATGATGCAGCAGGCCATCCAGAGCGACGACCCGGTGATCTTCTTCGAGCCGAAGCGGCGGTACTGGGACAAGAGCGAGGTCGACAAGGACGCCATCCCCGGGCCCCTGCACAAGGCCGTCGTCGCCCGCGAGGGCAGCGACCTCACGCTCGCCGCGTACGGCCCGATGGTCAAGGTCTGCCTGGAGGCGGCCGCGGCCGCCGAGGAGGAGGGCAAGTCCCTGGAGGTCCTGGACCTGCGCTCCATGTCGCCGATCGACTTCGACGCCGTGCAGACCTCGGTCGAGAGGACGCGGCGGCTCGTCGTCGTGCACGAGGCCCCGGTCTTCCTGGGCACGGGCGCGGAGATCGCGGCACGCATCACCGAGCGGTGCTTCTACCACCTGGAGGCGCCCGTGCTGCGGGTCGGCGGCTATCACGCCCCGTACCCGCCGGCGCGCCTGGAGGAGGAGTACCTGCCGGGCCTCGACCGGGTGCTCGACGCCGTCGACCGCTCGCTGGCGTACTGAGGGGAGAGGGTCGTGACGACGATGACAGACGCTGCTCTTGCCGAGTTCAAGATGCCCGACGTGGGCGAGGGACTCACCGAGGCGGAGATCCTCAAGTGGTACGTGGCGGTGGGCGACACCGTCACCGACGGCCAGGTGGTGTGCGAGGTCGAGACGGCCAAGGCCGCGGTCGAGCTCCCCATCCCGTTCAACGGTGTCGTACGCGAGCTCCGGTTCCCGGAGGGCACCACGGTCGACGTCGGCCAGGTGATCATCGCGGTGGACGTGTCGGGCGGTGCGGGTGCCTCCGGGGCGCCGGTGGCTGAGGCCGCGCCCCAGGCCGAGCCGGCAACCGCGCCCGCCCCCGAGGCCGAGGCCAAGGCTCCGGAGGGCCGCAAGCCCGTCCTCGTGGGGTACGGGGTCGCCGAGTCCTCGACGAAGCGGCGCGCGCGGAGGACCGAGACCACCGCTGCGCCCGCTGCCGCTGCCCCCGCCGCTCCTGTCGCGGAGCCGGCGCCGGCTCCGCGGCCGGAGGCGCAGCAGCAGGCCGTGAACGGGCACGGCGGTGCCCGGCCGCTCGCCAAGCCGCCGGTCCGCAAGCTCGCCAAGGACCTCGGCGTGGACCTCGCGACGGTCACGCCGTCCGGGCCCGACGGGATCATCACCCGCGAGGACGTGCACGCGGCGGTGGCCCCGGCCCCGGCCGAAGCACCCGCCCCGCGGCAGCCCGAGGCGCCCGCACCGCGGGCCACCGAGGCCCCCGCCCCGGCCCCGGCGCGCGCGGTGAGCGGCGACGCCCGCGAGACCCGGATCCCGGTCAAGGGCGTCCGCAAGGTCACCGCGCAGGCGATGGTCGAGTCGGCGTTCACGGCGCCGCACGTCACGGAGTTCGTGACGGTCGACGTGACGCGGACGATGAAGCTGGTCGAGGAGTTGAAGCAGGACAAGGCGTTCGACGGCCTGCGGGTCAATCCGCTGCTGCTCATCGCCAAGGCCCTGCTGGTAGCGATCAGGCGGAACCCGGACATCAACGCCGCCTGGGACGAGGCCAACCAGGAGATCGTCCAGAAGCACTATGTGAACCTGGGCATCGCCGCGGCCACCCCGCGCGGTCTGATCGTGCCGAACATCAAGGACGCGCACGCGAAGACCCTGCCGGAACTGGCCGAGGCGCTCGGCGAGCTGGTCTCCACGGCGCGTTCGGGCAAGACCTCGCCCGCGGCCATGCAGGGCGGCACGGTGACGATCACGAACGTCGGCGTCTTCGGCGTCGACACGGGCACGCCGATCCTGAACCCCGGCGAGTCCGCGATCCTCGCGGTCGGCGCGATCAAGCTCCAGCCGTGGGTCCACAAGGGCAAGGTCAAGCCCCGCCAGGTGACGACGCTCGCGCTGGCCTTCGACCACCGCCTGGTGGACGGGGAGCTCGGCTCCAAGGTGCTCGCCGACGTGGCAGCGGTCCTTGAGCAGCCGAAGCGGCTCATGACCTGGGCGTAGGCACATACGGGAGGGGGCCTGCCGCGTGCGTCGCGGCAGGCCCCCTTCATGTGTCGCGGGGCGTCACGCCACCTTGAAGCCGTAGTCCAGGAGCTTCTTCGCGTCCTTGGTGCGGTTGTTCAGCGAGGAAGAGGTCAGGACCGTGCCGACGACCGTCTTGCCGTTGCGGGTCGCCGCGAAGACGAGGCAGTACTTCGCCTCCGGGCCGGAGCCCGTCTTCACGCCGATGGTGCCGCGGTAGGAGCCGAGGAGGTTGTTCGTGTTCGACCACGACATGTTGCGGTAGCCACCGGACTTCGTGGTGACCTTCTGCGTGGTCGACTTCGTCTTCACGACCGTGCGGAACGTGGAGTACTTCATCGCGTTGCTCGCGAGTTTCGTCAGGTCGCGCGGCGTCGAGTAGTTCGCACCGTGCCCGATGCCGTCGAACGAGTCGAAGTGCGTGTTGCGCAGGCCGAGGGTCTTGGCCGTCGAGTTCATCTGGCCGATGAAGTTCTTCACGCGCTTGGCGCGGGTGGTGCCCTTGCCGAACTTGTCCGCGAGCGCGTAGGCGGCGTCGCAGCCGGACGGCAGCATCAGCCCGTACAGGAGCTGGCGGACGGTGACCTTGTCGCCGACGATCAGGCGGGCCGACGAGGCGTAGTTGTTGCGGACGATGTAGTCGCTGTACTCCTTCTGGATCTTGACCTTGGAATCCAGGTTGAGGTTCCGCTGGCCGAGCACCACGCGCGCCGTCATGATCTTCGTCGTCGAGCCGGTCGAGCGACGGGTGTCGGCGGACTTGGTGTAAAGGGTCTTCCCGTTGCCGTTGTTCATCACGTAGCCGCCCTTGGCGACGATGGACGGCTTCGGGGGTGCGGCCGCGTGGGCCGGGGTGGTGAGGGCGCCGCCGGCCAGTACCGCGCTCGCGGTGACGAGGACGGCTGATGCGCGACGTACGCCCGTAATGCCGGTAATCAAGTCAAGTACTCCAAATGCCCTAGGGCTGCGGCTGCATGAAGGTGCCGCTCACTCAGTAGACGACTGAGAAGGCCGGATGGATGTGCTGAATCGCCTGTGAATTCCGGGACGGGTGCCCGCCATATGGACGGGGGATTCCGGCGTATACCTGTTGTATCTATGCTGTGCGCATGCCAGCCGCCGCGATCACCCCTCTGACCTCCGTCACCCCCATCAAGCCCCCGCCCGCCGCCGAGCGGGTCTACACGCACGTCAAGCAGGCCGTCCTCGAACGCCGTTACGAGGGCGGCACGCTCCTCACCGAGGGCGAGCTCGCCGAGGCCGTCGGGGTCTCCCGCACCCCGGTGCGCGAGGCGCTCCTGAAGCTGGAGGTGGAGGGGCTGCTGCGGCTCTACCCGAAGAAGGGCGCCCTCGTCCTGCCCGTCTCCGCCCAGGAGATCGCGGACGTCGTCGAGACGCGGCTGCTCGTCGAGACGCACTCGGTGCGCAAGGCGGTGCCCGCCCCCGCGGGTCTGATCGCCCGCCTGGAGGAGCTCCTGGCCCGGCAGCGCGCACAGGCCGCCGCCGGAGAGCTCGCCGAGGCAGCCGTCACCGACCGGTGCTTCCACGCGGAGATCGTCCGCAGCGGCGGCAACGACATCCTGTCGCGCCTCTACGACCAGCTGCGGGACCGGCAGCTGCGGATGGGCGTCGCCGTGATGCACTCGCACCCCGACCGGATCGCGAAGACCCTCGCCGAGCACGAGGAGATCCTCGACGCGCTGCGCCGCGGCGACGCGGAGGCGGCGGTCGCCGTGGTCACCCGGCACGTCGGCTGGTTCCAGAACCTGGCGCGGGGCGAGGTCCGATGAGCTCCGCCGCCGCCCCCGAGCCCCTTCCCGGCGACCCTTCCGCGAGCTCCGCAGGAGCTGGGCGGGCCCCCCTCGGCGGCAGGAAGGCCGTCCTCGTCTGGTCCATCGGCGTCGCCGTCTACTTCGTCGCCGTCATCTTCCGCACCTCGCTCGGCGTCGCCGGGCTCGACGCGGCGGACCGCTTCCACGTCAACGCGTCCGCGCTGTCGACCTTCTCCATACTCCAGCTGCTCGTCTACGCGGGCATGCAGATACCCGTCGGCCTGATGGTCGACCGGCTCGGCACCAAGAAGGTGCTGACCATCGGCGTGGTCCTCTTCACGGTCGGCCAGCTCGGCTTCGCGTTCTCCCCCTCGTACGCGATGGCGCTCGCGTCCCGCGCCCTGCTCGGCTGCGGTGACGCGCTGACCTTCATCAGCGTCCTGCGGCTCGGCACGCGCTGGTTCCCGGCCCGGCGCGGCCCGCTGGTCGCCCAGCTCGCGGGCCTCGTCGGCATGGCGGGCAACCTCGTCTCGACCCTCGTCCTGGCCCGGCTCCTTCACTCCGTCGGCTGGACCGCCGCCTTCGCCGGCAGCGCGCTCTGCGGTGTCGTCGTCCTCGTCCTCATGTCGCTGTTCCTGAAGGACCACCCCGAGGGCCACGAGCCGGAGCCGGTCACGCACACCGGCGCGGCCTTCGTGCGCGAGCAGATCGCCCTGTCCTGGCGGGAGCCCGGCACCCGGCTCGGCCTGTGGGTGCACTTCACCACGCAGTTCCCCGCGATGGTGTTCCTGCTGCTGTGGGGCCTGCCCTTCCTCGTCGAGGCGCAGGGCCTGTCCCGGGCGGCGGCCGGTGAACTGCTCACGCTCGTCGTGCTGTCCAACATGGCCATCGGCCTCGTCTACGGCCAGATCGTGGCCCGGCACCACGCCGCGCGCCTCCCGCTGGCGCTCGGCACCATCGGGTCGACGGCCGCGGCCTGGGCGGCCACGCTGGCCTACCCCGGGGACCACGCGCCGATGTGGCTGCTGATCGTGTTGTGCACGGTCCTCGGCGCCTGCGGCCCCGCCTCCATGATCGGCTTCGACTTCGCGCGGCCCGCCAACCCGCCGGAGCGGCAGGGCACGGCATCCGGCATCACCAACATGGGCGGCTTCGTCGCCTCCATGACGACGCTGCTCGCCATCGGCGTGCTGCTCGACGCGACCGGCGACAACTACCGGATCGCGTTCTCCGCGGTGTTCGTGCTCGAAGCGGTGGGGCTCTGCCAGATCCTGCGGCTCAAGTCGCGGGCGGTGCGCAGGGAGCGGGAGCGGCTGGTCTCCAGCCGGGTCGAGGCGGTGCACGTGCCGGTGTGAGCCCTGTGCGTCACGGTGTCACGGTGTCACGGTGTCACCGCGAAGTTGCGCAGGACCGCCTCGGCCAGTTCGTGGTCGCCCTCGATCTTGACGCGGTCCGCGACCGCCGCGTACGTCACGCGGCCGCACGCGAGCCTGAAGTACGTCTCCCAGTCGAGGGCGAAGGTGGCGAGCGGGCCCAGCGAGGGGGCGCCGTCGACGGTGCCCTTGCCGTCGGCGTCGAGGCGGACCGTGCGCAGGAACTCGACGGGGCCGCTCACGTCGAACACGACCGCCGAGCTCGCGGGGGCGCCCGCCTTCGCGGCGACGACCTTCGGGAGGCCCTGGAGGAGCAGGTCACGGGCGACGTACGCCCCCGGGGAGTCGAGGTTGCCGGGCTTGCGCAGCGTCGTACGGAGGTCCTGCTCGTGCACCCACACGTCGAACGCCCGCAGCCGCATGGCCATTTCGAGGGTCTGCTCCGAGCCGAGCGGGCCGCGGATCTTGGTGCTCGGGTCCCGCGACTCGTTCCGCAGCTGCCGCGTGCGGCGGATGATCGTGTACTCCAGCTCGGAGGTCATCTCCGGCGCGGTGTGGTGGCGCCGCACGTCGACCTGCATCTCCATGTACCGCTGGTTCTCGGTCTGCACGTGGTACAGGTCCCGGGGCAGGGTGTGGATCGGGCGCGGATCGCCCAGCATCTCGCAGTCGAGGCCGATGACGTGGGAGACGATGTCGCGCACCGACCAGCCGGGGCAGGGGGTGGCCCAGTTCCACTCCCCCTCGGCGAGGGGCGACACCAGCTCGGATATCGCTTCCACGGAATGCGTCCAGGCATCGGCGTAGTTCTGCAGGCTGGGATGGAGACTCACGGGACCCCTTGCGGTTGTACGCGGGCGGTGGGTGTCTGAGACGTTAAGTTACGCTGCCTTCAGGCACCCCGGCAGTGCTTTCGTGTGACGATCGTAGGCCCGCGTTGACGGCTCGAATGCCAGGACGGTGGTAGTGTGCGCGCCTCCCTCATCCAGATCGCCGTAGACGAGGACGAACCGGTCAAGACCCGCCGGTCGCGCGTCGCTTCGCTGGTACGCGAGGTGAGCGGCCGGGATGGCTCGGATCTGGTCGTTCTCCCCGAACTGTGGACCACGGGCGCCTTCGCGTACGAGTCCTTCGCGAGCGAGGCCGAGCCGCTGGAAGGCCCGACGTACGAGGCCATGTCGAAGGCGGCGAGCGACGCGGGCGTGTGGCTGCACGCGGGGTCGATCCCCGAGCGGGACCCTGAGGGACCCCTCTACAACACCTCGCTCGTCTTCTCCCCTGCCGGTGAACTCGTCGCCGCCTACCGGAAGATCCACCGCTTCGGCTTCGACAAGGGCGAGGCCGTCATGATGGCGGCCGGCTCCGAGTTGACGACGTTCCGCACGCCGGACGCGACGTTTGGCCTCGCGACCTGCTATGACCTGCGCTTTCCCGAGCTGTTCCGGGGGCTCGTCGACGCGGGCGCCGAGATGTTCGTGGTGCCCGCGGGGTGGCCGGAGCGGCGGCGGGAGCACTGGCTGCTGTTCGCGCGGGCGCGGGCGGTCGAGGACCAGGTGTACGTCCTGGCGTGCGGGACCGGTGGGGCGCATGCGGGGGTTCCGCAGGCGGGGCACAGTGTTGTCGTGGACCCGTGGGGTGAGGTGCTCGCCGAGGCGGGGGGTGGTGAGGAGGTCCTCACCGTCGACCTCGACCCCGGGAAGGTCTGGGCTACGCGGGAGCAGTTTCCGGCGCTCAAGGATCGCCTGCTGGGGCAGGCGGTGCCGCCTCGTCCCTGAGTTCCGGGTGCGCCCACCGTCCCGGGGGCTGGGATGGTCTCTGCGGCCGCAGGTGCGTTGTGGCTGGTCGCGCAGTTCCCCGCGCCCCTAAGAGCGCGGCTCCGCCGCGACCCTTGTAACCGCGGTCCCCGCCGCGCCCCCGAAACCGCGGCTTCGCCGCGGTCCCCGGGCTCGGTCAGTAGCCGCGCGGCTGGCCGTCCGGGTCGACGACCGTTGTCTGTGTGGCCGGCGGGACCACTGCCCTCCTGCGTCGGGCGATGCTGGTGAAGACGGCGACACCGATGAGTCCCACGGCCATCATGATGACTCCGGCGACGGTGAGGTTGACCCCCTCCATCTCCCAGTCGGTCGCGAACGTGAGGATGGCACCCGCGGCGATGAGGATGATGCATCCGCCCAGGCCCATGAGGACCGCCTCCCTGCTGTAGTGGCTACGAAGTCACCGTGTACCCGGGACCCTCGCAGCCACACAGACATTCGGAGCTCAGCCCTCCAGGAACGCCACCAACGCGTTGGCCAGCATGTGCGGGTCGTCGGCGCCGCACAGTTCGCGCACGCTGTGCATGGACAGGATCGCGACGCCGATGTCGACGGTCTTGATGCCGTGCCGGGCGGCGGTGATCGGGCCGATGGTGGTGCCGCACGGCATCGCGTTGTTGGAGACGAACGACTGGAAGGGGACGCCCGCCTTCTCGCAGGCGGCGGCGAACACCGCGCGTCCCGAACCGTCCGTGGCGTAGCGGTTGTTGACGTTCACCTTGAGGATCGGGCCGCCGTTGGCGCGCGGGTGGTGCGTCGGGTCGTGCCGCTCGGCGTAGTTGGGGTGCACGGCGTGGCCGGTGTCGGAGGAGAGGCAGACGGTTCCGGCGAAGGCCCGCGCCCGGTCCTCGTACGAACCGCCGCGTGCGAACACGGACCGCTCCAGGACGCTGCCGAGCAGCGGGCCGTCGGCGCCGGTGTCGGACTGCGAGCCGTTCTCCTCGTGGTCGAAGGCGGCGAGGACGGGGATGTACGGCAGCTCTTCCTGGCCGGCGACGGCGGTGAGGGCGGCCGTCGCGGAGTGCACGGACAGGAGGTTGTCCATGCGGGGGCCCGCGAGCAGTTCGCGGTCGCGGCCGAGGAAGGCGGGCGCCTCGACGGCGTACGTCATGAGGTCCCAGCCGGTGACGTCGCCCTCGCCGAGCCCGGTCTCGTCCTCCAGGAAGCGGATCAGGTCGCCCTCGTGGACGTCGTCGCCGAGCCCCCAGATGGGCTGCATGTGCTTCTGCTTGTCGAGCTTGAGGCCCTCGGTGTGCACCGACCGGTCCATGTGGATGGCGAGTTGGGGCACGCGCAGCAGCGGCCGGTCGATGTTCACGAGCCGGGTGGTGCCGTCGCGCAGGGAGAGGCGTCCGGCGAGGCCGAGGTCCCGGTCGAGCCAGGAGTTGAGGAGCGGGCCGCCGTAGATCTCGACGGCGACCTGGCGCCAGCCGTGGGCGCCGGCGTCGGGCTGCGGCTTCACACGCAGGTTGGGGGAGTCGGTGTGGGCGCCGACGATGCGGAAGGGGGTGTGCGCGGCGGCGTTCTCCGGCACGTACCAGGCGACGATGGCGCCGCCCCGCAGGACGTACTTTCCGCCGCTTGTGCCGTCCCAGGCTTCGGTCTCCTCGACCTGCCGGAAACCGGCCTTCTCCAGCCGCTCGGCGGCGCTCGCCACGGCGTGGTACGGCGTGGGGCTCGCCGCGAGGAAGGTCATGAGGTCTTCGGTGTGGCCACGGTCGAAGGGCCCGGAGGGTGTGCGCATGCCAGCCAGCCTAGCCACCGCTTTCAACCGGTGGTGCGGGTCCCGACCCCGGGTGGCCGACGCGCGACGGCCCGCCCCGGTGCGGGGCGGGCCGTCGTGGTGGTGCCAGGGCCCCTCGTGGTGGTCTCAGAGCCCGTTGTAGTGGTGTCGGAGCCCCTTGTGGTGCGGCAGGGGCCCTCGTGGTGCGTCAGGGGGCCCTCGTGGTTCGTCGGGGGCGTCCGGACTAGAACGCCGCCTCGTCCAGCTCCATCAGGTCCAGCTCCACGCCCTCGGCGAGCTTCCGCTCGGTGGCGACGCCCGGCAGGACGTTCGCGGCGAAGAACTTGGCGGCGGCGATCTTGCCCTCGTAGAAGGCCTTGTCCTTCGCGGAGGCCGTCTCCAGCTTCTCGGCGGCGACCGCGGCACCGCGCAGCAGCAGGTAGCCGACGACGACGTCGCCCGAGGCCATCAGGAGGCGGGTCGTGTTGAGGCCCACCTTGTAGATGGACTTGACGTCCTGCTCCGTGGCCGCGAGGTCGGTCAGCATGACGCCGACGATGGCCTCCAGCTCGACGGCGGCCTTGGCCAGCTCCTCGCGGGCACCGGCCAGGGTCTCGCCGCCCGTGCCGACCGCGAGGAACTTCTTGATCTCCTCGGCGAGGCCGTTCAGCGCGGCGCCCTGGTTGCGGACGATCTTCCGGAAGAAGTAGTCCTGGCCCTGGATCGCGGTCGTGCCCTCGTAGAGGGTGTCGATCTTGGCGTCCCGGATGTACTGCTCGATCGGGTACTCCTGGAGGTACCCGGAGCCGCCGAACGTCTGGAGCGACTGCGCGAGGAGTTCGTACGACTTCTCGGAGCCGTAGCCCTTCACGATGGGCAGGAGCAGGTCGTTCAGGGCGATCAGCGCCGACGCGTCCTCGCCCGCCGCCTCCTTGACCTGGATCTCGTCCTGGACGGCCGCGGTGTGCAGGACCAGGGCGCGCATGCCCTCCGCGTACGCCTTCTGCGTCATCAGGGAGCGGCGCACGTCCGGGTGGTGAGTGATCGTCACCTTCGGCGCGGTCTTGTCCATGAACTGGGCCAGGTCCGGGCCCTGCACGCGCTCCTTGGCGTACTCCAGGGCGTTCAGGTAGCCCGTCGAGAGCGTCGCGATGGCCTTCGTGCCGACCATCATGCGGGCGAACTCGATGATCATGAACATCTGGCGGATGCCGTCGTGCTTGTCGCCGATCAGCCAGCCCTTGGCGGGGTGCTGGTCGCCGAAGGTCATCTCGCAGGTGTTGGAGGCCTTGAGGCCCATCTTGTGCTCGACGTTCGTGGCGTAGACGCCGTTGCGCTCGCCCAGCTCGCCGGTCTCCCAGTCGAACTCGTACTTCGGTACGAGGAAGAGGGAGAGGCCCTTGGTGCCGGGGCCCGCGCCCTCGGGGCGGGCGAGGACGTAGTGGAGGATGTTCTCCGACATGTCGTGCTCGCCGGACGTGATGAAGCGCTTCACGCCCTCGATGTGCCAGGAGCCGTCCTCCTGCTGCACGGCCTTGGTGCGGCCCGCGCCCACGTCCGAACCGGCGTCCGGCTCGGTCAGGACCATCGTCGAGCCCCACTGCTTCTCGACGGCGATCTGCGCGATCTTCTTCTGCGCCTCGTTGCCCTCGGCGTGCAGGATGCCCGCGAACGCGGGGCCGGACGAGTACATCCATACGGCCGGGTTCGAGCCGAGCAGGAGCTCCGCGTACGCCCAGATCAGGGAGCGCGGGGAGGTCGTGCCGCCGATCTCCTCGGGCAGGCCGAGGCGCCAGTACTCGGAGTCCATGAAGGCCTGGTAGCTCTTCTTGAACGAGGCGGGCACCGGGGCGGTGTTGGTCGCCGGGTCGAAGACCGGCGGGTTGCGGTCGGCGTCCTCGAAGGACTCGGCCAGCTCGTTCTCCGCGAGGCGGCGGAGCTCGTCGAGGATGCTCTTGGCGGTGTCGACGTCCATCTCCGCGAACGGGCCGGTGCCGTACAGCTTGTCGCGGCCGAGCACCTCGAAGAGGTTGAACTCGATGTCGCGGAGATTCGACTTGTAGTGGCCCATGGCGAAGGCTCCGTAAGCAGGAAAGTGGATGAATACCAGCAAGTAGCTACGATGATGCTACCCGCCGGTAATAAGGCGCAACCCCTGAGCGGCCATCTGTGATGTCCGTGACTCAGTACGCTTACGCGCATGTACGGCTACGACCAGAATCCCGGCGCCCAGCAGCAGTACGCCCCGCCGGGCGCGCAGCCGCCGCCGCAGCAGATGCAGGGCATGCCCGGCGGTGGCTACGGCCAGCAGCCTCCGCTCTACCCCGAGCCCTCCCCGCCGTCCCTCGCGGACGCCGTGCGGGCCTTCACGACGGGGTCGATGTCCGCCGAGGACTTCCAGCAGATCTTCGCCACGTCGAAGGTCTACTGCCCGCGCGGCGACAACCCCGGCTTCCTCGCCCTGCACAACACGCAGCAGCCCGTGATCCCGATGTTCACCTCCCTCAAGGAGCTGCGCAGGTACGCGGGGAAGGACTCCAAGTACTTCGTCATCACCGGCGCGGAGGTCATCGACCTGCTCCCGACCGGGTACGGCTTCGTCCTGGACATGGAGGGCGAGCACCGCATGGTCTTCGACGCGAAGGCCGTGGAGCAGATGGTCGACTTCGCGATGCGCCGTATGTACGGCTGACCTGGCCCCTGGGCCGCCGGCATCTCCTGCTGCTCGGCCTTCGGCCTCGTGGACCCGTCGATTTTCGGGCGCGGGGCCGTCGTGGCCGGTCGCGCAGTTCCCCGCGCCCCTTTGGGGCGCCACTCGTAGGCCGTAGATCGCTTCAAGCCACCCCTGGAGCCCGGAGGGAATTCCCTCCGGGCTTCGCTCGTTCCAGGTGGCAGAAAGTTCTACGTTCAACTAAAGTGAGTGAACGAGGAGGTACCGACCATGCCTGCAGTGACTGTCGAGAACCCGCTGACCCTGCCCCGAGTGGTGGCGCCGACCGGCGCGACGCCGCGCCCCGTGCTCGCCGTGACCACGGCGCCGACCGGCTTCGAGGGCGAAGGGTTCCCGGTGCGCCGGGCCTTCGCGGGGATCAACTACAAGTACCTCGACCCGTTCATCATGATGGACCAGATGGGCGAGGTGGAGTACGAGGCGGGCGAGCCGAAGGGCACCCCCTGGCACCCGCACCGCGGCTTCGAGACGGTCACGTACCTGATCGACGGAACGTTTGTGCACCAGGACTCCAACGGTGGCGGCGGCACCATCCGCAACGGCGACACCCAGTGGATGACGGCCGGCAGCGGCCTCCTGCACATCGAGGCGCCGCCCGAGGAGCTCGTCATGTCCGGCGGCCTCTTCCACGGCCTCCAGCTGTGGGTGAACCTGCCCGCCAAGGACAAGATGATGGACCCGCGCTACCAGGACATCCGCGGCGGCCAGGTCCAGCTGCTCTCCACGCCCGACGGCGGCGCGCTGCTCCGCGTCATCGCCGGTGAGCTCGACGGGCACGAGGGCCCCGGCATCACGCACACGCCGATCACCATGATCCACGCGACCGTGCGGCCCGGCGCCGAGGTCACCCTGCCCTGGCGCGAGGGCTTCAACGGACTCGCGTACGTCCTCGCCGGGCGCGGCACCGTCGGCACCGAGCGGCGGCCCGTCCACATGGGCCAGACCGCGGTCTTCGGCGCCGGGTCCTCGCTGACCGTCCGCGCGGACGAGCGGCAGGACGCGCACGCCCCCGACCTGGAGATCGTGCTGCTCGGCGGGCAGCCCATCCGGGAGCCCATGGCCCACTACGGCCCGTTCGTGATGAACAGTCAGGCCGAGCTTCAGCAGGCCTTCGAGGACTTCCAGAAGGGCCGGCTCGGCACGGTCCCCGCCGTGCACGGCATGTAGCCGTACATAACGTGCGCGGGGCACGGCCCCGTGTTCGGGTAGGAGGGGTGAGCACCCTCCTGCCCGAGCCCGCGCGCCGCACCGCCGCCTGGTGCGTCGTCGTCCTCCTCGTCACCGGCGTGGCCGCCGTGGGGATCTGGCTCTGTGTCACCTTCAAGACGGCGGTGACCCCGGTGCTCCTCGCGCTCCTCGGCACCGCCCTGCTCGGCCCGCTCCACCGGCGGCTGCTGAGGATGAAGGTGCAGCGGTCGCTCGCCGCCGGACTGACCTGCGCGGCCGTCGTCGCCGTCGTCGGCGGGGCCGCCTACATCGTCGTCAAGGCGCTGCTCGACAGCGGCGACCAGATCATCGCCTCGCTCAAGCAGGCCGCGACCGACCTCTCCAAGTACTTCGGGGCGGCGGGCACCTCGCTCGACGACATGGCGTCCAACGCCAAGGAGCTCTTCGGGAAGTTCGGCGGGACCGCCGCGTCCGGAGTGATCAGCGGCATCAGCACCGTCGGCGAGATGATGGCGATGGCCGTCCTCGCCCTGCTGCTCGTCTTCTTCTTCCTGCGGGACTCCGACCGCGCGATGAGCACGCTGCGCTCCCTCGCTCCCGGCAACACCGCGGGCATCATCGAGGCGATGGCCCGCCGCGCCTTCGAGGCCATCGAGGGCTTCATGCGCGGCACGACGATCATCGCGTTCATCGACGCCATCTGCATCACCGTCGGCCTGCTGATCCTCGGCGTCCCCGGCGCCTGGGGCCTCGGCGCGCTCGTCTTCGTCGGCGCCTACATCCCCTACCTCGGGGCGTTCCTCTCCGGCGCCGTCGCCATCCTGGTCGCGCTCGCCGACCGGGGTTTCGTGATCGCCCTGTGGGCGCTCGGCGTGGTCCTGGCGGTGCAGGTGCTCGAAGGCCACATCCTCCAGCCGATGATCCAGAGCCGCACGGTGCAGATGCACCCGGCGGTGGTGATGCTGGCGATCACGGCGGGAGCCTCGGTGGCGGGAATCCTGGGCATGCTCTTGGCGGTGCCTCTAACAGCGGCGGCCTTCGGAATCCTCTCGGAGCTACGAGGCACCTACACCACCAGTACGACGTAGCACCCCGTCAGGCGCGCCCCGTCAGGGGCGCGGGGAACTGCGCGAGCAACCACAGCGGCGCGGCGGCCGACGACGGCGCAGTCCAGGGGCGCGGGGAACTGCGCGAGACTTCCCACGACCCGCACCGGCACCGGCACCGGCACCGCACCATCACACCCCCTCCGCCCCACCGCCGGAGGCCCCCGCATCCTCATACAGCTCGAACCAAATGCTCTTCCCGTCCCCCCGAGGATCCACCCCCCACGCCCCGGCGAGCAGCTCCATCAGGACGAGGCCGCGCCCCGAAGAGGCGAGCTCCCCCGGCTGCCGCTTGTGCGGCAGGTCGTCGCTGCCGTCCGCGACCTCGGCCCGCAGCCTGCGCGCGCCCGGCTCGCCGGTGACCTCGGCGACCATCAGGGCGTCGCCGTCCGTGTGCACGAGGACGTTGGTGAGCATCTCGGAGACCATCAGGACCGCCGAGTCGACCTGGTCGTCGTCCGCCCAGTCGTGCAGCAGGTCCCGCAGGTGCCTGCGCGCCCCGGCGATGCGCTCCGGTTCGGCCTGGGCGATGGTCAGGACCGTGCGGCGGGCGTCCGTGCGCTGCTCGGGCCGGCTCGTGCGGCTGAGGAGGAGTATCGCTATGTCGTCCTCGCGGCGGTCGGCGAGCGGCCCCGTCGTGTAGTGCGAGGAGGGCCCGTGCACGGTCTGCACGAGCGAGTCGGCCAGCTGTTCGAGACCCTCGGAGTCGCCGTCGCCGTCGTACTCCTCCAGGGTCGTCCTGATCCGTGTCCAGCCGCTGTCCAGGTCGTGGCCGCCGGTCTCGATGAGGCCGTCGGTGCAGATCAGCATGGTCTCGCCGGGTTCGAGGACGAGCCGGGTCGTCGGATAGTCGGCGTCCGGGTCGATGCCGAGCGGCAGGCCACCCGCGGTGGGACGCAGCAGAACCGTTCCGTCACCCATGCGTATCGCGGGCTCGGGGTGCCCGGCGCGGGCCATCTCCAGGACGCCGGTCGCCGGGTCGGCCTCCACGTACAGGCAGGTCGCGAAGCGCGGGTCGTACTCCGTCGCCCCGTCGGCGCCCGTGCCGCTCGACCCGTAGGTGATGGACTCGGTGATCCCCGACAGGAAGCGCGTCGCGCGCGAGAGGACGGCGTCCGGGCGGTGCCCCTCCGACGCGTACGCCCGCAGGGCGATCCGCAGCTGGCCCATCAGGCCCGCCGCGCGCACGTCGTGTCCCTGCACGTCGCCGATGACGAAGGCGATACGGCCGCTGGGCAGCGGAATCATGTCGTACCAGTCGCCGCCCACCTGGAGGCCGCCGCCGGTCGGCACATAGCGGGCGGCCACGCTCATCCCCGGGATCTGCGGGCCGAGCATCGGCAGCATCGAACGCTGCAACCCCTCCGTGAGCTCCCGCTCGGACTCCGCGACGCCGGCCCGCGACAGGGCCTGCGCCAGCATCCGCGCCACCGTCGTCAGGACGGAGCGCTCGTCGGGCGTGAACGACACCGGATACGTGAACGCCGCCATCCACGCGCCCATCGTGCGGCCCGCGACGGTCAGCGGCAGGAACGCCCAGGACTGCCGCTCGAAGCGGCTGGCCAGCTGCCAGGAGGCGGGATAGCGCCTGCGGTAGTCCTCCGGGGTGGAGAGGTAGACGGCGCGGCCGGTGCGGACCACCTCGGCGGCCGGGTAGTCGGTGTCCAGCGGCATCGCGGAGAAGGGCCCGTCGTCGCCGGGCTGGTGCCCGTGGTGCCCGATGATCGTCAGCCGCTCGCCCTCCACCCCGAAGACCGCGAGCCCGTCCGGGGAGAACCCAGGCATGGAGAGCCCGCCGGCGACCCGCAGCACCTCCTCCGTGGAACGCGCCTCGGCGAGCGCCCGCCCCGCGTCCAGCAGGAACGCCTCGCGGGAGCGGCGCCAGTCGCCGGTGACCGGGGTGCGGGCGGCGGTCCCGGGCGCGGGCTCCGTCACCTCCTGCAACGTCCCGACCAGTTCGTACGCCTCGGTCGCCCCGTGCATGACGGGCTTGGAGCGGCTGCGCACGGTGCGCAGGACCCGGCGCCCCGTCTCGTCCATGATCCGCAGGCGGGCCTCGGCGAGGGTGCCCTCGGCGACGGCGAGCTGGACGGTTCCGTAGATCTCGTTCCAGTCGACGGGGTGGAAGCGGGAGCGCACGGCCGCCTCGGAGAGGGTCTGGGCGCGTTCGGGCAGGCCGAGGAGCCGGGCCGCCTCGGCGTCGAGCGTGACGGTCCCGGACGCGTTGTCCCAGCGCCACAGCCCGGTCGCGATGGCGGCCAGGACGTCCCGTACGGGTGGCAGGGAGTCGTCCCCCACCTGCGGCAGGGGATCGTCGGTGCGCATTGACCTACTTTAGGAAGATGTACAGGCCCGGCGCCACCGAACCCGGTGGCGCCGGACCCCGGGCGGGTGGCCCACGGCGATATCCGCCAAACCGATCGTCGACCGGACGGTAGCCTTGTGGGGGTCTGCTCTCTCCCCTATTCGCGAAGACTGGATGAACGACGATGCATCGGTACAGGTCCCACACCTGCGGCGAGCTCCGCGCCTCTGACGTCGGCACCGACGTCCGGCTGAGCGGCTGGCTGCACAATCGCCGAGACCTGGGCGGCATTCTCTTCATCGATCTCCGCGATCACTACGGCATCACGCAGCTGGTGGCCCGTCCGGGCACGCCCGCCGCCGAGACGCTCGACAAGCTCTCCAAGGAGACCGTCGTCCGCGTCGACGGCAAGGTCGTCTCGCGCGGCGCCGACAACGTGAACCCGGAGCTGCCCACCGGCGAGATCGAGATCGAGGCCGCCGAGGTCGAGGTGCTCGGCGCCGCGGGCCCGCTCCCCTTCACGATCAACGCCGAGGACGGCGTGAACGAGGAGCGGCGCCTGGAGTACCGCTTCCTGGACCTGCGCCGCGAGCGCATGCACCGCAACATCATGCTGCGGTCGGCCGTGATCGCCTCCATCCGCTCCAAGATGGTGGCCCTCGGTTTCAACGAGATGGCGACGCCGATCCTCACCGCGACCTCCCCCGAGGGCGCGCGCGACTTCGTGGTCCCCTCCCGCCTGAACCCCGGCAAGTTCTACGCGCTGCCCCAGGCCCCGCAGCAGTTCAAGCAGCTGCTTATGATCTCGGGCTTCGACCGCTACTTCCAGATCGCGCCCTGCTTCCGCGACGAGGACGCGCGCGCGGACCGCTCGCCGGGCGAGTTCTACCAGCTCGACGTCGAGATGAGCTTCGTGGAGCAGGAAGACGTCTTCCAGCCCATCGAGAAGCTGATGACGGAGCTGTTCACGGAGTTCGGCGGCGGCCGCGAGGTCACCTCTCCCTTCCCGCGCATCCCGTTCCGCGAGTCGATGCTGAAGTACGGCAACGACAAGCCGGACCTGCGCGCGAAGCTGGAGCTCGTCGACATCACGGACATCTTCGAGGGCTCGGAGTTCAAGGCCTTCGCGGGCAAGCACGTGCGCGCCCTGCCGGTGCCGGACACCGCCTCGCAGTCCCGCAAGTTCTTCGACGGCCTCGGTGACTACGCGGTCGAGCAGGGCGCCAAGGGCCTGGCCTGGGTGCGCGTCGCCGAGGACGGCTCGCTGACGGGCCCGATCGCCAAGTTCCTCACCGAGGAGAACGTGGCGGAGCTGACGAAGCGCCTCGGCCTGGAGGCCGGCCACGCCGTCTTCTTCGGCGCGGGCGAGTTCGACGAGGTCTCGAAGATCATGTCGGCGGTGCGCGTCGAGGCCGCGAAGCGTGCGGGCCACTTCGAGGAGGGCGTCTTCCGCTTCTGCTGGATCGTCGACTTCCCGATGTACGAGAAGGACGAGGAGACCGGCAAGATCGACTTCTCCCACAACCCCTTCTCGATGCCGCAGGGCGGCATGAAGGACCTGGAGGAGAAGGACCCGCTCGACATCCTCGCCTGGCAGTACGACATCGTCTGCAACGGCATCGAGCTGTCCTCCGGCGCCATCCGGAACCACGAGCCCGAGGTCATGCTCAAGGCCTTCGAGATCGCGGGTTACGACGCGGAGACCGTGGAGCACGAGTTCGCCGGCATGCTGCGCGCGTTCCGCCTCGGCGCCCCGCCGCACGGCGGCATCGCCCCGGGCGTCGACCGCATCGTGATGCTCCTCGCCGACGAGCCGAACATCCGCGAGACGATCGCCTTCCCGCTGAACGGGAACGCGCAGGACTTGATGATGGGGGCGCCGACGGAGCTGGATGAGTCCCGGCTGCGGGAGCTCAACATCTCGCTGCGGAAGCCTGTGGCGCCGAAGCCTGCGGCGCAGTAGCGGACACGTAATCGGCCCCGGAACCTTTGGTTCCGGGGCCTTTTGCTTCTTCTTCGGGTGCGGGCGCTTTGTGGCTGGGCGCGCAGTTCCCCGCGCCCCTGGAAGCCCCTGCGGGGCTCAGGCGGCGTGGGTCGGGGAGGAGTTGGCCTCTGCTTCGGCCCACTCCGTCACGAGCTGTTCGTACAGCGCGCGTTCGTCGGGACGGAGGCGTCCGCCCGCGCGCAGCCACAGCGCACGGATGTCCTCATTGACCTCGTCGGCGGTGCGCCGGCGGTCGGGGGAGGGAGTCGTGGCCATGTCGTGAAGCTTACGTAGGCAGGTGTGAAGGCGGCGTCAATTTAAGCCTCCTCTCCGCATGACTTAGCTCACCGTGAGACATACCCCTCGTTTGAGTGGGCAGTCGCACCGGGCCGAAACCAGCAGCCGAACCGCCCCTGAACTGCGGTTTGTTAGGGGCGGTGGCTGATGGCCGCCTCCCTCACGCCTTCTTCGCCATGAGCTCCACGGCCCGCGAGAAACTGTCCGCCCCGTACCCCGCCTCCACGACCCTGCGGAAGATGTCGTGCACGGCGGCCGGGAACGCGGTGTCCACGCCCGCGTCGGCGGCGGTGTGGACGACGTGTTCCATGCTGGCCAGGCCCATGGAGGCGCGGTCGACGTCACCGGTGTGGTTGCCCGCGTCGATGCGGGGTGCGTAGAAGTCGATGAAGTGCCCCATGCCCGCGAAGTTCTCGGCGGCGTAGGGGGCGATTTCGGCGGCGGTGATGCCGTGGGCGCCGGCCAGGGCGACGGCCTGCCAGTAGGCGATCATTGATGGCCAGAAAATGACCATGTTCAGCTGGTACATGAGCGCCGCGAGCCCCTGATCCTCGCCTCGATAGTCGGTTGTGCCGGTGATGACTTCCAGGGCGGCGCGGTGTTTGTCGTACGCCTCGCGGGGACCGCTGTAGAACGTCGACGCGTCGGCGGTGCCGATGAGGGGCGGCGGGACGAGGACGCCGCCGGTCAGGTGCGTCCCGCCGAGATCGGTCACCCAGCGGGCGCCGGCGCGCGCCTTCTCCGGGGTGTCCGAGCTGAGGTTCACGAGGGTGCGGCCGGCGAGGGCCGCCTTGGCGGGCTCCAGGATCGCGTACATCGCATCGAAGTCGGTGAGGCTGAGGATTACCAACTCGTTGGCGAGCAGGGCTTTCTCGGCACTGTCGGCGAAGGTCGCCCCGCGCTCCACGAGGGCCTCGGCGCGGGACCGGGTGCGGTTCCAGAGGGTGACGTCGTAGCCGCGGTCGAGGTAGGCGGCGGCCATGGCCTGACCCATGGGGCCGAGGCCGATGACGGTGACGGAGGCGGTGTTCTGGGGTGCGGAAGACATACGTGACTCCTGGTGTGGTTGCGCTGAGTGACTAAAACGATCGCTCTATCTAGCGGCGTGGGGAGAACGTAGCACAGCTCTAGAACGAACGCTCTACTTAGTGAATGGGTAGAGTGGAGGCATGGCCCAGAAGAGCTCAGCCCCAGCCCCGGCCCTCGGCACCCGCGACCGGATCGTCGTCGTCGCCGCCCGCCTCATTCAGCGGCAGGGGTATGTGGGCACCGGGATCAAGCAGATCGCCAAGGAGGCGGAGGCGACGCTCGGCTCCGTCTACCACTTCTTCCCCGGCGGGAAGGAGGCCGTCGCGGTGGCCGCGATCACCTACAGCGCCGAGGAGTTCGCGCAGGTGCTGCGGACGGCACTGGCCGACGACGGCGCCGACCCGGGCGCCGCGATCGAGCGCTGCGCGGGCGAACTGGCCGTGGGTCTGCGGGAGTCGGGCTGGATCGACGGCTGCCCCGTCACGGCGGCGGCCCTGGAGACGCTCGGCACGGACTCGGAGATCCAGCGGGTCTGCGCGGAGGCGCTGCGCGGCTGGGAGGGGATCGTCGAGGAGCGGCTGCTCGGGGCGGGGTTCTCGGCGCGGGACGCGCGCGAGGTGGCGACGACGGTGATCGGCGCGCTGGAGGGCGCGGAGGTGACGGCGCAGGTCGCCCGGAGTGAGGAGCCGTTGCGGGTGGTGGGGCGGCAGTTGGCGCGGTTGGTGGGTACGTACGGGGTATGAGGCCCCGGCCCGGCCCCGTACGCGGTCGTCCGTCCGGGCTTACTCGCCCTGTCCCTGAGGGTGCTCCGTGTCGCTGAACAGGTCGTCTGCGTCGGTTGCTGTGACGGCGAGGGTGAGCCAGCGGTCGAGGGTGGGGAGGTCGGTACAGCTCTTGACTCGTTCGCGGGCGGTGTCGGAGATGGGGACGTCGCGCAGCTCCAGTACGCGGAGGATCGCTTTGGCTTCACCCTTGGCTTCGCCCTTGACCTCACCCTTGGCTTCGCCTTCGAGGAACAATTCCTCGGCGAGGGTGCCCTGTCCGGGGAAGTAGATATCCGCAGCCATCTTCACCAAGTCCTTCCAGGCGGCTCGGGCCGGAGTGTCGCCCAGGCCTGCGTCCAGCATCTGCCAGTAGTAATCGAACGTCTTGCCGTCGCCGGTTGATCCCAGGGCGGTGACCAGTGCCTCCAGTATGGCCTTGTGTTCCGGGCCACGCGCATGCGTAAACGCGGACAAAGCGGCGAAGGGCAGGTTCTGGGCGGCCTCTTCGGGATCGATGATCAGCGGTACGTTGTCGGGGCCGAGGACCAGTGGGTGCACGCTCAGGGCGGTCCATCCCTCCACCCCGATCCGGAAGGGGCCGAGCGCCCAGGTCGAGGTGGCTTTGTCCTGGCAGACGACCAGGAGCAGGGCGGGGATGTGGTACTTCGAGTAGAGATACGTCAGGTAGTACCCCCAGCTCACCGCCTTCTCCCGGTCCTTGCGCTGCTGGGCCTCTACGACCAGCAGGAATGCGCGGCCATTCGGCGCGCTGATTCGCAGCAGGGTGTCGACGCGGCGCTCGATGGGCCGGGTCTCGGTGACGTCCGGCGTGATCACCTCGACGGTCGGATTCTCGGGGAGCGCCACGCCCAGGAGCCGGAAGACCGGCGTCAGGAGCTCGGGGCGCTCCTGGAAGATCCTGTGCGAGGCCTCGTGTTGCGATGTGACCATGTGAGGAAGCTAGGCGGATCAAGGGCGGAGTTCCCCCACTCGGGAAGGGGATCACTCTTTCGAGTGCGGAGGAAGCGTTCCCCTTCCCTGGGGCTATGGCCGTTGGCTGAGAGGGCTCCCGGCCCGGAGGACGCGCAGGAGTCCCGCGAGGGTTTCCGGGGCGGTGATCAGTTCCGTGGCGGGGTCTTCGCTTTCGCGGAGGCGGATGTGGGCGTCGGCGCTTGCCAGTTCTATGCAGGTGTCCCCGTCGCCGCCGCCGGAGAAAGACGACTTCTGCCAGTGGACCTGGTTCATGCGGGCGCCTCACAGTTCCTTGAGCATGTGGTGGATGAAGTCCCGCGATTGTGAGGGGGCGAGCGATGACTTCTCCACTTGGCTGAGCAAGGTTCGAAGCCGGACGAGATGGGGTTCGGCGTTGATGACCGCGGTGCCGGTCGGGGAATCCCTGAGCCCGGTGTCCAGTCTGGCTACTGGTCCTCCGAGATACATCATCGTGGCTCCGGCACCGGCAAAGTTGTCCTGGTCGAACGGAATGACCCGCACACTGACGTGGTTGTGCTCCGTCTGGTGCAGGATCGCCTCTAGTTGGGCGCGAGCGACCCGGCGGCCCGCTACACGAATGCGCAAAGCTGCCTCGTGAACGATCGCCTCGTACGGGGTGGGGTGGTCTCCCTCAAGGACCGTTCGCCGCTTCATGCGGTGTTCCAGCCGTGGCTCCAGCTCGCTGTCCGGTATGCCTGGCATCACGTACGAGTAGACCGCGCGGGCATAGTCCGGGAGTTGGAAGAGCCCCGGGACGTAGGCGATCACGACCTCACGCAGGAAGGTCGCGTGGTGTTCCAGCTCGGCGGTGTCCAGGAACGGTGGCGGAAGGACTCCCTTGAACTCCTCCCACCAGCCCTGCGTGCGGTCGGTGGCCATGGCGACCAGGGCATCGATGTATGGCTCATCGGTACACGCGTAGTGGGCCGCGAGTCGTCGCACACGCTCCTCACTCACACCCGCCAGGCCGGCCTCCACCTGGCTGATCTGCGCGGAGGTGGAGCTGAGCAGTGCCGCCACTTCGCGCCCCTTCAACCCGGAGGCCTCTCGCAGTCTGCGCAGCTCAGCACCCAGGCGTATCTGTCGGGCGGTGGGCTGACTTCGTGGCGCCACGTTCACCCCCTGCTCTCAACTGCTCTGCCCTCGTGCCTCGTTCGGGGGCCAGATTACGGCATCGGCTTGCGCGAGGAAAAATTTGTGCTCTACCGTCAGTGACGCGTCGCACACGCTGCGAGAACCGGGAGCCCGGAAGCGCACCACCCCGTCATGCCGTGGCGAGGGTGCCACTGCCACCGCCCAGAACCCGCCGCGCCCGGTAACTCTCCTCCCTGACAACAGGAGTTCTCGCATGCCCGGAAGTGAAAGCGAACCCTGGGAGTACAGCCTGTACATCCCCCACGACCTCCGCGCCGTCACGATCTGTCGCCGCGCACTCCGGCTCATCCTGACGATGCACTGCCTGCCGCAACTCTCCGACATGGCTGAGCTGTTGGCCACGGAACTCGTGTCCAACGCCGTGCGGCACACCAAGGGTCCCGCCGCCCTCCACGTCCGCTACTCCGACGGAGTCCTCCGCGTGGGGGCCTGGGACGCCGACCCCACGCCGCCCGCCCCGCCCCCGCGCACCGCCGGCGCAGGCGACGAGCAGGGGCGCGGCCTCGACCTCGTGCGGGCCTGTGCCGACGGCTGGGGCTGGTGCCCGGGGGAGACGGAGCCCGGCAAGCACGTCTGGTGCGAACTAAGTGCGGCGTAGGTCGTTACCCAGGCACAGAAAATCTGGAGGGACCTGATGACGACGACCAACTACTTCTTCCGCCACGAGGTCGCCGAGAAGGTGCGGGAAGAGGGCCGCGACGAGGCGCGAGCCGAGGAGCGGGGGCGGGTCATCCTGCGCACGCTCGACTGGCGCGGCATCGAGCTTTCCGAGACGGAGCGGGAGCGGGTGCGGTCCTGTGGTGACCTGGACCGTCTCGCGGTGTGGCTCGACCGGTCCTACGAGGTGACCGACGCGGCTGCGCTGTTCGACGGCGACGGAGCCTGACGTACGTCCGTCCGCTGATGCGGGGAAGTCCCGGTGCCGCCCCTGTGAATAAGGGGGCGGCACCGGGACCTCCCGGCAGAGCGTTGCGTACCGCTACGCGGTCGGCTTCTCCTCCAGGCGGGGGAAGAGCACCGCGCCCTTCGTGACCGTCGCACCCGCGGGGAGCGTGCCCCACGTGGCGGCCGCGCGGACGTCCTGGTCGGCGAGGGCGCCGAGGAGGGGCTCCGCGCCGAGGGAGTCCCAGAGCTTCTGGGAGGTCTCCGGCATGATCGGGTTGAGGAGGACCGCCACGGCGCGCAGCGACTCCGCCGCCGTGTAGAGGATCGTCGCCAGGCGCGCCTTGCCCGCCTCGGAGTCGTCCTTCGCGACCTTCCACGGCTCCTGCTCCGTGATGTAGCCGTTGACCTGCTTCACGAAGTCGAAGATCGCCAGGATGCCGCCCTGGAAGTCCAGCTCCTCGCCGATCGCGCGGTCGGCGGTCGCGACGGCCTTGGCGAGGCCGTCCTGGACCGCCTGCTCGGCGTCACCGGACGCCGTCGCCTCGGGCAGCTCGCCGCCGAAGTACTTGCCGACCATCGCCGCGACACGGGACGCGAGGTTTCCGTAGTCGTTCGCCAGCTCGCTCGTGTAGCGGGCCGTGAAGTCCTCCCACGAGAACGAGCCGTCGCTGCCGAACGCGATCGCGCGCAGGAAGTACCAGCGGTACGCGTCCACGCCGAAGTGGGACGTGAGGTCCTGGGGCTTGATGCCGGTCAGGTTCGACTTCGACATCTTCTCGCCGCCGACCATCAGCCAGCCGTTGGCCGCGACCTTGCCGGGCACGGGCAGGCCCTGCGCCAGCAGCATCGCGGGCCAGATCACCGCGTGGAAGCGGAGGATGTCCTTGCCGACGAGGTGCACGTTCGCGGGGAAGGTGGAGGTGAACTTCTCCTCGTTCGCGCCGTAGCCCACCGCCGTCGCGTAGTTCAGGAGGGCGTCGACCCAGACGTAGATGACGTGCTTGTCGTCCCAGGGGACCTTGACGCCCCAGTCGAACGTCGACCGGGAGATGGAGAGGTCCTGGAGGCCCTGCTTGACGAAGTTCACGACCTCGTTGCGGGCCGACTCCGGCTGGATGAAACCGGGATTCGCCTCGTACAGGGCGAGGAGCTTGTCGCCGTACTCGCTCAGCTTGAAGAAGTAGTTCTCCTCCTTGAGGAGCTCCACCGGCTTCTTGTGGATCGGGCACAGCTTCGTGCCGTCCTCGGCCTCGATGAGGTCGCCGGGGAGCTTGTACTCCTCGCAGCCCACGCAGTACGGGCCCTCATAGCCGCCCTTGTAGATCTCGCCCTTGTCGTAGAGATCCTGGACGAACTCCTGCACGCGGTCCGTGTGACGCTTCTCCGTGGTGCGGATGAAATCGTCGTTCGCGATGTTCAGGTGTTCCCAGAGGGGCTTCCAGGCCTCGGTGACGAGCTTGTCGCACCACTCCTGGGGGGTGACGTCGTTCGCCTCGGCCGTGCGCATGATCTTCTGACCGTGCTCGTCCGTGCCGGTGAGGTACCACACCTTCTCGCCGCGCTGACGGTGCCAGCGCGTGAGCACGTCCCCTGCAACGGTCGTGTAGGCGTGGCCCAGGTGAGGAGCGTCGTTGACGTAGTAAATGGGGGTCGTCACGTAGAACGCCTTCGCGTCTGCGCTCGTCCCCTGCTTCTCGGATCCAGTGGCCGCCATGGTCGAAATCCTAACGGCCCTGTGAAGATCCACTCACCTTGATTCCAGGGGGTGGACCGGAGGCTTCCGGTGCGGCCGGGGCTTTCGGTTCGCCCCCTGGAGTGGTGTGCGTCGGGTTAGGGGCGCCAGGACGCCAGCAGGCCCTCGTACAGCTCCTTGTCCGTGAGCTCGCGCGGGGTCGGGCCCGCGTGGAAGAACGCCGCGTTCTCCGCCTTCAGCTTGCGGAGGTAGTCGAAGCCCTTCGCGTCGTGCTCGCCGAACGCCACGAACTGGAAGAAGAGGGGGTGGGCGGCAGCGTCCGCCAGCGCCTGCGTCGCCACGCCCTTCGTGTCCGGGGGGCCGTCCGTCTGGAAGACGACCAGGGCCGGCTCGCCCTTGTGGTCCGACTTCTCGTAGTGCGCCACGACCTCTTCGATCGCGCGGTGGTAGCTGGTGCGGCCCATGTGGCCCGCGGCGGCGTGCATCTCGTCGATGCGGTTCTCGTGCTCGGGGAGCGTGAGGGTGCCGGTGCCGTCGATGTCCGTGGAGAAGAAGACGACGTGGACGGTGGCCTCGGGGTCCGTGTGGGCGGCGAGGGCGAGGGTCTGTTCGCCGAGGCTCTGGGCTGAGCCGTCCTTGTAGTACGGGCGCATGGAGCCGGAGCGGTCGAGGACCAGGTAGACCTGGGCTCGGGTTCCTGTGAGGTTGTTCTTTTTGAGGGCGGCGGCGGCTGCCTTGTAGGCCGGGGCCAGCCCCGGGGCTTTGGACCTCACCTTTGCCGCGGAGACGGCGGGCTTTCCGTTGGCCGGGGTGTGCGTGCCGCCCGCGTCCGGGGTGGGCTGAGCCTTCGGCTCGGGGGCGGTCTCGGGGGTGACCTCAGCCTCCGGCTCGGGGTCGGCCACCGGGGTGTCCTGAGCCTCCGGCTCGGGGTCGGCCTCAGGGGCGCCCTCTTCATCGGCACTCGGCACCGGGGGCTGTGCCCACCCGTCCCGCCCAGCGGGACGATTGCCCACAGCGGTATCGGTGTCGGCCTCGGCCGTGGCGGCCTTGGGCTCGTCCGCCGCGGGGGCGGGGGCCGTCTTCGGCCCGGCCTCGGCCTCGGGGGCCGTCTCAGCCTCCGGCTCACGGTCAGCCTTGGGGGTTGCCTGAGCCTCCGGCTCGGGGGCATCCACCAGGGGCGTCTCAACCTCCGGCTCGGGGGCGTCCACCAGGGGCGTCTCAGCCTTCGGCTCGGGGGCCGGCTCAGGAGTGGGATCGGCCTTCCGCTCGGGCTTCGGCTCTCGGGCCGGGGACTGCTGCGGCACCGTTACGTTGTCGAAGGCCGCTGCTACCAGGTCGTCCACCGTCGGGCTGGGGGTGGGGATCGAGGTCTTGGGGGTCTTGGGGGGCGGGGTCGGCTCGGGGGAGGGGGACGGGAGGGTCACCTGCGCCGAGGGAGCTGAAGAGGCCGCCTCCTGCGCCGAGGGAGACCCGTTCCGCTCCGAGGGCGTCGCCTCCCGCGCCGAGGGAGACCCGTTCCGCTCCGAGGGCGTCGCCTCCCGCGCCGAGGGGGACGCGTCCCGCGCCGAAGGGGCCGAAGGCGCCGTCTCCTGCGCCGTCGCACGCTCAGGCTCCCGTGCCTCCGGAACGCTCTCCTTGCGTGATCGTCCGAACGCGTTCCGCAGGCGGTTCAGAATGCCCATGTGCGCAACCCTTCGCGTGAGTTGATTCCCGTAAATCCCTGGCCAGGGCGGACACGTAAGGTTAGCCGCCGCTGTGGGCGATCTTGGGCAGGGTCGTCGAGCGGTGCCGAGCGGTACCGAGCGGTACTCGGCTCCTCCCTCGCCGGCAGCTGCCCCGCAGCTCCTCGCGGCAACTTCGTATCACCCCACAAACCAGCCTGGCCCCAACTTCTTCCCGTGCGACACGGATTCACTCTCCGTTCACCCTCCGGCCGTCGTTATGCCGAGTACCGCCCATAGCGTCACGGCGAAAACAGGCCACACCAGACGACGGAGGACACGTGCGCAAGCTGCTGCCGATCATCACCTCGCATCAGGGGAGCGGCGGCCGTTCCGCCCTGACCTGCCGCTTCCGCTGTGGTGACGCCTGCTTCGGCGAGGTTCCGAACACCAGCGAGAACGAGTACGTCGGGGACGTCATCGCCGGTGCGCTCAGCCGCCGTTCGATGATGCGTGCCGCCGCCGTGGTGACCGTCGCCGCCGCCGCGGGCGGTGCGGTCATAGCGGATCCGGGCGCCCCGCAGGCAGCCGCCGCCGCGCCCACCGGCCGGCCCGGCCACCCCGGCGACAAGAAGAGCAAGGGGGCGCGCGGACTCCGGTTCGCGCCCGTCGCTCCGAACACCGCCGACACCGTCACCGTCCCCGCCGGGTACGAGCAGGACATCGTCATTCGCTGGGGCGAGCCCATCCTGCGCGGCGCCCCCGCCTTCGACGCGGCGAAGCAGACCGCCAAGGCGCAGGCCGGGCAGTTCGGTTACAACAACGACTTCCTGAGCCTGTTGCCGCTGCCGGGGGAGCACGGGCGCCAGGTACTCGTCGCCAATCACGAGTACACGGACGAGATCCTGATGTTCAAGGGGTATGACCCCGAGAACCCCACCCGCGAGCAGGTCGAGATCGCCTGGGCGGCCCACGGTCTCTCCGTCGTCGTGGTCGAGGGCGAGCGGCGGAGCGGGAAGCTGCGCGCCGTCGGCCGGCACCACCTCAACCGGCGCCTCACCGCCACCAGCCCCTTCCGCCTCTCCGGGCCGGTGCGCGGCAGCGAGCTCGTCCGCACGAAGGCCGACCCGCGCGGCACCACCGTCCTCGGCACCCTCAACAACTGCTCGGGCGGCACCACCCCGTGGGGCACGACGCTGCACGGCGAGGAGAACTTCAACCAGTACTTCGGCAATGCGGAGAAGGTGACCGACCCGACGACCGTCGCCCGGCTCAAGCGGTACGGCGTGACCGGTGCCGCCTCCGAGCGCAAGTGGGAGCGGTTCGACCGCCGCTTCGACCTCGCCCAGGAGCCCAACGAGGCCAACCGCTTCGGCTGGGTCGTCGAGCTCGACCCGTACGACCCCGACTCCACCCCGCGCAAGCGCACCGCGCTCGGCCGCTTCAAGCACGAGGCCGCGCAGCCGCGCCTCACGCACGACGGCCGCCCGGTCGTCTACATGGGCGACGACGAGAAGTTCGACTACTTCTACAAGTTCGTCAGCAGCAAGCGCATGGCCAAGGGCACCTCCCGCGCGGCCCACGAGCACAACCTGTCGCTCCTCGACGAGGGCACCCTGTACGTCGCCAAGCTCACCGGCGACTCGCCCGCGGACGAGATCGACGGCAAGGGCACCCTGCCGGAGGACGGGGAGTTCGACGGCAGCGGCAAGTGGATCCCGCTCGCCACCGCAGGACCCGGCGGCAAGGCCGTCTCGCACGTCGAGGGCATGACCGCCGAGGAGGTGTACGTCTTCACGCGCCTCGCCGGTGACAAGGTCGGGGCGACCAAGATGGACCGGCCCGAGGACATCGAGCCGTCCCCGCACACCGGCAAGGTGTACGTGGCGCTGACGAACAACTCCGACCGCGGCAAGGCCGGCAAGGCCGGTGCCGACGAGGCCAACCCGCGCAACCTCAACAAGCACGGGCAGATCCTGGAGCTGACCGAGCGCCGCAACCGCGCGGACGCCACCACCTTCGGCTGGTCGCTCTTCCTCGTCGCCGGTGACCCGAACGACCCCTCGACGTACTTCGCGGGCTTCCCCAAGGAGCGGGTCTCCCCGATCTCCTGCCCCGACAACGTCGCCTTCGACCCGCACGGCAACCTGTGGATCTCCACCGACGGCAACCAGCTCGGCTCGCACGACGGCCTCTTCGGTGTCGCCACGCGCGGTGACCGGCGCGGCGAGCTCAAGCAGTTCCTCACCATGCCGACCGGCGCGGAGACCTGCGGCCCGATTGTCCAGGACCGGCGCGTGCTCGTCGCCGTGCAGCACCCCGGCGAGGTCGACGGCGCGTCCGTGGAGAAGCCGGCGAGCACCTGGCCCGACGGGCCCGGCAGGATCGTCCGTCCGTCGGTCGTCGCGGTGTGGCGCGAGGACGGCCGCGACATCGGCGTATAGGCAGACGTATAGGCAGACAGCGACTCAGGCGGGCGGCGTCAGCGGGTGGCCGGGATGAGTGTTCCACCGGTCGTACCGCGGGCGTCGCCCGCCCGCAGCAGCCACTCCGTGTAGGCGGGGGCCTGCCGCGCCGCCTCCCAGTAGGCGGCCTCCAACTCGCCGTACACCGCGTCGAGCTCTTCCTCCGTGCGCGCCGTCAGAATGAGGCGTACGCCGAGGGGGTCGCCGTACAAAGGCCGTACGGCCATGTCGGTCCTGCCGCGCGAGGTCGGCTGGCAGAGGGCGACGACCTCGCCGGTGGCGACGAGGGACGACGCGGTGAGGTAATCGCCGTGCAGGACGCGGGGGTTGAGGCCCGCCGCGGTCAGGACGCGGCGCAGGCCGTCCCACTCTCCGTCGACCGTCGGGTCCACCATCCAGCGGTCGTCCGCGAGGTCGGAGAGGCGTACGACGGGACGGTCCGCCGCCGGGTGGTCGGCGGCGAGGGAGACGAACTGCGGCTCCCGGTCCAGGAGTATCCGTCTTCGCAGGCTTTCCGGCATCCGCAGCGGGCAGCCCTCCACCTCGTGCACGAAGGCGATGTCGAGCTGGCCGGTCTCCACCATGCGCAGCAGCGCGTTGGCCGAGACGTCCATCTGGAGCGACATCTCCGTCCCGGGCAGCCGCGCGCGCAGCCTGCGCAGCCAGCCCGGTATGGCACGGCTCGCGGTGGAGCCGATGCGCAGCTGCGGGCCCTCGGCGGTGCGGGTGGCGGCCGCCCTGGTCTCGGCGACCAGCGCCCGCATCTCCGTGACGAGGGGGCGGGCGCGGCTGAGGACGACCCGGCCGAGCTGGGTGGGGCGGCATCCGGTGCGCTCGCGGGAGAAGAGCTGGCCGCCGAGCGCGTGCTCGATGCGCCGCAGCTGCGTCGTCAGCGACGGCTGGCTCATGCCGAGCTGCCGGGCGGCCTTGTGCAGGCTGCCGGTGTCGGCGATGGCGCACAGCGCGCGGAGGTGCCTGACCTCGAGCTCCATGGCCGTTGAGCGTAGAGGCGGTACGGCCGCCGCACCAGACGCTCAAACCCCATGAGAACCGGCCGATCTGCGCAGGCCGGGTCCGGGCGATAGCCCCGTGCTATCGCGAGTTGCCATCATCCCCACGCGTCCCACGCTCCCCGAGACTCACCGGTACCGAACCGTTCACCTTTCATCGAACCGCCCCCACGCGGTCGTGGAACGAGTAGGGAGCCCCCCACACATGATTAAGCGTCACCTTTCTGTCGCCGCCGTCCTCGGCCTCACCGTGGCCGGTCTCGGCGCGACCTCGGTCTCGGCGTCCGCCGCGACGGCCACCCCGGCCGCATCGGGCCAGGCCTCGTACGCCCGGTACGAGGGATCGGCCGCGGAGGCCAAGGCCAACAAGGCGTTCTTCGAAGCCGTCGTGAAGGCGGTCGCCGAGAAGCGCGCGGCCGACCCCGGAGCGAAGTCCGTGACCGTCGTCTACGACGCGTCCGGCGCTCCCACCTTCGCCCGGCAGATAGCCAGTTCCACCTCCATATGGAACTCCGCCGTCTCGAACGTGAAGCTCCAGGAAGGAAGCTCGGGAGCCAGCTTCTCGTACCGCGAGGGCAACGACGCGCGTGGCTCGTACGCGAGCACGGACGGCCACGGCAAGGGCTACATCTTCCTGGATTACGCCCAGAACCAGGAGTACGACTCGACGCGTGTCACCACCCACGAGACCGGGCACGTGCTGGGGCTGCCCGACACGTATGACGGGCCGTGCAGTCAGTTGATGTCGGGTGGGGGGCCCGGGCCCTCTTGCACGAACGCGCAGCCGGACTCGGCGGAGCGCTCCAAGGTCGAGCAGCTTTGGGCCAATGGGTTCGCGAAGGCGTTGCACAAGGTCCGCTAGCGCGGTGCTGTGACGGGAGTTTTGGTTGGTGGGGAGCTGCGGGGCCGTTGTGGCTGGTCGCGCAGTTCCCCGCGCCCCTTTACCCACCCTGCGACGCTGCCACCGTTCAGTGCTCTAGCTACCTTGCGGCGACGCCACCGCCCTTGCTGCGGACACCTCCTGACGCAAAGGCTCCAGGACGCTGTCCTTGGAGTCGTCCGTAAAGGTCACGTGGCCCTTCTCCAGGATCACCGACTTGCGCAGGCGGTCCGCCAGGCCGTTCAGTTCGTGCGCTACTTCGGCCACCTCGGCCGGAGTTGGGGGCTCCGCTCCGTGCCGGATGCGGACCCTTGCCGCCGTGGTGGCGTCCAGGATGCGTTCGACGGCCACGACCAGCGGCCACCAGGCGGCGGCCCGTGTTCCCGTGGGCGGGGGCTCGGTCAGGGCGCGCTGGAACTCGGAGCGGATGGCGGACAGGTCGCGGTAGAGGCGGCGGCGCATGCGGGCGCGCTCGGCGGGTTCCCCGTCCGTGCCGAACGCGCACTCCACGTACCGCGCGGTGTCCGCCACCGCGTCCGCGAGCCGGTCGCCGATCCGGGTGCCCCAGCTCTCCGGCCAGAGCAGATATCCGGCGACGAGCGTGATGCCGCAGCCGATCAGGCTGTCGACGAGGCGGGGCACGACGAGGCCGAGGCCCTGGTGGTTGAGGATGTCGGAGAGCAGCAGGATGACCGGGGTGATCGCCGCGGTCTGGTAGCCGTAGCCGCGGGTGGTGAGGGCCGGGATGAGCGGGGCGAGCAGCATCATCACGGGCACGTCCCACCAGCCGTGCGGTACTTCGGCGAGGACGGCGGCCGCGACGACCAGGCCGGCCGCCGTGCCGAGCGCGCGCAGGACGGCCCGTGAGAAGACCGAGCCGAAGTCCGGCTTCAGGACGAAGGTGACGGTGAGCGCCACCCAGTACGACCTGGGGACGTCGACGAGGGATACCAGGGCCTGGGCGATGCCGATGCAGAGGGCGAGGCGCAGGCCGTAACGCCACGAGGTGCCGGACAGGATCACGTTGCGGGCGGCGCGGCGGGCGCGGACGCGCAGGGCGGCGGGGCGGCCGAGGCGGTCGTCGGTCGCGATGACGCCGAGCGGGTCGGGGTCGGCGAGGGTCTCCGCCGCGTGCAGCACGGCGTGGTCGAGGGCGCGGGCGGCGTGGGCATGGGCATCGGGGATGCGGGCCGCCGCGCGGGTGGCGGGTGCGCTGCCGGTGGTGTGCGCGGTCGCGCCCCGCTCCACCGCGTCCGCGAGCGCGCGGACAGCGGCCGGGACCTCGGGCGCCAGGCGCACGCAGGCGTGGCGGGCGGCCTGGTCGGCGGCGGGGGCGGCCTCGACGATCGGGGTGAGGGCGTTCAACTGGGCGACCAGGCGCACCAGTTCGGGGTTGCGGCCGTGGTCGCGGGTGCGCCGGGCGAGGACGAGGTCGTAGCTCTGGTTCAGCGAGGCCGTCACGGCGGTGCGCGCCTCGTCGTACGCGTCCGTGCCCGCCGCGTCGAGCAGCGCGGCCACCGAGCGGTAGGAGGCGGCGACGGCGGCGCGTTCGGGGACGCCGGAGCGCAGCGGCCAGGCGAGCAGGGCGAGCGCGAGGACGGTGAGCCCGCCGCCGGTCATCAGGGCGGGGGCCAGCCACCACTGGCCCGGCATGGGCAGCCCGGCGCCGACGACGCAGTTGAGCAGCAGGAGCAGCCCCGACACGGAGGCGACGGCGCCGATCGTCGACATCATCCCGGAGACCAGCGCGACGAGCGTGACCGCGCCGACCGCCACCCAGCCGTGCCCGAAGACGAGCGAGCTGAGGGTGACGCCGATGGCACCGAAGAACTGCGGCACGGCGATGTTGAAGATCCGCATGCGGTAGGCGTCGGCGGTGTCGCCGATGACTCCGGAGAGGGCGCCCATGGAGGCGAGCGCGCCGTACGTGGGTCTGCCCGCGAGGATGCCGACGGCGAGGGGCAGCGCCATCGCCACGGAGGCGCGGGCCACGGCAGCCCAGGGGATGGGCGCGGACTGCGGCTTGAGGGACCTGACCAGCCAGTCGGGTGGGGTGAGCGGGCTCAGTGAGACCGGACGGGCGGTACGGGACTCTCGGGGCATGCGCCCATTATCGGTGCTTTACGTGACTTTCCCCGGCCGGACGATCACGGCTCCGCGCACTGTCCTGATCAACCCGCCTTGTCGGCTTCGTACAGTGTCAGGGTGACGGCAAGGGCCCGGTGGTCGGTGTTGCCGATGTCGAGGAAGCGGGCGTCGCGGGCGGCGAAGTCCGGGGTGGCGAGGACGTGGTCGATCTGCGCGCCGAGCGGCGCGGGCGCGGCGGCGGGCCAGCTCGGGGCGCGCGAGGACCCGGCGAGGCGGGCGGCGTCGCGCAGCCCCTCGTCCAGGAGCGAACGGAACGCGGCGTGGTCCTGGGTGGCGTTGAAGTCCCCGGCGATGATGGTGGACCGCCCGCCGCCCGCGGCCGCGTACTCCTGGAGCTTGCCCAGCTCGGAGCGCCACAGGCCGACCTCGCGGGGCAGCGGCGGCATGGGGTGCGCGAGCTGCACCCGTACGGGATGTCCGTCGACGTCGGCGACGGCGCCGGGCATGCCGAGGGTGGCCTCGACGCCGGCCGCGCTCTTCAGCGGGTACTTGGAGAGGATGACCGATCCCTCGGCGCCGTGCGCCTCGACGGCCTCGCGGTGCGGGTAGTCGGCGCGGGGCAGCTCCTCGCGGAGCAGGGCGGAACAGGTGGGGTCGCACTCCTCGACGAACAGCAGGTCGGGCCGCTCCTCGCGGACGGCGCGGACCAGGCCCGCCGTCCCCTGCCCGAACTCGACGTTCGACGTGAGGATGCGCAGCTCGGCGACGGCGGAGCCGCGGGGCGCGTCGGTGTTCCCGTACGGCTCCATGTACCAGGCGACGAGGCCGAGCACGACGACGCCCCACAGCATGCCGATCCGCCACCGCGCGAGCACGGCCATCAGCAGCCCCGCAGCGGTGGGCGCGAGCAGCCAGGGCAGGAACGCGAGCAGCTGCGGCACGGGCGTGAAGCCGTCCGAGTCGGCGATCCGGAACCCGATGACAGCACTCACCCCGGTGAGCAGTACCGCGGCCCCCCACGCGGCGGCCCGCCCGGTCGGGCGCCGCGTGGGGGGCCGCGCGTCCCGGTCCTCCCCGGCGTCGGGGGCGGCCGCCACGCGGCCCGCGCTGTCCACGTCGTTCACGCTGTCCAAAGGGACGGCCCTCTCGTCGTCGATGTCCGCCACTCCCACCGGACGCATCCTCCCTCAGAGACGGGGCGGGACCGGGGACGGTTGCCCATCGCACGGAAACCGCAGGAAGGGACGGTCGGCGGGGGTGACGGCGTGGAGCGGGCCCGTCGCCGCGAGGACTACGTCGAGGACGCGGTCCGGGTCGGCGGCGTAGCAGTGGGCGAACCAGGCCATGTTGGCCTCGACCACGGCCCACCGGCCGTCGGCCAGCGCGCCGACGTCCACGACGACCGCGCCGGGCAGCCGCGGCCCCGGCCCGGCACAGCGCGCGAGGACCCGGCCGGCGAAGGCGCGGGCGTCGTCGGTGAGCGGGCCTGGATCGAGCAGCCCGCGGACCGCGTACCGGCTGCCGGTGACGACCCGCCCGTCGAGCACGAAGCACCGGTACTCGGCGGCGAAGTCGACGACGTCGCAGACGAGTACGGCGGCGTCGTCCGTGACGCGGACCGACGCGTCCGGAGGCGGCAGCTTAGAGCCGTCCGCGTACACGGCGGCCGGGAAGGACTTCTCCGACGGCGGCTTCACGAAGGCGGGCCGCCGCAGCCTCCGCGCCGCGCCGAGCGTCGTCGCCTCGACGCGGCGGCACGTGAGGTCGTACGGCAGGGCGGCGAGCCAGTCGTCGGAGGGTTCGAGCAGCGCGATGCCGGAGCGGGCGGCGACCCGGTCGGCGGCGAGCGGCCCGCCGTACCAGTGCGGGGCAGGGGACGCGGGCGGGGGCGCGACGGGCGGCTGCCCGGACACGCGCAGGCCGCGCCGGACGGCGGCGTCGGCGAGCAGCACGGCGGTGCTGCTGCGCGGGTGGGGAGCCAGAAGGACGGCCGGCATAGCGGTGGCGGTGCTCGATCCGGGCATGTCGACCATGGCGGTGACGGTAATGGACCCGGGCACGTCGGCGCCCGTGAGTTTCCGTCAGCGGTTCGGGCGGCGCAGGCGCGGAGCGAGCCAGGTGCCGAGGGCGATCAGCAGGGCCGCCGCGATGATCACCCAGGACGTCACCCGCAGCGTCTCCGTCAGCGCGTCGTACACCGCGCCCGCGGCGTCGCGTGAGACGTCAGGGGGGAGGTCGTCGAGGGTCAGGGCGCGGACGATCGCGACGGCGGCGGCCAGGGCCGCGGCGGCGAGGGCCATCCCGAGCGCCGTGACGACGGCCGCCCTGCGGCGGCGGGCGGCGAGCAGGACACCGGCGACGGCGAGGACGGCCGCCGCCACCGCGGGCCACACCCCCGCCACCTGCAACGCGTGGAAGCTCCGCCACAGCCGGCCGAGGTCCTCCGACTCCAGGACCGTGACCTCCGTGTGCCGCACCGGGATCTTCGACGCGAACGGCACGCCGTCGTCCTCCAGTTGCCGCTTGATCTGCTCGGTGATGGGCGCGAGGTCGATGGTGACCTCGCCGTTCGTGTCGTTCTTGAGCGCGGACTGCACGGCGTCGTACGCCGCCCGGTTCGCCGCGTTCCACGCCGTCCTGTACGCCCCCGTCTCGGTGAACGACCGCACCGCGTCCCGTACGAACGCCTCGACCGCGCCCCGCAGCGGACCCACGTCGATCTCCTCCATCACCGAGTCGGTGACGGCGTCCGCCACCGCCCCGCGCACCGCCGGGTCGGAGGCGAGCGGCGCCATCGTGGCGACGTAGCTGTCCCGGTCCCCGATCTCGTACTTCGCCCAGGTGGAGAGCGCACCGAGCGGCACCAGGAGGCAGGCGAGGACGAGGAGGACGGCGGAGAGCGGACCGCGGACGGATTTCGGCACGCCTCCAAGGCAAGGCCCCGGTCACGCGGGGCGCGACCGGGGCGACTGCATATGGGGCAACAGGGTCTACTTACGGTTGTACAGACGCATCGTCACCGGACCGAACACCGCCACCAGGAGCAGCGCCCAGCCGAACGTCCACGCCAGCTCCGTCGTCGCCGACGTGCCGTCCATCAGGGCGCGCACCGCCGAGGAGACATGGGTGATGGGGTTGTTGTTGACGAAGGCCTGGAGCCAGCCCGGCATCGTCTCGGGCTTCACGAAGATGTCGCTGAGGAACGTCAGCGGGAAGATCACCATCATGCTGACGCCCATCACCGACTTCTCGGTGCGCAGCAGCAGCCCGAACATTGTCCAGATCCACGAGAACGCGAAGGAGAAGACGAGCAGGACCGCGATGCCCGCCACGACGCCGACGAAGCCGCCGTCCGGGCGGTACCCCATGACGAGGCCGACGGTCAGGATCACCACGGACGCGATGGCGTAGCGCAGGGCGTCGCCCAGGAGGTAACCGACCATCACCGAGGGCCGCCAGATCGGCAGCGTACGGAACCGGTCGAAGACGCCCTTCTCGATGTCGGTGTTGACCGAGACGCCCGTGTACATCGTGATCATGACGACGGACATCACGAGGATGCCCGGCAGCAGGTACTGGACGTACTCCCGCGGCGACCCGGCCAGCGCGCCCCCGAAGAGGTACGTGTACATCAGCACCATCATGATCGGGAACGCCGTGACGTCGAAGAGCTGCTCCGGCACGTGCTTGATCTTGAGGATGGCGCGCCAACCGAAGGTCAGGCAGGCGGAGAGCGCGGTCGGCCTGGGCGGGCGCTCGGTGGCGATCAGGAGCTCGGCGAGGGACTCGGTCCTGACGGGCGCGAGCTCCTGCGTCTCGGTGGGGGCCGGGGCGCTCATGCCGTGGCCTCTTCCTTCAGCTCGGTCGAAACGGCTCCGGACCCGGCGTCCGCGCCGGTCAGGGCGAGGAACACCTCGTCGAGGCTGGGCTGCCCCAGCGAGAAGTTGTCGACGGTGATGCCGGCGAGGGCCAGCTCGGCCAGCGCCCGCGAGGCCTGCTCGGCCGCGCCGCTGCCGTGCCGCCCGCCGTGGGTGCCGACCCGGGCCGTCAGCGCCACCGGGTCGGGCTCCAGCTGGACCTGCGCGTCGAGCGCCGCGCCGAGTAGCCGGGCCGCCTCGTCGCGCCGCGCGGCCTCCCGCAGCCGCACATGCACCGAGCCCGCGCCGACCGACGCCTTGAGCTCGCCCTTGGTGCCCTCCGCGATGACCTTGCCCTTGTCGATGACGGCGATACGGGCCGCCAACTGGTCGGCCTCGTCGAGGTACTGCGTGGTCAGCAGGACCGTCGTGCCGTGGCCGACGACCGCGCGCACGATGTCCCAGACCTGGTTGCGGGAGCGCGGGTCGAGGCCCGTCGTCGGCTCGTCCAGGAAGAGCAGGTCGGGGGTGTTCAGGATGGACGCGGCGATGTCGATGCGGCGCCGCATGCCGCCCGAGTAGTTCTTCACCTGCCGGGCCGCCGCGTCCGTCAGGCCGAACGCTTCGAGGAGCTGCCCGGCCCGGTCGCGCGCCGCCTTCCTGCTGTGCCCGGTGAGACGGCCGAGCAGGACCAGGTTCTCCATGCCGGTCAGGTCCTCGTCGACCGACGCGTACTGCCCGGTGAGGCTGACGCGGCTGCGTACGGCATCCGCCTCGCGCACCACGTCGTGGCCGAAGACGTGCGCCTCGCCCCCGTCCGGGCGCAGCAGGGTGGCGAGCATCTTGACCGCCGTGGTCTTGCCCGCGCCGTTCGGCCCGAGCACGCCGTAGACCGTGCCGGCCGGGACGGTGAGGTCGATGCCGTCGACCGCGCGGTTGTCACCGAAGGTCTTCACCAGACCCGCGGTCTCGATGGCCATGCCGCTCATGTCCGCCCGCCTTCTCGCCTGGGGTTCCGCGACGCCTGCTCGCCCGGGTTCCGCGAGGGGGTGCCGCGAAGGAGTGTCGTAGGGGCAGACCGGGTCCGCCCCGGAAAGTCATCGGTTTCCAGGCTAGGTCCGTCTCCGGTGGAGCGCTGGGCCGATCGGGTGTTTCCTGGTTGAGGGGGCGAGGAGGCTGATCATGCGAATCGCTCTGTGCCTGGGGGCGGCCTGCGCGGCGGCCGTACTGACCGCGGGAACCGCCGCCACCGCCACGGCCACTACTTCTGTAAGTCCCGCATCCGTGAGTCCCGAATCCGTACGTCCCGCCCACAACGACGACAGCGTCATCTGGGGCACCGTCGTCTCCGGCCCCGACCTGAAGGTCAGGGACGAGCCGAGCACCCGCGGCACGGTTCTCGCGAAGCTGCCGCCCGGCAGCGAGGACCGCGTGAAGTGTGCGGTGAAGGGCACCACCGTCCACGGTGACCCGCGCTGGTACTGGCTGGAGGGCGTCCGCGGCTGGGTGAGCGCGGCGTACGTCGACACCGACGGCCGGCACGTGCCGCGCTGCCCGTCGTCCGAGGACCCGTGCCCCAAGTGGCGTGAGCACCGGGACTGCGACCACGACCCGTGCGCGTACCGCGACCACTGACCTACGGCCCGTGCAGAGAAGGGAACCGTCATGGCACACACCGCACCCGCCCCACCCGTCCGCACCCCGTCCGGCGGCGCACGGGCGGCGTCCGCGACCCCCGCCACCCGCTGGGCGGCCCTCGCCCTGCTCGCGGGGATCGTCTACGGCCTCTGGGCCTGCGCGATCCGGCGCGACGGCGGGCCGATCACCACCGGGAACGTCATGCTCGGGGTGGTGACCGGCCTGCTCTTCGCCGCCCTGATGTTCGCCCTGCACCGGGTGGCGTCCGCGCTCCCGCGCGAACCGCGCGCGCTGTCGTGGGCGGCGTTCGCGGGGATCGCGTTCGGCTTCCTCTTCAGTCTGGGCGGGGCGAGTGTGCTGCGGTCCACCGTGATGGCGCTGGTGGTCGCGGCGGGAGTCTTCGCGGTGACGTTCTACCGCTACTACACCACCGAGTGAGCGCGCCCCGCCCGGTTCTGCCCGCGCCCGGCCCCGCGCTTCAGCCGGTACGCCGCGAACAGTGAACCGGCGAGCACCAGCAGGGAGTTGACGAGGACGGCACCCGTCACGCCGGACAGCACGGCGTCGGGCGCCGCCCCCGTTCCCGTGCCCGCCTCCGCCCCCGCGCCCGCCCCCGTCCGAGCCGCCATGACCGCGCTCATCACCGGGATGCCGAGGGTGATGCCGACCTGCTGGGTCATGGTCGCGAGACCGGTCGCGAGGCCCTGCTCGGAGTCGGCGACACCCGACGTCGCGGTCACCATGAAGCCGACGATGAGCACCATGTTGCCGACGCCCCCGACGAACGTGGCGGCCAGCAGCAGGTACAGCCAGCCGCCGGACGTCCCGAGGGCGACCAGGGACAGGGTGGCGGCTGCCTGCACCGCGCCCCCGCCGAGGATCGCCGCCCGCCCGCCGAACCGGCTCACCGCCCGCCCGCCGAGCAGCCCCCCGGCCACCGTGCCGAGGCCGAGGACGCCGAAGGCCAGACCCGTGGCGAGCGCCGAGTACCCGAGGACCTCCTGGAGGTAGAGCGTCAGGAGGAAGACGAGCGAGGTCTCCGTGGCGAAGGCGATCAGCCCCGCCGTGTTGCCCCAGACGACCGTGCGGCGCCGCATGATGCGGACGGGCACGAGCGGCGCGGGCGAGCGCTTCTCCACGAACCAGAAGGCGGTGAGCAGGGCCGCGCCCGCGACGAGCGCGGTGAGCGCGACGGGGTCGCTCCACCCGCTCCCGCCCGCCCGCGTGAGCCCGTGGACGAGCGCGAGGAGTCCGCCGGTGACGGTGACCGCGCCGGGCACGTCGAGCCGGTGCCGGCAGACGATGCGCGACTCGGTGAGGAGGGCCGGGGCGAGGGCGACGACGGCGGCGGCGACCGGCACGTTGATGAAGAACGCCCAGCGCCAGGAGAGCAGTTCGGTGAGGAGCCCGCCGAGGACGGCACCGGTGGTGAAGCCCGCCGACATCAGCGCTCCGTTGAGGCCGAGCGCCCGGTCCCGCAGCGGCCCCTCGCGGAAGGCCGTGGTGAGCAGGGCGAGCCCCGCCGGGGTGACCGCGGCGGTCGCCAGGCCTTGCAGGACCCGGGCGGTGAGCAGGACCTCCGGTGTGGTGGCGAGGCCCCCCAGGGCCGAGGAGAGCCCGAGGAGCGCCATGCCCCCGACGAACAGCCGCTTCCGTCCGAACAGGTCCGCGACGCGCCCGAAGAGGAGCGTGAAGCCGGCCGCGGCGAGCGCGAAGGCCGTGGAGATCCATTGGAGGCGGGCGAGGGAGAAGCCGAGCCCCTCCCCGACGACGGGGAGGGCGACGTTGAGGATGGAGAAGTCGACGGCGACCATGAACTGGGAGCCGAGGAGGAGGGTGAGGAGGAGCTTCTGGCGGCGGGTCATGCGGACCGTATCCGTGCGCTCGGCTGTCGTTGCCGGTGCCGGTGTCTCGGCGGTGCTCATCACAGCGTCTTCAGATCCACCGCGCGGGCCATGGCCCGGTAACCGGCGTCGTTCGGGTGCAGGTGGTCGCCGCTGTCGTACGCGGGCGCGATCCGCTCCGGGTCCTGCGGGTCGGCGAGGGCCTTGTCGAAGTCGATGTACGCGTCGTACTCGCCGGACGTCCGCACCCACCGGTTGAACTCGTCGCTCACGGCGGCCGCGCGCTCGCCGTAGTGGTCGGAGCCGCCGAGCGGGAGCAGGGTGGCGCCGACGATCCTGACCCCCTTGGCACGGGCCTGCCGTATCAACGCGCGGTGTCCGTCGATGAGTTCGCGGGCGGAGACGACGGGCGCCGGCTTGTAGGTGGGTTTGTCGGTCTCGCTGAAGCCGATGTCGTTGAGGCCTTCGAGGACGACGACCGTGCCGACGCCGGGAAGGTCGAGGGCGTCCCGTGCGAAGCGGTTGGTGCTCTTCTCGCCGTACCAGGCCGAGTCGTTGAGGACCATGTTGCCGCCGATGCCGGCGTTGAGGACGGGCCTCTGCCGCCCGGCCCCGTCGAGGCGTTCGGCGAGGGCGTCGGACCAGCGGCGGTCGCGGTCGGTGGAGGAGGCGAAGCCGTCGGTGATGGAGTCGCCGAAGAGGACGATGCCGTCGCGCCGCTGCCGTTGCTCGCCGTCGACGTCCACGCCCGCGAGGTAGTACCAGGACTCGGTCGACTCGTCGAAGGCCCGGCCCGCGGTGTCGGCGGTGTGGTCGCCGTCCGCGCGGTAACTGGTCGCGAAGGACTGGGCGTGGAAGGTGGCGGGTCCTGTCGTGCCCGCGAGGTGCAGGGTGACGGTGACGGATTCGAAGGGGTCGAGCTCCAACCCGGCCGCGTCACTGGACAGTTGGCCTCGCGCCGGAATGCTGACGGACCGCTTGCCGTCGAACGTGAGGCGTCTGACCGAGCCCTTCTCGACCGACGCCCCCTTCTCCGTACGGGCGATGGTGGCACTCGCGATCCGCAGCGGCGAGGTTCCGTAGGCGTTGGAGAGCCGGATGCGGGCCCGGTCGCCGCCCTCGGTGACGCGGACGACCTGGCGCAGGGTCTGGCCGTCGAAGCCCGCCTCCGACCAGTTGGGCTCGAAGCCGGTGCTGGGGCGCTGGGGGGCGGCGGCCCAGGCGGCTGTCCACGACGAGGCGGCGGCGGGGCGCTCGGGGGACGCCTCGGCGCCGGTCACGGCGAGGCCGACGGTCAGGGCGAGCGCGGCGGCGGTGGCGGTGACGGCGAGGGACGTGCGGGCACGCGAAATCATTGAAAGCTCCTGCTGGTTGAGGGGGAGGGGCCCGCTCGGCGGGCCGCCGTCCTGACATCTCAAAGATCCGCCGAACGCGATCGACCATCAACGGCGATCCGTGAAACGATCGACGCGCTCAGGCTTATCGATGCAGGTCACAGTGGGTATAACGATGAAGTAGCGGGGGCACGCGGTGGAGCGGCAAGAGCTGGAGACCTTCCTGACCCTGGCGGAGGAGCTGCACTTCGGCCGCACGGCCGAGCGCCTGCTGCTCTCCCAGGCCCGGGTCAGCCAGACGCTGAAGAAGCTGGAGCGCAAGATCGGCGCCCCGCTCTTCGAGCGGACGAGCCGTGTGGTGCGGATGTCCCCGCTGGGCCGTCAGCTGTACGAGGACCTGGCGCCCCTCCACGCCCGCATGGAGGCGGCCGTGGCACGCGCCAAGGACACGGCGCGCGGCGTCGAAGGCGAGCTGAACGTCGGCTTCCTCGGCTCGGGCGCGGGCACGCTGACGGGCCCGATCCTGGCGATGTTCCGCGAGCGCTGCCCGCACGTCGAGGTGCGGATGCGGGAGACCCAGTTCCAGGATCCGCTGGGCGCGCTGCGCGGCGGCGAGGTCGACCTGCTCTTCACGTGCCTGCCGGTCGAGGAGCCGGACCTGACGGTCGGCCCGGTCGTCATCAACGAACCGCGCATGCTGGCGATGCCGCTCGGCCACCCGCTCGCCGGCCGCACGTCGGTCTCCCTTGAGGAGCTGGCGGGCGAGACGTTCTTCGGCGTCGTGAACGGCGCGCCCGCGTACTGGTGGGACTTCCACGTGCCGCCGCGCACGCCGAGCGGCCGCGAGATCCACCGCGGCCGGGCCGTCGCGTCCTTCCAGGAGCTGATGACCCTCGTCGCGACGGGCCAGGGCATCTCACCGGTCGTCGCGTCCGTGGAGAAGTACTACGCGCGGCCCGACGTCACCTTCGTACCCCTGCGGGACGTGCCGTCCGCGGACGTGGCGCTGATCCACCGCACGGCGGCCGTCGGCGCCCGCACGGCGGCATTCATCCGTGCGGTGGGCGACGCGGTCGCGGCGAACGGTGGACCGGCGCGGTACTGAGGGCGGGACGGGCGCATGGCTCCTCAGGGCCCGGCGACGTCCGAGCGGTCGTTGCACAGCGCCCAGATGACGAAGACGCCGATCGCGATCGAGATGAGCGCCCAGATCGGGGTGTACGGCAGCCACAGGAACTGCGCCACGATGGCCAGCGCGGCCAGCGCGACGCCGCTGGCCTTCGCCCAGCTCGCGCCCTTGAGGATGCCCCAGCCGACGACGGCCACGAGGATGCCGAGCACCAGGTGGATCCAGCCCCACGCGGTGAGGTTGAACTTGTAGACGTAATCGCCGATGCGCTCGTAGACGTCGTCCTTGGCGATGCCCGCGACGCCCTCGAGGATGCCGTTCACCATCATCAGGACACCGGCGAACATGGTGCCGCCCGCGGCCCAGCCGCTCTCCGAGGTCCGGTGCGGCGCATGCGGCTCGTGCGTCTGCGGTCCGTGGCCGGGCTGGTGCGGCGCGCTCGCGCTGCTCATGGCCACCACCCCCTCGTCTCTCTGCTCGGGTCTCAGGGACTCACAGCCTGTGACGTCGTGAGGGGAGGGGCGAGCGGGGCTGGGCCGAACGGGTGAGGGGGGTTTCCGCTACGACGTGCTCAGGAGGCGGCGGCCACGACGCGCGTGATCTCCGCCGTCATCCGCCGGATGCCCGGCGACCGCACCGGGCACGGCCGTGACCTGGCCGTGGTCGGCGCCAGGCAGAAGTGCAGGAAGTCGTCGCCGCGGTGCATGGCCGCGCGGCCACTGCCCGGCTCCGTGCAGTACGCCGGATTCCGCTTCTCGTACGCCGTGCACGGCAGCTTCTCGACCCACGTGTAACGGCCCGACGCCGGACTGACCGTCCGCCCCGCGTCGGCGACGAGCCCGCCCGACGCCTTCGCCTGCGCCCGGTAGATGGCGTTGACGCGCCGCACACGGTCGGGCGTCATCGCGTCGGGCCCTTGCAGCACCCACACGACGCGGGTCCGGCCGCCCCCGGCGGCGGCGTCGATCTGCGCGGCGAGCCGCCGCGCGTCGGCCGCGTACCGGTCGAGGTACTTCGCGCGCTGCCCGTCGTACGTGATGCCGTCCATGCACGGCGTATAACCCCAGGCGTTGCCCCAGAACTGGAGGACGACATAGTCGGGCCGCTCGGCCCGCACCAGCGCGGCCGCCTTGTCCTTGTCGGGTACGAGGGAGTCCTTGCCGGTCCCTTCGAGATAGTCGCAGAGGGTGGTGCCGGAGTACGGGGCACTGCGATAGCGGGCGCGGAGGCCGTCGCGGAGCTGGGCGCCGAGGACTTTCTGGTTCTCCATGGCGAGGGAGTCCCCGAGGTAGAGAACCTTGGGGGCGCGCGAGGGATCGGGGTTGCGCGGGTCGCGCGAGTCGCGCGGGCCCTTCGACGGAGGTTCTTCCGCCGCGCGCTGCCGTGCTGTGGTGGAGGGCGGCGAAGGCTCCCGGGGCGCCGCGGCGCCGGGCGGCGCTTCCGGCACGTCGGCCGGTGCCGCGCCACCGGAACCGGAGTCCGATCCGGGGTCGCCGCACGCGCCCAACAGCAGCGCGCCGGCCAGCACCCCCGCGCTCCACAGCTTCCGCATGCGGCAACTCCCGCCCCAGTCAGCCGAAACGGCCACCAGGCAAGCACACGCCGGGCGGCGAGGGAAGGCATCGGCACGCCAACCCCCGACCGCCCACCGCCGGCGGGCATGCCTGCCGAGTGAGACCTACCGCGCCACGAACTGCGTCAGAATCGCCTGCACCTCGTAGATGTCGACGCCCTTCGTGAACGTCTTCTGGAGCGGCGTCGGGTTTCCGGAGATCCAGATCTTCAGCTCGGCGTCGAGGTCGAAGTGCCCCGCCGTCTCCACCGCGAAGTGCGTGATGCTGCGGTACGGCACCGAGTGGTACTCGACCTTCTTGCCGGTGATCCCCTGCTTGTCGACCATGATCAGCCGACGGTCGGTGAACAGCATGGTGTCGCGTATCAGCGTGTACGCGGCGTGCACCTGCTCCCCGTGCCCCAGCAGCCGCGCGTAGTCGCTCTGCGCCTTCGCCGGATCGACGGTGTGCGCGTTTCCGAACAGTGCCATGTCAGGCCCCCCACTCAACTTCGATGGACCGCCACTGTATAGGGGGTGTGGTCTGCGGGGTCGAAGGTATGTACGAGTCTCGGCACTGTTCGGTCGGTGCGTCACTTGCTCAGTCCGTCACTTGCGGGCGGTGAACCCCGTGCAGTCGATGCTGGAGTAGTCGTCGGGCGCCTCGACCACGTGGAACTCGACCGCCCAGTCACCCGGGTCGTTGGCCGTCGGAATGGCCTTCTTCTCGCCCACCTGCGGTATCCAGGACGCGAAGTCGTCCGGGTAGGTGGCGGTCTTCCAGTCGTCGGGTTCCTGCCCGCCGTACAGGTCGACGGGCTTGCTCGCGTACCCCATGGCCCGGTTCTCGGTGAGGAGGCCCGCCACGGGACGGCCCGTGTCGGGGTCGATGTCGTGCGGGGGTTTGACGGTCACGGACACGTAGTACTTCTTGGCCTTGCCGGCCTTGTCGCGCGACGAGCTGAAGGCGTACTTGTCGCGGAAACGGATCTCCACGGTGCCGTCCCGGCCGGGCTCGACGGAACGCTGGAAACCGGTCGGCCCGCGCACCTCGGAGGGCACGTTGCAGGCCCCTTCCGCGGAGTCCCAGAAGACGCGGCTGATGCGGTCGGCGTCGATGCGGGAGGGGGCGTGGGGGTCATCGGCACGGCCGGACCCTTCCGCTCCGCTGGACCCGCCGGACGTATCCGTATCCCCGGACGCCTGATCACCCTTGCCGGACCCCGACCCGGACTCCTGCCCTTCCCTCCCGCTCTCGTTCCGGCCCTCGCCGTCCGGCAGCAGCTGGACGGTGACGAGGGTGAGTGCGACGGCGACCGCCGCGGCGGCCGTGGCGATCGCGGCGAGCTTGAGCCGGTGCGGCTTCCGGCGCGGGGGCGGGGCCGCGGGCTGCGTGGGGAAGTGGGCGAGCACTTCCGGAGAGGGGGAGGGTGCAAAAGTGGGTGTGGGTGTGGGTGTGGGTGCGGGTGTGACCCCCGTGCGGCCCACCGGCCCTGGGCCCGTCTCCGGCCCCGCCCCCGCGCCCGCGAGGCCCGCGTACGCCGGGTCGTCCACCAGCGCGGACCGTACGGCGCACCGCTCGATCACCTCCGCCGAAGTCGGCCGGTCACCGGGCGACTTGGCGACGCACGCCTCGATCAGGGCCGCGAGCTCCGGCTCGACGTCGGCCAGGTCGACCGGCTCGTGCACGGCCCGGTAGCTCACTCCGGCCGCCGCGCCCGCACCGAACGGCGGACGTCCCGTGGCCGCGTACGCCAACGTCGCGCCCAGCGCGAACACATCGGCCGCGGAGCCCACTTCATTGCGCAGCAGCACTTCCGGCGCGGTGTACCCGGGCGTGCCCGGAGCCAGACCGGTGTCGGTCAGCGCCGTGTGCCCGTCCCCGCGCGCGATGCCGAAGTCGATGAGCTGCGGTCCCTGTCCGCCGAGGATGACGTTCTGCGGTTTCAGGTCGCGGTGGGTGATGCCGTACGCGTGCACGGCGGCGAGCCCCTCGGCCAGCGCGGCGAACAGCTTGCGGCAGGTGTCGGCGGGGAACGGCCCGCGCTCGGCGACGGCGGCGCCGAGCGTCGGCCCCTTCACGTACTCGGTGGCGAGCCAGTAAGGGGCCGCGTCGAGCGACGCGTCGATCAACTGGGCGGTGTACGCGCTGCGGACGACCCGTACGGTCTCCACCTCGCGCCGGAACCGCGCGAGGGCCTCCGGGTGATCGGTGATCTCATCCTTGATCACTTTGATGGCCACGAGCCGGCCACCGGGCGACCGCCCGAGGTAAACCTGCCCCATGCCGCCCGCGCCAAGGCGCGCGACAAGGGTGTGCCGACCGATCGACTGCGGGTCCTGAGGCCTGAGCGCTTCCACGGCACAAGGGTGCCGCACGCGCCGGATGATCTCTACGGGTCTCTATGGGCATCTATGGGTCGGCCGAATCGACGACGATCGGCAGATCGGCAGATCGGCGCTGTCGAGCCGCCCACCGCGGGCGAACGCCGCGACGAAGGCCGCCTCGTCCAGGACGGCCCGCACCGCGGCCGTGATCCGGTCGACGTCACCGCGTTCGGCGGGCGGGAGGGGCGCCCCCACGCTTCTGCGGGCCGCGTCCGCCGCGCCCAGCAGCAGGGCGGCGCGCTCCGGCGCACCCGAGACGGCCGCCGCGCCCGCCAGGCCCTCCAGGGAGAGGGCGACGGCGCGCGGTTCGGCGAGCAGTCGGGCGGTCCGGAGGCCGTGGAGGTGGTGGGCCTCGGCGCCGGCCCCGTCCCCGCGCAGCTCGGCGATGAAGCCCAGCTCGGCGTGGTGCAGGTGATCACCGGCCAGGGAGGACACGTCGGCGTGGCGGTCGCGGATGCGCCGCAGATACGTCTCGGCCGCGGCGAGGTCACCGACGCGGCGCGCCCCGAGGGCGAGCCCCATCTCGGCGTGGATCTCCCCGTACCGGTAGCCGTACGCGACGGCCAACCTCCTGGCCTCCTCGTGCAGTTCGCGGGCCCGCGACCAGTCGCGGGTGAGCAGGGCCAGCCGCCCGAGGCCGGAGAGCCGCGCGGCGACCTCGGCCTGGAGCCCGAGCTCGCGGGCGATGCGGAGGCCCTCCTCCTGGCGGCGGACGGCTTCGGCGTAGTCGCCCCGGATCTCGGCGAGCGCGGCGAGGGGAGTGACGGCCTGCAACTCGCCCCAGCGGTCCCCTGTCTCCCCGAACAGCTGGGCCGCGCGCAGCCCGTCGTCCTCGACGGTGTCGAGCTCTCCGCGGATCAGCGCGTGCATGGCGCGCAGGCCGAGCGCGGCGGCGGTGACCCACGCTCCGTCGCCCTCTCCGCCCTCGTCGGCGATGGTGAGTACCCGGGCGTTGACGTCCTCGCTCGCCAGGGGATCGCCCGCGCTGAAGAGGCCGTAGGCGTAGAGCCAGAGGGTGCGGGCGCGGCTGCCGAGAGGGTCGTGACCACCGCCCTCTCTCTCCCCGGTGAGCAGAGCGAACGCGGCTCGCAGCAAGCGCAGTTCACCCACCGCGGCCAGCTCACCCGCCTCACCCCCCTCACCCGCGACATCCAACACAGCGGAGAGCGCACGCCGCCCCTCGCTCAGCCGTCCGCGCAACAGCCACCACCAGGAGAGGGCAACCCCGAGCCGCACGGCGTCATCGGCCTCATCGGCCTCATCAGCCTCATCGGCGTCCTCGGCGCCCCGGGCGGAGGCCTTCCGGACCGCCTCCTCCAACGCCCCGCGGAGGTTCGCCGCCTCGGCGTCGAGGAGGTCGAGCCACACGCGCTGCTCGCTCCCGCGAAGGTACGGCTCGGCGCGTTCGGCGAGGTCCAGGTAGTGGCGCAGATGACGCTCGCGTACGGCGCCGAGATCCTCCATCTCGCGCAACCGCTCCATGGCGTACGCGGAGACGGACTCCAGGAGCCGGTAGCGCGGGCCCGTCCCGGCAGGCCCCGGCGCCACGACGACCAGGGAGCGGTCGACGAGGCGGGTCACCAGGTCCAGGACCTCGTCAGGGGTCACGCCGTCACCCGCGCACACCGCCTCCGCCGCGTCCAGCGTGCAGCCGTCGCGGTGCACGGCCAGGCGGCGCAGGACGATGCGTTCGGGCGCGCTGAGCAGCTCCCAGCTCCAGTCGATCATCGCCCGCAGGGTCTGCTGGCGGGCCGGGGCGCCGCGCTGTCCCGAGGTCAGCAGCCGGAACCGGTCGCCGAGTCGGTCGGCCAACTCCCGTACGCCGAGGGCGCGTACGCGAGTGGCGGCGAGTTCGAGGGCGAGCGGGATGCCGTCGAGACGGCGGCAGATCTCCGCGACGGCCGCCTCGTCGGCGCCGCCGCGACCGAGGTCGAACCCGGGCGCCGAGGCACGGGCGCGGGCCACGAACAGATTGACCGCGTCGGCGGCGGGCAGCGGCTCCACCAGGAACACGGCCTCACCGGTGAGGCCCAACGGCTCCTGACTGGTGACCAACACGCGCAGCCCCGGCGCGGCACGCAGCAACGCGTCGGTGAGCTGGGCGGCTGCTTCAACGACCTGCTCGCAGTTGTCGAGGACGAGCAGCATCCGGCGGTCGCGCAGCGCGGCGGCGAGTCGGTCGGTGGGGGGCGGAGGCTCGGCCGCGCCGCCCCCGGGCGAACCGGAGCCCGGCGGCCCCGACGGCATGTCGTCCCGGAGGCCGAGGACACCGGCCACGGCGTGGGCGAGATCGGCGACACCGCTTCCGCCCGGCAATCCGGCGAGCTCGACGAGCCAGACGCCGTCGGGAAAGGCGGCGCTCCCCTCCTCCGGGCCTGCCCACCGGCCCGCGACCTCCACCGCGAGCCGCGTCTTGCCGACGCCCCCGGCCCCGGTAAGCGTCACAAGCCGCCCACCGACGACCAGCTTCCCCGCCTCCTCGGTGGCCCGCTCGCGGCCCACGAGTGGGGTGAGGGGGGCGGGGAGGTTGGTACGGGGGCGGGTGGGGTCGCTGGGGGGTGGGGCTGCGGGTGACGGTTTCGGGGTGGGGACGGGGTTGGAGCCGGTACCGGGGTCCGGGGCGGGGCCGGTACTGGGGTCCGGGGCGGGGCCGGTACCGGGGCCAGGGACGAGGCCGATACCGGGGCCAGGGGCGAGGCCGAGGCCGGGGTCCGGGTCGGAACCCAGGGCTACCCCCACCCCCAACTCCTGCCGCAATATCGCCTCGTGCAGGGAGACCAACTCGGGACTGGGATCGATACCCAGCTGCTCCGACAGCTGCCGCCGTAGCGCCGCGTACGACGCGAGGGCCTCGCTCTGGCGCCCCGCCAGGTACAGCGCGCGCATCTGCACGGCCCGCAGCCGTTCCCGAAGCGGGTGCCGCGCGACCAGGTCCGCCAACTCACCCGTGAGCAGCGTGTGATCGCCCACCGCGAGACGCGCCTCGGCCTGTTCCTCCACCACGGCGAGGCGCTGCTCGGCGAGCCGGTCGGCTGCCCCTCGTACGAACGGCTCGTCGGCGAGATCGGCGTAAGCGGGCCCGCGCCACAACTCAAGGGCTCGCGTCAGTACTTCGATCCGCGCACGCGCGTCCGGCAACCCACTCGCCTCCCCGACGAGCGCGCGGAACCGGTCCGCGTCCACCTCGTCGCCGGCCGCCACATCCACACGCAGCCGGTAACCAGGCGCCTGGTGCACCACGCGGTCACGCCCGAGGGCGCGGCGCAGCTGCGAGACCTTGGCCTGAAGCGCGTTGGCCGGATTGCGCGGCGGCGCGTCGCCCCACAGGTCGTCGATGAGCCGGCCGGTGGAGACCGGCCGCCCTTCGTGCACGAGAAGGTCGGCGAGAAGCGCCCTGACCTTCGCCTCGGGGACCTTGACCGGCTCCCCGTCGCCGTCCCACACCGCCAGTGGACCCAGCACCCCGAACCGCATGTGGATCACCGTACACACCGTTTTCCGGCCCCGGCCGGGACGGACGACGGTCACGGTTCACCGGCGCCCGCCCGCACGACAACCCGCCGGCACACCCCATCAGCGCCCCATCAGCACCCCCGCAGCACCCCCGCAGCACTCCCTCAGCACTTCCTCAGTACTCCCGAAGCGCCCACGAGCACAGTCGTCCCCGTCAGCAAGCAGCGCACCCACAACAGCAGCAGGACGGGAGAAGCGGATGCCCAAGTACGCAGGCACGAAAGCCGTGGTCATCGGCGGCGCCACAGGTCTCGGCCTGGCGATCGCGAAGCGTCTCGTCGAGGGCGGCGCCGAGGTCCTGGTGACCGGCGGCCCAGGGACGGACCTCGCCGAGACGGCGGCAGAGGTGGGCCCCTGCGCCCACGTCATCCGCTCCCCGACGCCACCCCCGCAGCCACCCCCGCCGGCCTCCACCGCCCTCGTCTCCACCGCCCTCGCCTCCACCATCCAGGAACGCCTGGGCGGCATCGACCTCCTCTTCATCCACGCCGACGACGGCCTCCCCGCACCACCCGCACCCGAACTGCTCCGGCTCCTGCGGGAGGACGGCTCGGTCGTCCTCACCGGCAGCGAGGCCGATGACCCGACGGCCAACTCCCTGGCCTCCCTGACCCGTGGTCGAGCCCCGGCCGACGAAACGGCAGCCGTAGCGCTCCACCTGGCATCGAAATCCCCCACGTACTGAAAGGCCCCACACCCCATGCGCACAACAGAATCCACCCCCGCTTCCGCCCCCACGCCCAACCCCACACCCGCGCACCCCCAAGAGCAGACCCAGCAGAGACAGCAACTCCCCCTCCTCGCCCTCCTCGCCCTGGCCACCGCCGTTTTCATCACCAGCCTCACCGAGACGCTGCCCGCGGGCCTGCTGCCCGCGATGAGCGCCGACCTCGGCGTCAGCGAGTCGGCGACCGGACAGACCGTCACCATCTACGCGATCGGCACCGCGCTCACCGCGATACCGCTGACCGCCGCCACCGCGGGCTGGCGGCGCAAGCGGCTGCTGCTGACGGCGATGGCGGGCTTCGCCGCCGCCAACACCGTCACCGCGCTCTCGACGAACTACCCCCTCACGATGACGGCCCGTTTCGTCGCCGGTGTCGCCGCGGGACTGGCTTGGGCGCTGCTCGCCGGTTACGCCCGCCGCATGGCACCGCCCCACCTCCAGGGCAAGGCGATCGCCATCGCCATGGCGGGCATCCCGGTCGCGCTGTCGCTGGGAGTGCCCGCCGGTACGTACCTGGGCGGGCTGCTCAGCTGGCAGGCGTCCTTCCTCGTCATGACCGGCCTCACCCTGGGCCTGCTGGCCTGGATCGCCGCGCTCGTCCCCGACTACCCGGGACGGGAGCGACAGCCGGGACGGGAGAAGCAGGAGGACGGCGGCGCCGGTACGCCGATGCTGCACGCCCTACGCGTCCCCGGCGTGACCCCGGTCCTCTCCGTCACCCTCGTCTTCGTCCTGGCACACACCGTCCTCTACACCTACATCGCGGCGTTCCTGGACGAACTCGGCATGGGCGGTTCGACGGACGGCATCCTGCTCGTCTTCGGTGCGGCATCGCTGCTCAGCATCTGGCTCGTGGGCACGCTGATCCACCGCAGGCTGCGCGCACTGACGCTGGCGAGCGTGCTCCTGGTCGGCGTGGCGGCGGCGCTGCTGGCCGTCTTCTCCGACATCCCGGCACTCGTATACGTCGCCGTGACGCTGTGGGGCCTGGGCTGGGGCGGCGCCCCGACTCTCCTCCAGACCGCCGCGGGCGACGCGGCCGGCGAGGCGGCGGACGCGGCCCAGGCCATGCTCGTCACCCTCTGGAACGTGGCCATGGCGGGCGGCGGCGTCTTCGGCGGCATCCTGCTCGGCCTGGTCGGCACCTCGTCCTTCCCCTGGACGATCCTGCTGCTCCTGGCCCCGGTGCTGCTGGTGGTGGCAGCGTCCCGCAGGCACGGTTTCCCGACCCACTCCTGAAGACCAGACCACCCGCGCCGACGGACAGGGCAGTCGTGGACGCAGCGAACCGGACAGTCACGCACGAGAGCGAACCGGACAGTCACGCACGCACATGCAACGCGAGCCCCTCCGCGCCCGCCGCCTCCACCCCCGGCAACAGCCGCATGCCGTGGTCGTAGTCCCCGCCGACAAGGGTGCGATACGGGATGGGTACGTCGGTGAAGAGCCCGTCGAGCCGTGCCGCGTACGCCTCCCGAGCCGCCGCGAACCGCTCCTCGGTCACGTCGTTCGAGCCGTACACCGCGAACGGTTCGAGCGGCGCTATGCCGGTGAACCAGAGCAGCCCGTGCTGCAACGGATGCAGGACGTCCACGAGCCGGCCGTGGATGCCGCGGTCGGAGAACGACGACTCCCGGGCGCCGATGGTCACCGACACCAGGGCCCGCTTCCCCGGGAACACGCCTTCGCTGTACGGCGGCGGAACCGCGGGACCATAGGCGAACCCGGCGGTGAAGACCCGGTCGATCCAGCCCTTGAGGATCGCGGGCACCGAGAACCACCACAGCGGAAACTGAAGGACCAACGCGTCCGCCCAGCGCACCTTCTCCTGCTCGGCCGCGACGTCCGCGGACAGGCGCCCCCCGAGCGTGGCCTCCTCCGACGCACCCATGACCTGGAGCCGCCGCCCCCCGGGGTGGTCGGGGAAGTCGTCGGCGTCGACCGTCGCCTTCCACTTCATGGCGTACAGGTCGGAGAGCCGCACCTCGTGGCCCGCGGCGCGCAGGCGGTCGACGGCGAAGCGGGCGAGGGAGGCATTGAGCGAACGAGGCTCGGGATGGGCACTGACGACAAGAATCTTCATGCCGCCACGCTCTCCCGTACGCGAAGCAGCAACCAGCCCCCTCTCAGGTGAAGGAACCGGGTTCCTGGTACCGCGAGGACCACCTACCCCCCGTACGCCCACGCCCGCGTTCCGCAACCCAACTCACCCATACTTGCCCCATGGACACCGTGAGCGCGGCTGCCGCCCCCGCCCCCACCCTCGGCGAGTTCCTGCGTGCCCGCCGCGGCCGCGTCACACCGGAGAACATCGGGATCGACGGCGGCCCCCGCCGACGCGTCCGAGGGCTGCGCCGCGAGGAACTGGCCCAGCGCGCCGGCATCAGCGTCGACTACTACGTACGCCTCGAACAGGGCCGCGCCACCCAGCCGTCCCCCGAAGTACTCGGCGCCCTGGCCGAGGCACTCGGCCTCGACACGGCGGAGCGCAGCCACCTCGCCACTCTGGCAGCCCCCGAGCACACGCCCGTGCCGAGCGCCCGGGTCAGCCCTCTGCTGCGACAGATCCTGGACGCGATCCCCTGCTTCCCGGCCTTCGCGACGAACCACCGCCTGGACGTGGTGGCCTGGAACGCACTGGGCGCGGAACTACTAGGAGGCTTGGTAACTCACCCCGCCACGGACAACGCAACAGCTACATCCGAACGAACCCGCGACCCCAACAACGCCCGCTACCTCTTCCTCGACCCCGCATCCCGGGACGTATACCCCGAGTGGGAGGACCGGGCGGCGGAGGCGGTGGGCCAACTGCGGGTGGCCGCGGCCCGCTACCCGACCGACACGCGCCTGACGGCACTGATAGCCGAACTCGCCGCGCAAAGCATGGAGTTCACACGCATCTGGACAAGCGGCGAGGTGGTGATGTGCGCGGCGGGGCACAAACGGCTGCGGCACCCGGAGGCCGGGCTGCTCACCCTGGACTACGAGACGCTCCACGTGCCGGCCGCACCCGGCGAGACGGGACTGGTGGTCCACGTCTTCGGTGCGGGGGAAGGCACCGAAGAGGCGGCTGTCCTCGCCCGCCTCGCCGGGAGACTGTAGGGCCCGCGAGGGCCCGGACGACTCCCTCAGAAGTCGTCGGCGCCGTTGCGCAGCTGGTACGTCCAGTAGCCGGTCAGCGACTTCGCCGGGTCGACGGCGATGCCACCGCTGCCCGGCGCCGTGACGGCGGCCATGCCGCCACCGCCCTGAAGCGTCACGGAGAAGCCGGAGACGGGCTCGTTCTTCTCGTCGACACCGCCGTCCGACACCTTGACCAGCGCGTACGCGGGGGCGCCGGCCTTCAGGACGACGGGGGCGGCGGGCTTGCTCTTGGCGACGGCGGGCACGTTCTGCTTGTGGCTCTCCAGGAATTGGATCTCGGGGAAGCCGGTCATCTTGCAGCTGTGGCCCGAGGTGTTCTTCGCGGTCAGCACGATGTGGGTGTAGGGCGGGCCGCCGTGGCGGGCGGCGCTGATGTTGACGTCCTTGGTGGTGCAGACGGGGGTGGTGGCGGCGGCCTTGGCGGCACCGGAACCACCGGCGGCAACGGTGGCCTTGGCGCGGACGCCGCCCTTGGCGTCAGCACCACCCTTCGCGGACGGCCCCGACTTCGACGAGTCGTCCGACTTGGAGCTGCCGACCGAGACGGTGGTCGGGGTGGCGGCCGACCCGGCGGACTTGTCGTCGGAGTCGCCCCCGCCACAGGCGGTGAGGGAGAGGGCGAAGACGGCTGCGCCGGTGGCGGCGAGAACGGTGGTGCGGCTGCGGAACGTACGCATGGGATTTCCCCCGTGAATGAAACGTGAATACTGGCGCGACAGCTGCCCGGTCTGTGACAACCAGCGCCTGACCTGCTGACATCCCCAACTCTGCCCGCCCCCGCTAACGTCCCACTGCCGTCCCACTCACGCCCCACTGCCGCCCACCCGCCCTGCCTCCGCCCGGCGGGAAGGCCCCCGTGTTCGCCGAACAGGATGGGCACGCCAAACAGCATGGTGCGGAAAACACGGGGAACCGTCAGGCCGACCAACGCTCCGACGCCTGCGCCGGCGAACGGAGAAATATGCCTCGACTGGCCGACGCGAGGAAGCCGCGAGCACTTATGTGCCTGTACGGCAGGTGGTGGAGAACTGGGAACGGCTCATTCGCCAGGTCTGTCTCAGGCTCGGTGGCGAACTCGGACAGAAGGTGTTGCCGGTCCAACGACGCGCCAAGCGCGGAGCCGACCCCGAAGCTCGCCGGTCCGCGCCGGCGGATCAGCTATGCCTCGACGGAAAGCTGCAAGCGGAGCTACGCGTCGAGGGCGCCCCCGGCATCCTGGTGATCGCAGCGGACCTGCGCACCGGCAAGCTCCGCACGTCCGTCGAGATCCCAGCACCCGACCAGGGTTACCCCCTCACCTGGGTGAAGCGCTTGGTCCGCCGCCTCGCCGAAGCACCCGCCGACCTGCATATCGAGACGCTCGTGGAGGGTGAGGCAGGAGGGCCCCGGGGCACGCTGGAGCGGCTGCGCCCGGAGCCTGCGGACTTGCTCCCCAAGAACGGTGCCCAGATCACCGGCTTCCGCCTCTCCCTCTTCAAGGGCATGGGCAGCGGCCGCGGCAACGCCGAGACCGGCTTCATCCGCAGCGTCGACGATGCCGTACACCGCTTCTACGCCACGGTGGCCGCCAGCCTCGACGCCCCGGCAACGCGCCGACCCACGAGCGGCGCCCGCTCACCCAAAACGGCCGACACCTTGCCCCCGGATCCCCAGACTCCTCGCAGACAGGCCCCCACCCAGCCCCTCACTCCACCCCCTGCCGGAGCTGACCTGGCACTGACGGAGTGACCAAGGCACATGCCACAGGCCCAGGGCGCACGCCACGCCCTGTGCCGGTCCCGTACGAACCTCTGCGTGCTCCAGGCCACGGCGGTAGGCTCCAGAACCGACAAGGCGAGGGCGACGGAGGATGAAGCATGAGCACTGCTGCTGAAGACTCACCCGGCATCCCTCCCATGCCGGAGAGAACCCCAAAGGCACTCCGCGAAGCTATCGCTCAGCATGCTCCACAGTTGCTGACCGACTTCGACGCGCATTGGAATCGGGCGATCGCCGACACGTTCGACCTCGGTCCCGTACCGGCGTTCGTGGCTCGCTGGTGGGGTGAGTACGCCATCGCCCGTGACCCGCACCTCGACGCCCACCTGACCGACCTTGAGGCACGTGCCGCCGAAGCCACCGACCTCGCCGAAGCCAGGAAGCTCCTGGAGGAAGCGTCCAACATCCGCCACATGGCTGCCCGCACGGAGCCGGGCCGGTGAGCGACGACGCGTTCATGGGACCGCCCTGGCAGATGGACTGGGCCCTCAAGGCTCAAGCCGCCCGAGACGCCCTGCCCGAGCACGTACGGAAGATCGTCGACGCGGCCCGCGCCGAACTGGTGACGGCGAAGGACCCGTACTTTCGCGGCATCGACGCCGACGCCGAACTGCCTGCCACCATAAGAGTCGAGCCGGCACGCTCCTCCAGCCCCAAGGGCCCCCGCATCCTGTACTTCGACAACTACCGCGGTTGGCTCCGGTACATCTTCATGCACCGCGTGGACGACCCCCAGATCGTCGTCGAAGAGATCTTCTGGCAGTGACAGTGACCCGGTCGGTCAGCTGCCACGGCTCCCCGCTCAACATGGCACGCCCTGACGGCTCGCCCGGGGGCTCCAGGCTTTGCCACGGGTCTGGCACGCGACGATTGGGGATCTGCATAGCAAAAGGCCCAGGTCGATGACCTGGGCCTTCTTCGTGGAGCGGGTGACGAGAATCGAACTCGCACTCTCAGCTTGGGAAGCTCGGGTGATCTACGGGGAGTTGGGCGCCTGACCTGCAGGGGGAGCGGCCCGGCGGCACCTGACGGCGATGGCCTTTTACCCGCCGTTCCCCGTGGCTCCCCGCCCAACCTGGCACGGGTCTGGCACGGGGCCAAGCAACATCGCGGTTGCCTCCGAGCATCCTTGGACGGTCCACTCACGGCTCGGGCCTGCAGAGAACACTCAATTCTGCCACCTTCCCTGCTCCTTCCTGACAACATAGCTGCCTCACCTCAAGGGAGAAGATAATGGGTACAGCCACTTCGCCAGCGGTTAGCAGGGAAGCCCTCCTCAACGGCCTTCAGTTGGCTGTCCGCCGATTGTCGGCTATAGACGAGGGGTTCGCGATTCCAATTCCCGGCTACGACCAGAAAGGCGACGGTATTGCCGTCCTCGGCGAAAGCGAAATCGACACCGTAATCCAGAATCTCAGGACGCTCAAGTCCAACACCGAGAATTCTTTTATTTGGTCCAATAGTGCAGAATTCACGCTAGTCCCATTGAACCCGCATGGTCTCTTTGAGAGATACCTCGATGGAGTGGACTTCACAGGGCAGGGCGATAATCCTGTCACATACACGGTTGGATCTCCATCAAAGGAAGTCGTCGCCTACCTTCTTTGTGCTATTTCTGAAAAGCCCGAAATCGTTAAGCAGCCCAGGTGGACTATGCTGAGGAATCGGGTCAGGAAGATCGCCTTGCGTATGGGTGGAGAAAGCGATGGGCGCGTCTCGCTGCTGGAGTTGGTGGCCGAAGCCTTTTACACCGTAACCCTAAAAATTAAATCAACGCAAGGAGGATTGGACTATGAAAATCTAGCCAATTCCTTCCTGTTTCACGCCGCTTACAACATGGATCTCGCGGCACGCATTGGGCCAGACCCACTCTTCGCTCCGGGTAGAATCCAGAGAATCCGCAGACCATCCGGGGCGGAGTTTGATCCCCCTAGGCAGACCTATGGCTCAGACCTGGTGCAGCATTACCTCATGGGAGTTGCGGCAGAAATACCTTTGCTTGAATATCTTTCCTTTTATCACATCGCCGAGCATTATTTCGAGAAAGTGTTCAACGATGACCTGATTGAACAGGTGCGTAAGGGGATAACGGACCCCTCCTTCTCGGCTCGGCGCGCGAAGGATGTGCAAGCAATTATCCGCACTGTTAGCAAGGCGCAGCGTCAGGTGAAAGAGGAGGGTGGAGTAAACGAGCAGCGAGCTCTCCATCTGGTACTGGAGCGATTTGTCGACATCGGACGACTAGTGACCGACCTTGGCAATTACGACGGATATCTGGTCACCCACTACAGAGAGAATGGTGTTCCATTCGCTGGTGCTGGCAAGCTGGACCTGGCGCTTGCGGACGAAGAAGCGGTGCGATCGTCCATGGCGAAACGAATATATAAAGTACGCAATGCCTTGGTTCACGCCAAGGATGGTGACCTCCCTAAATATGCCCCCTTCGCGCATGATGATGAACTCGCAATGGAAATCCCCTTGATGCGATTCGCATCCGAGCAGATCATCATCGCCCACGGGAAAATTCTCTGATTTTGCCTGCGGTCGAATAAGGGTCTACTACTCCCGCCAACCACTCTCCCATCCCGTCCGCCGTCGACCCACACACGGTGGAGCGGGCGTGGTTCATGGCGTCCAGGTGGAGCGCGCCACTGTACGAACGACCTGGACGCCATGGGCCGCGTCTGCTCGGCTCTGCCTGGGTCGATGGTGGACGGGATGGGAGCCCCCCCCACGCTTGCCACGATGTGCCCGCGGCCGGGAACGGCGCCCCCTCCCCCCGGTGCTGGCCGATCCCCTGCCGGAGGCATGTCCTTGACCGTGGGCCGAAGTCGTCGGGTGCTCGACTCATGACCCCCGGGCCTACCCACAGTGGGCGGGCGTCGGCGCAGCCGGGGCGGAGCGGGCCGAAGGCAGGAGCGGCAGCCCCGAGCGGAGCCGGGGAGCCCGCCCGGCGGAGCGGAGCGCAGCCGGGTGCTTGAACCAGTAGAGAAAGTTGTAACTCAGTCCGCCTGTCGGGGCTTGAAGTCGTGTGCGTATGCCGGGAGTTCTGCTGCCTGGCGGTGTGCGAGGGGCAGGAAGAGGACTGGGCGGATCGTCCAGGTGATGCGTGTGTCCGCGTGGATTACTGAGACCGTGCAGGGCTGCTTCTGGAGGAGTGCTCTGCGGGTGTGGACGCGGTCCTCGTACAGCCACTGCCAGGCTTCGTCTGCTGCGTCGGCGTCGAGTGCCGGGGAGATGGTGCGGAGTGCGACCGCTACCCATCGGTCCGCCTGGGGTGCTGAGTAGGCGTCGAAGGATGCTCGTAGGTGTGGTTCGGACTGGCTGTCCGTCGTCGTGGGTTCCGTCCAGCACTCGCACCAGTAGCCGCGGCGGGGCCTGCTCATTGGCATAGTTGGGCTCCCTGGCCGGCCTGGGTGTAGAGGGCCGCGGTGACCGTGTGGCCGTGGTCGCTGTCGTTGACGATGACTCGGTGCGCGATGGCGCTGACCATCTCCAGGCCCCGGCCGTGTTCAGCCTCTCCGTCCTGGTGCTCGACCTTGGGGGCGGTTCCCGTGCCTCCGTCGTCGGTGACCGACAGCGCGACCATCTGCGGGGATACCTCGATGGCCAGGGAGAAGCTGCCCGACTGGCGCCCGCTGGCCGTGTGCAGGATCGCGTTCGTGCTCAGCTCGCTCACGATGAGTTCGGCGGCGTCCGCGAGTGGTGAGCCGCGCAGGATGTCCCGCGTCCAGCGGCGGGCCCGGCTGATCTCTTCGGGGAATCCTGGGCAAGTGAGGCCCCAGACTCGGGCGGTGCTCGTATACTCGTGCATACAAGTTCCTTCGTGCTGGTAGGCCGCCATGTGCAGCGGGTTCGAGCTAGACGAGTTTCACGCCGTCGTGGGCGCGAATGGCCGGCGGGGATGCCGCGTCGAGTGCGTCCAGGACGCGGATCGCGTAGGCCTCGTCGGCGAGTTCGGTGACTTCTTCGCGGGTCGCCCAGCGCAGAGCTCGGGTCTCGTCGCCGGTGGTGGGCGTACCGTCGGCGGCCTCGCAGCGGAAGACCATGGAGACGATCAAGCCCGTCATGTTCTTGTAGATGCCGGTGAGCGTCGCCGGAAGCACGATCTTGATTCCGGTTTCTTCGAGGACCTCGCGTTGCAAGGCCTCGGGGATCGTCTCCTCGCGTTCGAGGATTCCGCCCGGGGGCTCCCACTTGCCGTTGTCACGGCGCTTGATCAGGAGGGCGCGATCCTGATCATCGACGATGACTCCGGCAACGCTCACGGAGTGCGGACGGTCAGTGCTCACGGTCCTCGGCCCTCTCGGATGGCTAGGCTTTCCACCGTAGCAACAACACTCGCCCACTCGTCTAGATACCTAAAGGAGTACACGTGACGTCACTCCCGAGCCTGCTCGGTGACATCGACCCCACGAGTGATCGTGCGGTCTTTCGGCAGATCGCTGACCAGCTGCGCGAGGCCATCGACCGTGGGCGATTCAAGGAGAGCGAAAAGCTGCCTTCGGAGGCCGAACTCGTCGAGCACTACGGCGTATCCCGGATGACCGTTCGGAACTCCTTCTCCGTGTTGCAGGGTGAGGGCCTGGTCCATGCCGAGCATGGCAAGGGCGTCTTCGTACGACCGCGGCCTCCCGTGCGACGGCTCGCCTCCGACCGCTTCGCTCGGCGCCACCGCGAGCAGGGCAAGTCTGCCTTCATCGTCGAGGCCGACGCTGCGGGCAGCCACCCCCAGGTGGACAGCCTGGAGGTCAAGGAGGAGAAGGCCAGTCAGGACATCTCCACCCGCCTTGGCTCGGTGCGGCGTGTGCTCGCTCGTCGGCGGCGGTATCTGCTCGATGGCCGGCCGGTCGAGTTCGCCACCTCGTACCTCCCGCTCGACATCGCACGCGGTACGCAGATCGCCGAACCCAATCCCGGCCCCGGCGGCATCTACGCCCGCCTCGAAGAACTGGGCCACCACCTCGACCACTTCGACGAGGAGATCCGGGCGCGGATGCCCGCACCGTCCGAGGTGAAGACGCTCCGGCTGGCCTCCGGTGTACCCGTGATCCACCTGGTCCGCACCGCGTACGACACGGAAGGGCGGGCCGTGGAGGTCTGCGACACCGTCATGGCGGCGGACGCCTACGTCCTGTCGTACCAGCTCCCGGCCACGTGACGGCCTGACGACTGTGGCGCGCGGTGGTCCGCACCCCGAACTCGTATACGCCAACAGGCCTACTCGTATAGACGAGTTGGCAAGTTGTGTGGCACAGTGGACGGCGTTCCCGGAGATCGGGTTCCAACGTCGCATCTTGTATAGACGAGTAGATGGGAAGAACCTTGCCAACCATTCGCGTGGAGACCTCGGCCGCGACGATCCTGCTCACTGAGGCGCCCGAGCCCAAGGTCCGCGACCGTCAGACCGGCGAGATCGCCAAGGACGCCACCAGCGGTGAATCGCTGATGACGATCGGCGTCGTCTACATCGAGGAGGGCGAGTCGTCCCTGATCAAGGTGACCATCCCGGAGAGCGGAGTGTCCGAGGGGCTGACGCTCGGTGCGCCGGTCTCGCTGCCAGGACTCGTCGCCCGACCGTGGGAGAGCGTCTTCAACGGCCAGCAGCGGCACGGCATCGCCTACCGCTGCGCCGCCGTCACTCCGGCCGCCTTCCCGGCCGCCATGGGGGCCTCGGCCTGATGACGGACCTGACGACGCTTCTGGAGGTGGGTGGTCCTGTCGCCGCAATCGGCGGCGGGGCTGCCTACACCCGGGCCAAGCACCCCGGGGTCTACTGGTCTGCGGTCGGCCTGCCGATATCCACGGCCCGGCTGCTCAGCTCGTACGGCTCGGTCATGGAGGCCTGCGGCCTGTCCGTGACGCCGTCCCGCCTGCGTGTCCTGGCGGTCAAGGCCACAACCCGTGGGGAGATCCGTCCGGTACCGCCTCGGCGCGGAATCATCCGCCCGACCACGACCGGCTTACGGCTCCGGCTGCGGCTCGCACCGGGCCAGGAACCCGCCGACGTGGCCGCCTCGGCCGAACGGCTGCGGCACGCCTGGGGAGTTCATGCCGTCTACGTGACCACAGTCAAGCCTGGCGTGATCGACCTGCGACTCGTCGGCTATGACGTGCTGCGAGAGGTCCGTATGCCGCGCAAAGCGGTGGGCGGATTCCTGAAAGTGCCCGTAGCGCTGCGGGAAGACGCCACACCATTCGTACGTGACTACCGCGTGGTGCCGCACGGCCTCTCCCTGGGAGCCACGCTGTCGGGCAAGTCCATGTACCTGCGACACCTCGTTGCCGGACTCGCACCGCAGCCCGTCGCCCTGGTCGGCATCGACTGCAAGCGCGGTGTGGAGCTGGCGCCCTTCGCCTCGCGGCTGTCGGCGCTCGCCACCGATCCCGAGCAGGCCGCCGAGTTGCTGCCCGTGCTCATCAAGGAGATGGAGGACCGGTACGACCTGATCAAGGGACGCCAGAGGATCGCACCGGGCACGCCGAACGAGGAGATCACCTCCGACATCTGGGGGCTTCCCGAGCAGGAACGACCCGTGCCCGTAGTCCTGTTCGTCGACGAAGTGGCGGAACTCTTCCTCGTCGCCACAAGGAAGGAGGAAGAGCGACGGGACGAGATGGTCACTCAGCTCATCCGGCTTGCCCAACTCGGCCGTGCGGCCGGTATCTACCTGGAGGTGTGCGGGCAGCGGTTCGGCGCCGAGCTCGGCAAGGGCGCCACGATGCTCCGGGCCCAGTTGACCGGCCGCGTCTGCCACCGCGTGAACGACGAAGCCTCCGCGAAAATGGCGCTCGGCGACATCGCACCCGAAGCGGTCTCCGCCGCCTGCGCCATCCCTGCCGAACGACCCGGTCTCGCCGTCGCCGGTGACACCTCGGGCGGCTGGTCCCGCATCCGTACGCCGTATCTCTCGCTGTCCGACGCTGCCGAGACCTGCCGCGCGTCGGCCCACATGGTCCCCGACCTGCCCGCGCTGAAGACCTTCCGGCCCTCCGTACCCGCGCAGCCGGTCGAGTCCCCGGCTTCGGTCGTACGGCCGCGACCGGTCACCGGCTGAGCCGCACTCTCCTGCACCCCGGTCGGCGTGGCTGTCTCGCGCCAAGTCCCTACCCCTGCCATGCCTGAATCGGAAGGAGCCGCAGCATGCGCGCCCAACTCGCCCGTATCGATGCGGTGCTCGTACAGGCCGTCATTGCGGCAGCCTTGTCCTTCGCCCACCTGCACGACGTCGCCTCGGCGGCCGGACAAGACGGGTGGAAGGCGTGGGCCTATCCGATCTCGGTCGACCTGCTGCTCGTCGCTGCCTGGCGTCGGCTGCGGACCGGTGAGACCAAAGCCGCGGGATGGTGCTGGTTCGTCATCGCGCTCGCCGCTTCCCTCGGCGCGAACGTCGCCACCGCCGGACTGCTCGACATGAACCACGTGCCGGCCTGGCTCCGCATCCTCGTCGCGGGCTGGCCTGCGGTCGCCTTCCTCGGCGGGACACTCCTCGCACACTCGACGCCGACACCGCCCGACGAGGTCCGGGAGCAAGACCCCGAGGGCGTCGACGACCAGGAGGACGCGCCCGATCCCGTACCGGAGCTCTCGTCGTCACCGGCTTCGGCCACCGAGTCCGCCCTCACCTCGACCCCTCCGCCCACGGTTGCCGTCCCGGCCGCCCTCGTCGACCACGCCCGCAAAGTCGCCACCGAACACCACGCCCGCACCGGCACTGCCATCGACACCACGACCCTGCGCGCCCGTCTCGGCGTCCCGATGCCCATGGCCGACGCCATCGCCGCCCAGCTCTGAACGCCCGAAAGCTCTGAACGTCCTGAAGGGAGATCCACATGAGCGCCAACCGCCGTTTCCGCTCCGTCGCCCGTACCGGTCCCGTCCAGGTCGGCACGTCGTACGACGGCCGCGGCCGTGAGAAGCACACCGCTGCCTGCACGGCCCCGCGCTGCGGCTTCTCCGCCGACTACGACAGTCGCGCCGCCGCCGAGCTGGCCGCCCGTACCCACCGCTGCCCCGTCCGCTGAAAGGACCCGCTTCCGTGACCGTCAGCCTGCCGCTCGTCTTCGTCCTCGGTCTCTTGGCCTGGGGAGCCGTCAAGTTCCTCGGCGTCCGTACGTGGATCGTCGTCGTGATCGCTCTGTTCGGCTTCTGGCTCTCGCACACCTTCATGGCCCCGGCCATCGAATCCGGTACGCGCTCCGGCGTGGACGTCGTAAACGGCTCACATGTCTAGACGAGTAGGTAAGAAGAATTTCGCCGTGTTCCTGCCCAAGTGCCCCGACAGCCCGACGCCGCCGCCCGCCCACCACCACACGGGGGCCGACCCGAATCCCGTACGGCGATCCGCGCCTCAGATCTCCATCACCAGCGGGGCGGTCGTGACCGTCCTCGTCGGCGGCGTCGTGCTGACCGCCCTCCTGGCCGCCATCGCCGTGACGGCCATCTCCGTCGCGGTGTGCGCCGTCGTCATCCGCTCGATGCTCCGCAACCAGCGGCGGCGCTAGTCGCCAGCGCTGCTAGACCCCCGGGGCGGCCCTGATACCGCCAAGCATCCGCCGCCCCGGGGGCCCTGTCCCTCCTGACCGAAGCCAGAAGGAGAAGCCATCATTACCCGCACCACCCCGCCCCCGCTCAGCGAACTCGGTCAACTGGCCGCAACCGGCACCATGCCCGCGCTCCTGCGCCAACTCTCCGGTCTCGGCGGCTGCACGCACCCCATCCGTCTCGACGGCCACCGCACCGAGCACGCCATCGACACCCGAACCGGCGAGATCGGCAACGTCCTCCACCACCTCGACTCCACCAACCTCCCCGCCGGTCACCTCCTCGTCCGCTGCAACAACCGCCGTACGACCCGCTGCCCGGCCTGCGCGGAGATCTACCGCCGCGACACCTTCCACCTGATCACCTCCGGCCTGCGCGGTGGCAAGGGCGTCCCCGAACGCGTCGCCGCCCACCCTCGCGTCTTCGCCACCTTCACCGCCCCCGGCTTCGGGCCGGTCCACAACCGCCCCACCGGCTCGGCCGGAACGGTCCGCCCTTGCCGTTGCGGCGTCGTCCACGACCAGGACGACATCGCCCTCGGCACCCCGCTCGACCCGGACACCTACGACTACGAAGCAGCCGTGCTCTGGAACGCGCACGCGGGCCTGCTCTGGCGGCGCTTCTCGATCTACCTCCGCCGGGAGATCGCCAAGCGTGCCGGCCTCACCCAACGCGCCTTCCGCGAGTACGCCCGGGTCTCCTTCGCCAAGGTCGCTGAGTACCAGAAACGCGGCGCCGTCCACTTCCACGCGGTCATCCGCATCGACGGCCCCGAAGGCGGCGACACCCCACCTCCGGCCTGGGCAAGCGCCGAGCTGCTGACCGACGCGATCCGCGCCGCCGCGACCACCGCGCGCGTGGATGGCCCGGTCATCGACAACCACGCCCACGCCTTCACCTTCGGCCGCCAACTCGACGTACGCACCGTCCGATCCGCCGACTTCGACAACGGCCAGGAGCTGACCGAACGAGCCGTTGCCGCGTACATCGCCAAGTACGCGACCAAGGGCGCCGAAACCGCCACGGGAGCGCTGGACCGCCCCCTCAAGTTCCTCGCCGAACTCGCCCAGCTCGACATCAGCGACCACGCCCGCCGCATGGTCCGTACCGCGTGGACCCTAGGTGCACGCAAGGAACTGGAAGAACTCCGGCTCCGGGCCTGGGCCCACATGCTCGGCTTCCGCGGCCACTTCTCCACGAAGAGTCGCCGCTACTCCGTCACCCTTGGCGCCCTCCGCGACGCCCGAGCCGAATGGCGCCGAGCCCAAGCCGTCACCGACGACCAGGCCACCCCGGACTCGACCCTCGTCCTCGCCCACTGGGTCTACGCCGGAACCGGCCTCACCGACGCCGAAGCCTGGCTCGCCGAAACCCTCGAACCCGCCCCCGGAACGGAAGGGGAACCCACCTGTGGCTGAGCGGCATCTCTCCGTCGACCAGGTCGCCGAGCTGCTCGGCACGACGGCCCGCTTCCCGCGTCGGCTCATCGAGGAGCGACGCATCCGGTACGTGAAGGTCGGCCGCCACGTGCGCATCCCGGAAAGCGCGGTCGAGGAGTTCATCACCTCCCACACGGTCGAGCCGATCAAGCGGTCTCGTGCTCGCTACGGGAGGGCTGCCTGATGGCGAACAGCAGGGGGAGGCGTCGCCGCTTCGGTGCGATTCGGCGGCTGCCGTCCGGCCGCTACCAGGCGCGGTACCCGGGGCCAGACGGCGTGATGCGCCCGGCGCCGTTCACCTTCGAGACGACCGCCGACGCTGACGACTGGCTGGCCGAGAAGCAGACCGAGATCCGCAGAGGTGATTGGCGGGACCCAGAGGCCGGGGCTGGCAACCTTCGCGCCTACGCAGACAAGTGGGTCGAGGAGCGCGAACTCAGCGTGCTCACGCGCGACCTGTACCGGTACCTCCTGGACCGGCACATCCTCCCGACCTTCGGTGATGACGACCTCGACGAGATCACCGCGCCCCGCGTCCGCACCTGGCGCACCGAGCGTCTCCGTACTGGCGCCAAGACGGCGACGGCCAAGGCGTACCGCCTCCTCAAGGCCATCATGGAGACCGCCGTCGATGACGACCTGATCCGCCGCAACCCGTGTCGGATCAAGGGCGCGGGTGCCGAGAAGGCACAGGAACGGCCTACGGCTACCGTCGCGCAGGTCGATGCCCTCGCCGAAGCGGTCGGCATGCGGTGGCGTCTCATGGTCTACCTCGGCGCCTACGGTCCGACCCGGCCCGAAGAACTGGCTGGGCTCCGCCGCCGGGACGTCGACCTCGACGCTCTGCGCATCACGGTGCGGACAGCAGAACCCGAGAGGACGAACGGGCGACGCGCGCCCGGCGACACCAAGTCGGACGCCGGTACCCGCACGATCCACCTGCCCGCGTTCCTGGAGCGTGAGGTCCGCTGGCACATGGAGTCGTTCGCCGAGGAGGGACCGAACGGCCTCGTCTTCGTCGGTGATCGCGGGGCGCCCTTCCGGCGGAGCACCTTCGGCAAGTACTGGCGCAGGGCGCGCGCGGTCGCCGGTCTGCCGGACAACTTCCGGTTCTACGATCTCCGCCACACCGGGCACACTCTGTCGACCCGATCCGGCGCGACCCTGAAGGACACGATGGTCCGCGCCGGCCAGTCGTCCGAGAAGGCGGCGATGATCTACCAGCACTCCGAGGAGGAGCGTCAGCAAGAGGTCGCTGGGATGCTCGATCGGAGTGTTCGGAAGGCTCGCCGGGCTGTGGCACGGAAGCCGGATGATCAGGCATCTGGCACGGATGTGGCACGCGACGGCTGAGCGGAAGCGGACAGCAGAAAGGCCCGGGTCGATGACCTGGGCCTTCTTCGTGGAGCGGGTGACGAGAATCGAACTCGCACTCTCAGCTTGGGAAGCTGATGTTCTACCACTAAACTACACCCGCGAAAGACACCGTCCCGAAGCGCCCAGAAGGTGCTTCGAAGCCGTGTCGTACCGTCGCACACTGTACCTCATCCCGGGCCCCCGGCGCTCCCGCCGCGGGGCCCGAGTCGTGTGTGGGAGGGGGGATGCGCCGTGCGGCGGGAGGGAGTTGGGGCGTACCGTGGGGCCTGGTCGCGCCGCCTGGAGGGCCGTCCCTTTCATACCGTAATGTGGGCGTTCGTCGTCGGCTCGGAGGCGAGCGAGAGACGAGTGAGTACGGGTACGTACGAGCTCACCTACGACTGGGGAAGGGACTCGAAGACTTGATGGAGCGCACCGTCGTCCGATGTGCCGAAGGGCACGTGTTCAGCACCGCTTCGTTCCCGATGCAGCAGGCGGACCGGCTCGGTCCCGGCCGGCTCATCCGGTGCCCGCGCTGTGCCCGGCTCCGGCACGCCGTGCCGGTGATGCTGGAGAAGCGGTAGCGGGAGCGGGCCCTACGGGGCGCAGCGGCGCCGAGCGTGGAGTCGTGTGAGCGCGCGGGTCTGTCCGATTGGGGCGGGCCCGCGCGCTCTGCGTATCCTCGGTGCGTGCTTCTCTCAGACAAGGACATCCGGGCCGAGATCGACTCCGGACGGGTGCGGATCGACCCGTACGACGAATCCATGGTGCAGCCCTCGAGCATCGATGTGCGGCTGGACCGCTACTTCCGGGTGTTCGAGAATCACCGCTACCCCCACATCGACCCCTCCGTCGAGCAGGCCGATCTGACGCGGCTCGTGGAGCCCGAGGGCGACGAGCCGTTCATCCTGCACCCGGGTGAGTTCGTGCTCGCGTCGACGTACGAGGTCGTCAGCCTGCCCGATGATCTCGCGAGCCGGCTGGAGGGGAAGTCCAGCCTCGGGCGGCTCGGGCTCGTCACGCACTCCACCGCCGGGTTCATCGACCCGGGGTTCAGCGGCCACGTGACCCTGGAGCTGTCGAATCTGGCAACCTTGCCGATCAAGCTCTGGCCGGGGATGAAGATCGGGCAGCTCTGTCTTTTCCGGCTGACCTCGTCCGCCGAGGAGCCCTACGGCTCGGCGCGGTACGGGTCGCGTTACCAGGGGCAGCGCGGTCCCACCGCCTCCCGTTCCTTCCTCAACTTCCATCGGACCCAGGTGTGAGCAGCGGTATGAGTGACGTGCGCGAGAACCTTACGTATGACAAGTTCGGCGGCGCTGTGCGGGAGCTCGCGCAGACCATCGCCGACGACGGGTACCAGCCCGACATCATCATCTCCATCGCCCGTGGTGGCGTCTTCGTCGCGGGCGGGCTCGCCTACGCGCTCGACTGCAAGAACATCCACCTGGTGAACGTGGAGTTCTATACGGGGGTCGGGACGACTCTTGAGATGCCTGTCATGCTCGCCCCCGTTCCCAACGTCATCGACTTCACCGACAAGAAGGTGCTCATCGCCGATGACGTCGCCGACACCGGGAAGACGCTGAAGCTCGTCCACGACTTCTGCCTCGACCACGTCGCCGAGGTGCGGTCCGCCGTCATCTATGAGAAGTCGCACTCCCTCGTGAAGTGCGAGTACGTGTGGAAGCGCACCGATGAGTGGATCAACTTCCCGTGGAGCGTCGAGCCGCCCGTTGTGAAGCGTGAGGGTCAGGTTCTCGACGCCTGACGGATGCGTGTGACGTGACTCTGTGAATGAGGAGGGCCCGGGACTGCTCGTCAGTCCCGGGCCCTCCTCACGTACGTACTAGAACGTGCCCAGCTTGATGATCGACAGGATCGCAAGGAGCTGGATCGTGGACGCGCCCAGCGCCTTCGGCCACGGCAGGTCGTGGGACTTGCTGACCATCGTGGTGAGCAGCGCGCCCGCCGCCAGCCAGGTCGCCCAGCCGAGCAGCTGCACGAAGGGCTGGCCGCCGCCGAGGAACATGGCCACGATCACGCGCGGCGCGTCCGTGAGCGACATGATCAGCATGGAGAGGCCCACCGTCGGCTGCCAGGCGCCGTCGCCGCCGAGCTGGCGGGCGAGGGTGTGCGTGACCACGCCCAGGATGAAGGCGCTGATGGTGATCGCGACGCCGGTGGTGAGGACGAAGGGCACCGCGGACGACAGCGTGGCGTTGATCGCGTCGTCGCGGGCGTCGTCGAAGCCGAAGATCGCGAGCAGGCCGTAGAGGAACGTGACGATGAGGGCGGGGGCCCACATCGCGTAGTCCCGCATGTGCAGGAAGGTGGGGCCGGGGCGCAGCACGATGCCGCGCAGCAGCTCCTTCCAGTGCAGACGGGGGCCGAGGACCGGGGCGGGGGCCTGGCCGGCGCGGTAGGTGTCGCCCTGGGTGTAGGGGTCCTCGCCGATGGAGAAGGCCTGGGTGTGCCCGGGGTTGTTCGCCGCGTACGGGTCGTGGCCGCCCTGGGGGGCGTGCCCTTGCCCGTACCCCTGGCCCTGGCCGTACCCCTGGCCCTGGCCGTGGGCGTCGGGGCCGCCGAAGTACTCCGGCTCGCCGTGGTTGCCGCTGCCGGCGCCCGCCTGCGGCCACTGCTGGCCGCCGCCACCGCCACCGGCGTACGGCGGCTGCGGGCGCTGCGGGGTCGACGGCGCGGGTGGGTAGCCGTACGGCTGCGGGCCGCCCTGGGGGGCCTGCTGTCCGTACGGCTGCTGCCGCGGTTGTTGTTGCGGTCGCGCGGCGCGGTTGTCCCGGCCGCGTCCGATCCTGAATCCAGCCACGAATCGAACGTACCTGGTCTTCGGGGGTCGGGTCGTCCCTCCCCGGGAGGAGACGGGCTTTGCGGCCGACCTGTGACAACCCTTAGGGGAACCCTGAAGGGTCAGGGTTCCCGTGGGTCAGCGCCGGTCAGCGGCCGAGCACCGCCCCGTACGCGTACGGGTGCGAAGACGCGGGCAGCCCGATGGAGTTGGGCGTGATGGCCCTGCTGCCCGTGGCGCCGCCGCCGGGCAGCTCCCAGACGCCGCCCGCGGAGGCGTTCTCGCCGGGGGCGGCCACGGAGACGTCGGGGCGGCCGTCGCCGTTGTGGTCGGCGGCGGCGAGGTTCGCGCCGAAGGTGTCGCCCTGCTCGGCCGCGCCGGGGATGCCGGGGGTGTTCTGCTGGTACGCGACCGCGCCGGCCGCCGAGCCGTCCGCGTTCAGGATGCCCTTCGCGCCGCCCTTCAGGACGGTGACGCTGCCCGCCCTGGCGGCGCTGCCGATGGCCTCGCCGGGGGCGCCCGCGATCAGGTCGTCCTTGCCGTCGCCGTCGAGGTCCGCGGCGGTGAGGGCGTTGCCGAAGTCGTCACCCGTTTCGGCGACGCCCGGGACGCCGGGGGTGTCCTGGTTGAGGGTCTGGCCCTCCCAGACGAGGCCGGTGCCGTCCCCGTAGTGGATGTGGATGCCGCCGCCCTTCGCGATCTCCTCGGGGCCGCACGGGTCGTCGATGTTCTCGTCGGCGATCTCACGGCAGTTGCCGAGGGCGAGGTCGTCGTTGCCGTCACCGTTGAAGTCACCGGTGGCGAGGGCGTTCGCGGCGCTGTTGTCGCTGCTCCACGTAAGGAAGAACCCGTACTCGTCCCTGCTGTAGTCGTACAGCTGGACGTGCGACTGGGTGTTGGGCTGGTTCTGCGTGTAGTACGCGACGGCCAGCTCGGGGCGGCCGTCGGAGTTGTAGTCGCCGGTCGTCATGACGGGGGCGCGGCCGCCCATGGGCCTGGCCATGAGGGGCTGGGTGCGGTCGACGAGCGGGTGGGCGTTGTAGACCACCTGGTCCTTGCCGCCGATGGCCAGGTCGACGTCCGTGTCGCCGGTGAAGTCCGCGGCGACCAGGGCGTTTCCGTAGGCGGCGCCGGACTTGTCGCCGCGGGCCGCCGTGTTGGCCACGGCGAAGCCGTCACCGGTGCCGTACAGGACGGTGACCGAGCCCGCGTCGGTCTTGGCGTCGATGTCCTCGCCCGGGGCGCCGATGACGAGGTCGGCGTACTTGTCGTCGTCTATGTACGCGGTGGTGACCGCGCCGCCGAAGCGGTCACCGGCCTCCGGGGTGCCGGGGACCTCGACGGTGGCCTGCGTGATGCGCCGCACGCCGTTCGTGCCCGGTCCGTCCTTGCCGCCGAAGACGACGCTCACGTAGCCGGCCTTCGCCTTCCCGTCGACGGTGCCGCTGGGCACGCCGACGGCGAGGTCGGCGTATCCGTCGCCGTCGAAGTCGCTGGTGAGGGGGGTGGGTTCGGTGGGGGGTGCGGCGTGCGCGGCCGTGGTGAGGGGCAGGGTGAGGCCGGCGGCGGCCAGAGCGGTGGCCGCGGCGAGGGCGAGGGGGCGTGTGCGTGTGCTGGTGCTGTTGCTGGTGCTTGTGCTTGTGCGCACGGGGGCTCCAACTCTTCGAGGAGGTACGGGTGGGAGGGGCGAGATGTGACGCGGCCCGTGTCTCAGGGGGCCTGTACCGAGGACCAGTAGGTGTTCACGGTCTTGGACAGGCCCACCGCGCCCGCCGTGATGTCGTACGACGTGCCGAGGCCCAGGCCCGACGACGTGCCCTTGAAGACCCAGACGCCGCCCGTGTTGCGGGTGGAGCCGGGGGCGATCTCGCCGGGTACGCCGGTCACGAGGTCGGGCCGCCCGTCCTTCGTGACGTCGGCGAAGCGGACCGTGGTGCCGAAGTCGTCCTCGCGCTCCGCGGTGCCGGGCACACCGGCCGAGTCCTGGGAGAGGGTGAACGAGCCCGAGCCGGTGGGGCCTTGGGGGCCGCCGGGGACGATGACGACCGTGCCGGCGCCCTTGGCCCTGCCGAGCGTCTCACCGGGCGTACCGACGGCGATGTCGCCATAGCCGTCGCCGTTGATGTCGGCGACGCTCACGTCCGTGCCGAAGGAGTCGTTGCTCTCGGCGGACCCGGGCACGCCGGGCGTCGACTGGTGGATCAGCAGCGGTCGCGCGGTGGGATCGATGCCCCTCGCACTGCCCGGCCAGATCGCGATCTGGCCGCCCTTGTGGCCGGTGCCGCCCGTCGGGGTGCCGTCGATCTCCGCGTCGGTGGGGTCGCCGATGACGAGGTCGCCGTAGCCGTCGCCGTTGACGTCGCCGATGGTGGCGTTGTCGCCGTCGGTGGACAGCGGGCGGTTGCCGCTCGCCGCCGGGTTCACGTACACGGCGCCGTCCGGGTAGTCGCCCATGCCCACGGTGATGTCCACGGTGTCGGAAGCCTTGTCGCCGTCGAGGTCACCGAGGACCGTGTCGTCCACCGAGCCCGTGCCGAACGCCGTGCTGTTGGAGACGGGCTTGCCGGACCTGGTGAAGGGGCCCGTCATACGGCGGCTCGCGCACCATCCGGCGACGGAGACCTTGCTCCCGTTGCCGGTGGCGGCTTTCTGCGCGGCGAGGCCGACCCCGTAAATGCACCCCGCGTTGCCGTAGGAACCACCCGGGGTGGGCAGCGACGCACTGCCTTTCAGGCCCTGGGCGCTGCCCCACAGGACCGTGACGCCACCGCGGTTCTTGGCGCTGCCGACGTCCTCGTAAGGAGCGCCCACCAGCAGGTCCGCGTATCCGTCCGCGTCGAGGTCGGCGGAGGCCACTGACTGCCCGAACCGGTCGTACGCCTCCGCGGCGCCCGTCACCCCCGCCGAGGACTGCGTGATCAACTGCTTCTTCGCGGCTCGCGGGCCCGATGCCGAGCCGTACAGGACGACGACGGCGCCCGCCTCGTCCTTGCCGGAGACCTTGGCGTCGGGGGCCGCGACGGCGACATCGCGGTATCCGTCGCCGTTGAAGTCGTCGGTGTACTTGGCGGGCGCGGCGGACGCCGTGGTGGTGGGGAGGGCGAGCAGGCCGGTCGTCGTCAGGGACGCGGCGAGGAAGAGGGTGCGTATGCGCACGGGCGCTCCGGGAAGGGGTGGGGCCGGGCCCGCGTGGGTGGGCGCGGGCCCGGCGGAGGGGGCGGGGAGGGGCCCGGGAGGGGCCGGGACGTCAGTCGGCGAAGTTCGCGCCGAGGCGCGGCGTGCCTGCCGCCGAGATGCCCACCGTCGACGTGTAGACGCCGGCCGAGCCGGTGAGGGAGCCGTCGCTCTTGCTGGTCAGCGGGTAGAACGCGCCGTTCCCGCCGTTCTCGCCGTACGCGCCGACGGTGACGTCGCCCCGGCCGTCGCCGTTCAGGTCGTCGACGTGGATGTCCGCGCCGAAGTAGTCGCCCTTCTCGTTGGAGTTGGGGACGCCCCGGGTGTTCTGGTCGAGGAGGACCGCGCCGTCCGTGGAGAGGCCCGAGCCGTCCGCCTTGCCGTAGATGACGGTGGCGGAGCCCGCGTCCGTGACGCCGTCGAGGTCCTCGCCGGGGGAGCCCACGACCAGGTCGAGGTGCCCGTCCCCGTTGACGTCGCCGAGGTCCAGCTCACCGCCGAACGAGTCGCCCTTCTCGCCCGCGCCCGGCACGCCCGCCGTGTCCTGGGTGAAGACCTGCGTCTCGCCGTACGGACCGTTCGCCGCGCCGTGGGCGACGTACACCGTGCCGCCCTTGTTCGCGCCGGCGATCTCGTCGTCCCACTCCAGGCCGATGACGATGTCGCCGTAGCCGTCGCCGTCCGTGTCGCCGACGTCGGTGATGATGCCGCCGGGCAGCCGCTGCTGGTTGGTGGTCTTGAGGCCGTCGGCGGTGCCGGGCACCCACAGGTTGGCGTTGTAGCCGTCGCCGGTGGAGTAGCCGTCGACGATGAGGTCTTCCCGCTTGTCGCCGTTCACGTCGCCGGAGTGCAGGTTGAAGGGTCCCGCGCCCTCGCCGCTCTGGATGGCGGGCTTGATCGTGTAGCGGCTGGTGCCGGTGCCGCTGCTGCGGGAGATCTTGCCGTTGAGCACGTCGATGGTGGCCGAGCCGGACCGGGCGCCGATGGCGAGGTCGGTGGTGCCGTCGCCGTCGAAGTCGCCGGCCTCGATGGGCCCGCCGAAGTAGTCGTGGCCGCTCGGGCGGGGGTCCTGCACCGTCGTACCGCCGGAGAGGCCGTTCGCGGAGCCCCACAGGATCTGCGCGCTGCCGCCGTCCTTGTCGCTGCCGACGTCCTCGCCGGGAACGCCGACCGCGAGGTCGTCGTAGCCGTCGCGGTTGAAGTCGCCGTACGCGGTGTCGTAGCCGAAGGTGTCGCCCGTCTCGGCGGAGCCGGGGACGCCCGCGCTGTTCTGGCTGAAGGTCTTGTGGCGCAGCGTGCTGCCGCCGTACGTGACGGTGACCTGGCCCGCGCCGTCCTTCCCGCCGACGTTGGCGCCGGCCGCGGAGGTCGCGAGGTCCGCGACGCCGTCGCCGTTGAAGTCGGCCTCGTGCGAGGGCAGCGGGTCCGCGGGCGCGGCGGACGCGGTGGTTGCCGTGACGGCGAGCAGCCCGCCCGTCAGCGCGGCCGCGGTGGCCGTCGCCGCGGCGAGGCGCGTGCGTCTGGAACGGACGGTGGTGGAGGTGCGCTTGTGCTTGGCCATGCGGTACTCCTGCGGCAGGCGGGGATGCCTGGCGGGCATCCGCGGTCGATGGGGGCCGGGGTGGGCGTGTTCACCGGGCGTTGGCCCTGGCGTCATGCCGTGATCGGCTAAAGGGAGACCTGCGGTGGGGCACAAGGGTTGTACGGAGGGCGGGAGTTGGGGTGAATGGCGGGTTTCGGGCGTCTTGCGCACCGGGCGGGCCGGATCTCCGGGATCCGGCCCGCCCCCCCTGCGATGCTCCTGGCTTACTTGCCGAGAACCATCCCGTACTCCCGCGCGCCCGTGAGCCCCAGCTTGCCCGGCGTCACCGAGGTGACCGCCGGGTTCGGGCCGTCCTTGGGGGTCGCGGCATACCAGACGCCGCCCTTCTGCCCGTCCTCGCCGGGCGCGCCGACCGCGACGTCCGGGTAGGAGTCGCCGTTGTAGTCGCCGGTCGCGACGGCCGCGCCGAGGTGGTCGTCGGCCTCCGCCGTGCCCGCCACGCCCGCGGTGTTCTGGCTGAAGGCGGGGCCGGTGAGGTCACCGCCGGTGCCGGACGAGGCGAGGATCCAGTACGTGCCCGCGTTCTGGGCGGTGCCGACGGCCTCGGCGTCGGCGCCGACGACCAGCTCGTCGATGCCGTCCCGGTCGAGGTTGCCGACCGCGAGCCGCGCGCCGAAGTTGTCACCGGTCTCGGCGGTGCCGCCGACCTGCGGGCTGTTCTGGGAGGTGCAGGAGGCGCCGCCGTCGCCGAGGTTGCCGCCCTGCTTGCCGTAGACGACGGCGATGGCGCCGCCGAGGATGTCCTCGCAGTAGGTGCCCTCGGCCTCAGGGTTCGGCCGCATGTTGCCGATGGCGAGGTCCGCGCTGCCGTCGCCGTCGAAGTCGCCGGTGGCGAGCGCGGTCTCGGAGCTGTCGGCCGTGCGCCAGGTCTCCTTCCACTCGCCCGAGGCGCGGCTCTGCACGGTCGTGCCGCTGACCTCCATGCCGCGGTACGAGATGGCGAGGTCGTCGCCGCCGTCGCCGTCGAAGTCACCGGCGGCGAGGGCGGACGCGCCCGCGAAGTGCCAGCCGGTGACCCGGGAGACCGTGGCGGGCGAGCCCGTGGTGAAGGGGCCGGGCCGGGTCACGACCGCGTTGGACTCGTCGAAGTGCGAGTTGAGGGCGATGTCCTGGTCACCGTCCTTGTCGAAGTCGCCGGTGGTGAGCAGTGAGCCGTACCTGGCGCTGTCGACGGTGCCGTTGGCGGCGGTGAAGCCGCTCTTGAAGCCGGTCGCGGAGCCCCAGACGACCGCGATGGTGCCGGCGGCCGAGCCGGCGGTGGTCGCCTCGCCGGGCGCGCCGACGACCAGGTCGCTGTAACCGTCGCCGTTCATGTCGTTCGAGTCGACGGCGTGGCCGAACTTGTCGCCCGCCTCGGCGGTGCCGGGCACGCCCGCCGTGGCCTGGCTGACGGTGGCCGAGCCGTGCTTGCCGAGGCCGGAGGCGCCGCCCCAGACGACGTTGACGTATCCGGCCTTGGCGTGGCCGCCGACCGTCGCGCCGGGCACGCCGACGGCGAGGTCGACGTAGCCGTCGCCGTTGTAGTCGGCGTGGATCTTCGAGGGGGCGGTGGGGGCGGCGGGGGCAGCCGCGGACGCGTTGCCCGCGGTGAGGCCGGTGACGCCGAGGGCGGTGGCGGCGCAGAGGGCGCCTGCCGCGAGGAGCTTGTTGCGCGTGTTGCTACGCGTGGTGTTGCGCGCGGTCTTTCGCACGTACGAGGACATGGAGAGGTCTCTCAATGGTTGAGGGTGTGCATGAGTGGGGGCCGGGCGGGTGCCCGGCGGGGGCGGGTCAGCGCACGGTGCGGCCGAAGCCGGCTCCGGTGCCGCCGACCCCGAAGTCGGTGCCGTTGAAGGAGGCGGCGTGGGACGAGGTGAGCCCCGTCGACGTGCCGCGCAGGACCCACACGGCGCCGACGTCCCGGGTCGTGCCGATGTCCTCGCCGGTCGCGCCGGTGGCCAGGTCGGCCCTGCCGTTCTTGTTGATGTCCTTGAGCCGGACGGACGTGCCGAAGCGGTCGCCGGCCTCGGCGATGCCGGGTACGCCCGCGGTTTCCTGGTGCCAGGCCTTGCCCGAGGTGAACTTCCCGGCCGTGGACTTCAGGACCGTCACGCTCCCGGCACCGGCGACCGCGTCGCCCGTCCCGCCGACCGTCCCACCGACCGTCTCGCCGGGGGCGCCCACCGCGAGGTCCGCGAGGCCGTCACCGGTCACGTCGCCCGCGGAGACGGAACCGCCGAAGCTGTCGTCGTTCTCGTCCGTGCCGGGGACGCCGACGCTGTCCTGGTTGTACGTCACGGGCGCGCCGAACTTCCCGTCGCCACCGAGCCGCACGGTAATCGAACCGCCCTTGCCACCGGCCGAGTCGCCGCCATTACCGGTGATCAGGTCGTCGTAACCGTCGCCGTCGACGTCACCGGCGGTGGCCGCGTCGCGTGTCGCGGTCGAGGGGGCGTCCGCGCCGATGACCTCGGACCGGTAGCCGTAGTCGCCGACTCCGCCGTTCATGTGGGCGGTGTAGACACTGCCGTCCGCGCGCTCGCCGAACAGGACGAAGCCGACGCCCTCCTTGTACTTGAAGTTGCCGGCGATCATGCCGTCGAGGCGTACGTCCTCGGGCAGGAAGTCGACCTCCAGGCCGTGCACGCGGCCGTTCTCGCCCGCGCCGGTGTAGAAGTACCAGTTGTCGCCGCTGACCACGGCGAGCTGGGGCGCGCCGTCGTAGTCCAGGTCGGTCCAGACGGCGGCCTCGCCGAACCGGCCCTTCGTGTCGGCCGGGGAGTTCAGGGCGCGGCCGCCGGAGGTGAACGCGTTCTTGCCGCCGTGGATGACGGTGACGGAGCCGGAGGGCTTGCCCTCCACCTGCTCGCCGGGGGCGCCGACGATCAGATCGGCGAAGCCGTCCCCGTTCACGTCTCCGCTGGTCACGTTCTCGCCGAACTCGTCACCCGGCTCGGTGACGCCGGGTACGCCGGAGGTGTTCTGGGTGACGGTGACAGCGCGGTCCTCACCGACGCCGCTCGCCGAACCGAAGGTCACCGTGACGGAGTTGGAGTCGGGCGCCCCGATCGCGAGGTCGCGGTACCCATCGCCATTGAAGTCGTCCTTCAAAGTGGACTTCGACTGCAAGCCGGTGGAGACGGCGTTCGCCGACGCGGCCGCGGGCAGCGTCAGCCCTGTGGCCGCGAGGGCGATGACGGTGGCGGTGACGACCAGGCTTCTTACGCGCACGTGGGTCTCCCGGGCCTCTGGAACCTTTGGATCCTTTGGATGCTTTGGGTGTTGCTTGCGGGGGTGTGACTCGTGAGGCGTACGAAGGGTTGTGCGAGGGGGGTGGTGGGGTGAACGGGAGGTGAGGCGGGGGTCGGGGCGGGGACTTCGGTGGGCCGGTGTCTTTGCTGGTGGCCGGGGCCGCCCGGTTTTTGCGGAGTGTGGCGGTTCCGGGCCGGCAGTAAAGGGCGCTCCTGCGTCGCGTCGGCTCCGCCGATTCCGCTCCGCTCCACCCTTGACTGCCGCCCCTGCACCGCACGTTGACTTCGACCCGGCCGGCCAGGGGTGGGGTCTACGGGGACCGGGGGCTGGGCCATCCCCTTTCATCGCCGTGTGCGGCCCGGCCCAACGTAAGCCGACGCCACCGTCGAGGTGGCCGACCCCGGCTACGCCGCTCGGGCCATCCGCTTGCGCTGCCGGGTGCGGACCGGCCCATCGTGTGCGCGGGTCACGCTCCCGGCTCGGCCGCCCACGCGGCCCGGCCCCGCCGCTCGGGCTATCGGCTCTCGCTGCCGGGTGCGGACCGGTTCAACGTGTGCGCGGGCCACGGTCGGGGCGCAGCCACCCGCCCGGCTCGGCGGCCGGGTCATCACCTTGCGCTGCCGGGTGCGGCCCGGCCCATCGTGTGTCGACGTCACGCTTGGGGCGCGGCTACCCGCGCGGGCCGGTGGCCGGGTCAGCGGCCTTCATCGCCGGGTGCGGACCGGCCCAGCGCGGCACGAGCCACGGTCGGGGCGCAGCCAGCCGCCCATACGGTTTCGCCGCTCGGGCCACCACCTTTCGCGGCCGGGTGCCGCCCGCCATAACGCGGGCGCGGGACCCGGTTGGGGCGCAGTCGCCCGCCCGGCTTGGCGGCCAGGTCACGCGCCTTCATTGCCGGGTGCCGACCAGCCCATCGCGGTGCGGGTCCCGGCCCCGGCTCAGCCGCCCGGTCGGGCCTCGCCGCTCGCGTTCTCGGCTCGCGCGGGGAGGGGTGGTCGATGTGCTGGCAAGCCCGGGCCCGCCCCCTCCCCCCGGCACCTACTTCCGCAAAGTTGTGAATGAGGAGGCCGCGCGCCCCCTGTATGCACGCAATGCGCCGCCCGGCCGGAAGGGCACCCGGGACCTACTTTCGCGAAGTTGCGAATGCGTTTGCCGCACGCCCCCCACCACACGGCCAATGCGCCCCCAGCGTGCGAAGCCCCGTGCGCCAGAAACCTGCGACGGATGGGCATGCGGGACGGCGCGTGGGGTGTGGCAAGGGGGCGCGCGGACCCTCCATTCACAACTTTGCGGAAGTAGGTGCCGGGGGGAGGAGGGGGGCGGTCCCCGCATGCCCGACGACGCTACAACCACACCACACCACACCGGGCAGCCCACGTTGAGCCGGGCCGCACCCGGCCGCGTGAGGTGATGACCCGGCCGCCGGGCCGCGCGGGTGGCCGAGCCTCGACCGGGGCGCGCGCCTACGTTGGGCCGGTCCGCACCCGGCAGCGCAAGCGGATGGCCCGAGCGGCGTAGCCGGGGTCGGCCACCTCGACGGTGGCGTCGGCTTACGTTGGGCCGGGCCGCACACGGCGATGAAAGGGGATGGCCCAGCCCGCGAGTCCCGTCGCCCCACCCCTGGCCGGCCGGGGCAAAGTCGACGTGCGGTGGAGGGGCGGCAGTCAAGGGTGGAGCGGAGCGGAATCGGCGGAGCCGACGCGACGCAGGAGCGCCCTTTACTGGCGGCCCGGAGGCGCCACACTCCGCAAAAACCGGGCGGCCCCGGCCACCAGCAAAGGCACCGGCCCACCGAAGACTCCCTCAGTCCCCCGCCCGGGCACCGCCAGCATCCGGCTTCGTGTACAGAATCTCCCGCGCCTGCTCCGCCGCCCGAACAATGCTCTCGGAGACGAAGTCCACGAAACGGGCGACGTTTTCGAGGCGGGCGCCGGCCGGGGTGTCGGGGCCGAGGACGACGACACCCTGCCGCGCCGTCTCGACGAGCTGGGTGTGGGCCCGGGCGCTGGCGATCATCGACTGGTACCAGACGTCGTTGTCGACGACATAGCGCTCGCGACGGCGGTCGTCGCGCTCCCGGCGGATCAGACCCTGGCTGTCGAGGAACGCCACCGCCTTGGAGATCGACGCCGGGCTGACCTGAAGGTGCTGGACGAGTTCGGACGCGGTGAGGCTGCCCGTGTCGCTCACGGAGACGGCGACCAGCACCCGGGCGGTCATCTTCGGCAGGCCCGACTGCATGAAGACGGTGGCGAGCAACTCCTCGTACTCGCGCACCGCCTCGTCGTCGCGCCCATGGGCCTGCGAAGAGGCCGTCGAAGCAGAGGCCCGTCGGGCGGCCTGCGTCCCCCGGGGCGCTGACTGCTTGCGCCGGTGGGCGCGGTGCTCGGTGGCGCGGTGCGCCAGGTCGGCGCGGTAGGCGGTGGGACCGCCATTGCGCATGACCTCGCGCGTGATCGTCGAGGTGGGGCGGTCCAGGCGCCTGGCGATCTCCGCGTAGGCGAGCTCGTCGGCCAGCCCCGACGCGATCTGCCGGCGTTCCTGCTGGGTGAGTCTGCCTCCCGGCATCACGTTCTCCTCGCGGTCGTCCTTGGTGCCGTCAGCTTAGCGTTCAGTTTCAACCCATTGCAACGAGTGCGTTCGTCATCGTTGCCTTGAATTTACAGTTGTTGCAATGAAATGGGGCCTCTGGCCTGCGTATACAGGAGTCAGATGCAACGAAGTTGTTGCCTCGTCCATGAATGCAACGTAGCTTTTCTCTCGTCGGAAACACCGAGCCCCGCAAGCCCAACCGGGCCCAACCCAAGGAGCACACCATGCAGAAGTTCGCCACCCCCGCCCCCATCTCCGCCGTCCTCGACATCCCCGCCGGCCGCATCCAGCTCATCGCCGCCGACCGCGACGACACCGCCGTCGAGGTCCGGCCCGCCGACGCCTCGAACGGCAAGGACGTGAAGGCGGCGGAGCGGATCGTCGTCGCGTACGGCGACGGCGTCCTGCGGATCGAGGCCGCCGAGCCGAAGAACCGCCTCCTCGGCAACGGCGCCGGATCGGTCGAGATCACCGTTCAGCTGCCCGCCGGATCCAAGGTCGAGGCCAAGGCGGCCGCCGGCGAGCTGCGTGGCGTCGGACGCCTCGGTGACGTCGTCTTCGAGGCCGCGCAGGGCTCGGTCAAGCTCGACGAGGCCGCGGACGCCGTCCTCTCCCTGATGGCGGGGGACGTCGCGGTGGGCCGGCTCACCGGGGCCGCGAAGGTCGACGTCCAGAAGGGCGCCATCCGCGTCGCCGAAGCCGTCCGCGGCGCCCTCGACCTGCGCACCGAGGCCGGGGACATCTCGGTCGGCGTCGCCCGCGGCGTCTCCGCCTCCCTGGACGCCGGCACCACCTACGGCCGGATCCACAACGCCCTCATGAACGCCGAGGGCCCCGACGCCGGCCTGTCCATCCGCGCGACCACCTCCTACGGCGACATCGCCGCCCGCAGCCTCTGACCGTTGCCACAAGCCTCTGAAGGAGCAGTCACCATGACGGACGACCTGGCCATCGCGGCGTACGGGTTGCGCAAGGCGTACGGGGACAAGACGGTCCTCGACGGCATCGATCTGGCCGTGCCGGCCGGCAGCGTCTTCTCCCTGCTCGGCCCGAACGGCGCCGGCAAGACCACCGCCGTCAAGATCCTCTCCACCCTCATCACCGCCGACGGCGGCCAGGCCCGCATCGCCGGACACGACATCGCCACCGACCCCCAGGCCGTACGCGCCGCCATCGGCGTCACCGGACAGTTCTCCGCCGTCGACGGCCTCATCACCGGCGAGGAGAACATGCTCCTCATGGCCGACCTGCACCATCTGGGCCGGAGAGAAGGGCGGCAGGTCGTCGCCGAGCTGCTGGAGCGGTTTGATCTCGGTGGCGTCGCCAAGAAGCCTGCCGCTACTTACTCCGGTGGTATGAAGCGTCGGCTCGACATCGCCATGACCCTGGTCGGCAGCCCGCGCATCATCTTCCTCGACGAACCGACCACCGGCCTCGATCCGCGCTCCCGTCACAACATGTGGCAGATCATCCGCGGTCTCGTCGCCGACGGCGTCACCGTCTTCCTCACCACCCAGTACCTGGAAGAGGCCGATCAGCTCGCCGATCGTATTGCGGTCCTGAACGACGGGGCCATCGCTGCCGAAGGCAGTGCGGAGGAGTTGAAGCGGCTCGTCCCGGGCGGGCATGTGCGGCTGCGCTTCAGCGATCCTGCCGCCTATCGGAGCGCCGCCCGCGCCCTGCCCGACGCCACCCGTGACGACGAAGCACTCGCCCTGCACCTCGCCAGCGACGGCAGTCAGCGCGCCCTGCGCGCCGTCCTCGACCGGCTCGACAGCGCCGGCATCGAAGCGGACCAGCTGACCGTCCACACCCCCGACCTCGACGACGTCTTCTTCGCCCTCACCGGCGGCACCGACGTCCGCGACCAGACACAGGAGAGCGTCCGATGAGTGCCAGCCCCTTCTCCCTCGCCGTGCGCGACTCGTCCACGATGCTGCGCCGCAACCTTCTCCACGCCCGCCGCTACCCGTCCCTCACCCTCAACCTGCTGCTCACCCCGGTCATGCTGTTGCTGCTCTTCGTCTACATATTCGGCGACGCGATGAGTTCAGGAATCGGTGACGGCAGCGGGGGCGCGGATCGCTCCGCCTACATCGCGTACGTCGTCCCCGGCCTGCTCCTGATGACCATCGGCAGCACCGTGATCGGAACCGCGGTCTCCGTCTGCAACGACATGACCGAAGGCATCATCGCCCGCTTCCGCACGATGGCCATCCACCGCCCTTCGGTGCTCATCGGGCACGTCGTCGGCAGCGTGCTGCAAGCGGTCGCGAGCGTCGTCCTCGTCGGCGCCATCGGCGTGGCCATCGGCTTCCGGTCCACCGACGCCTCCGTACTGGAATGGCTGGCCGCGTTCGGGCTGATCGTGCTCTTCGCGACGGCTCTGACCTGGATCGCGGTCGGCATGGGCCTGGTCAGCCCGAACGCCGAGGCCGCCGGCAACAACGCGATGCCGCTGATCCTGCTGCCGCTCCTCTCCAGCGCCTTCACGCCGGTCGACTCGATGCCCGGCTGGTTCCAGCCGATCGCCGAGTACCAGCCGTTCACCCCCGCCATCGAGACCCTGCGCGGCCTGCTGCTCGGCAGCGAGATCGGGCACCACGGATGGCTCGCCGCCGGCTGGTGCCTGGGGCTCGCGGTGCTCGGCTACTTCTGGTCGACGTCGAAGTTCAACCGCGACCCGAAGTAGTGACGCGGTACCCATGGATGCAACGCGAACAGGCCGGTCCCGCCCGAAGGCGGAACCGGCCTGCACCGTTGTGACGTGCCGTTACTTCACCGGCTCGGGTTCCGGCTCGTCCGCCGACTCGGCGTCGCCCGCCGGGTCGACCGGCGTCTTCACGGAGTCGAGGAGGAGCTGCGCGACGTCCACGACCTGGAGGGACTCCTTGGCCTGGCCGTCGTTCTTCTTGCCGTTCACGGAGTCCGTGAGCATGACGAGGCAGAACGGGCAGGCGGTCGAGACGATGTCGGGGTTGAGCGACAGCGCCTCGTCGACCCGCTCCGTGTTGATGCGCTTGCCGATGCGCTCCTCCATCCACATGCGCGCACCACCGGCGCCGCAGCAGAAGCCGCGCTCCTTGTGGCGGTGCATCTCCTGCTGGCGCAGGCCGGGGACGGACGACATGATCTCGCGCGGGGGCGTGTAGACCTTGTTGTGGCGGCCCAGGTAGCACGGGTCGTGGTAGGTGATGAGGCCCTCGACCGGCGTCACCGGGATCAGTTTGCCCTCGTCGATGAGGTGCTGGAGCAGCTGCGTGTGGTGGATGACCTCGTAGTCGCCGCCGAGCTGCGGGTACTCGTTGGCGATGGTGTTGAAGCAGTGCGGGCAGGTCGAGACGATCTTCTTGGCCGTCTTCGGCTTCCGCGACTCGGGCGTGACCTTGCCGTCGTCGTCGAACTCCTCGCCGAACGCCGCGTTCAGCGTCATGACGTTCTCCTGGCCGAGCTGCTGGAACAGCGGCTCGTTGCCCAGGCGCCGCGCCGAGTCACCGGTGCACTTCTCGTCGCCGCCCATGATCGCGAACTTGACGCCCGCGATGTGCAGGAGCTCCGCGAAGGCCTTCGTGGTCTTCTTGGCGCGGTCCTCCAGGGCGCCGGCGCAGCCGACCCAGTACAGGTACTCGACCTCGGTGAGGTCCTCGACGTCCTTGCCGACGACCGGCACCTCGAAGTCGACTTCCTTCGTCCACTCCAGGCGCTGCTTCTTGGCGAGGCCCCAGGGGTTGCCCTTCTTCTCCAGGTTCTTGAGCATCGTGCCCGCCTCGGACGGGAACGCGGACTCGATCATCACCTGGTAGCGGCGCATGTCGACGATGTGGTCGATGTGCTCGATGTCGACCGGGCACTGCTCGACGCAGGCGCCGCAGGTGGTGCAGGACCACAGGACGTCCGGGTCGATGACGCCGTTCTCCTCGTACGTGCCGATGAGCGGGCGCTCGGCCTCCGCGAGGGCGGCGGCGGGCACGTCCTTCAGCTGCTCCTCGGTCGCCTTCTCCTCGCCCTCCATCGTCTTGCCGCCGCCCGCGAGCAGGTACGGGGCCTTGGCGTGCGCGTGGTCGCGCAGCGACATGATGAGGAGCTTGGGGGAGAGCGGCTTGCCGGTGTTCCAGGCGGGGCACTGCGACTGGCAGCGGCCGCACTCGGTGCAGGTGGAGAAGTCGAGGATGCCCTTCCAGCTGAACTGCTCGACCTGGGAGACACCGAAGACGGCGTCGTCGGCCGGGTCCTCCCAGTCGATCGGCTTGCCGCCCGACGTCATGGGCTGAAGCTCGCCGAGCGTCGTACCGCCGTCCGCCTCGCGCTTGAACCAGATGTTCGGGAAGGCGAGGAAGCGGTGCCAGGCCACACCCATGTTGGTGTTCAGGGAGACGACGATCATCCAGATGAAGGAGGTCGCGATCTTCAGCCCGGCGAAGAAATACGTGAGGTTCTGGAGGGTGGAGAGGTCCATGTCCGCGAACCACTGGACCACCGGGTACGAGATGAAGAACGACGCCTCGTAGCTGTCGACGTGGTGCTGGGCACCCTCCAGGGCGTGCAGCGTGAAGATGCAGACGCCGACGATGAGGATGACGGACTCGACGAAGTACGCCTGGCCGGTCTTCGATCCCGCGAAGCGGGACTTGCGGCCCGGCTTTCCGGGCTTGTTCAGCTGCCGGATGACGATCAGCGTGAGGATGCCGAGCACGGTCATGGTGCCGATGAACTCGACGAAGACGTTGTACGGCGCCCAGTCACCGATGACCGGCAGGATCCAGTCGGCCTGGAAGAGCTGGCCGAAGGCGTTGACGATCGTCAGCAGCAGCGAGAAGAAGCCCACCGCCACGAACCAGTGCGCGAAGCCGACGATGCCCCACCTGTTCATGCGCGTGTGGCCGAGGAACTCCTTGACCACGGTGAGGGTGCGCTGGACCGGGTTGTCGGTCCTGAGTCCGGCGGGCACGGGCTGACCGAGCCGTACGAACTTGTAGATCTGCACGATGGCACGGCCGAACAGCGCGACGCCGACCGCGATTAGGACCAGCGACACGATGATCGCGGCGAGTTGCATTGGGGGCTCCTCGGGCCTGCGAGGCGAACTATTACTAAGCGGTAACTTATGCAGTCCGTCTGAGACTACCCACTTACTCCGCCGCACTGTAGCCAGCAACCCGGTGATCTGCGTCGCTCAGGCAACCCTGAGCGGCGCCTGACGCCGCCGGCCGCGGTGGCGCTGTTCAGGGGCGCGGGGAACTGCGCGACCAGCCACGACGCGCCCGCGGCCGAAAAACCACCCCCGGGAGGCCCCATACCTGCGCGTAAGCGCGGGATAAGACTTGAGTGCCCCAGACTCACATCTGTTGACGCCGACGCAGCGCTCATGCATGCTTGAGTCAGATCCACTCAAGAAGTACATCTGGAGGAACCGAAATGGCACGTGCGGTCGGCATCGACCTGGGCACGACTAACTCCGTCGTCAGCGTTCTCGAAGGCGGCGAGCCCACCGTCATCACCAACGCCGAGGGCGCCAGGACCACGCCGTCCGTCGTCGCCTTCGCGAAGAACGGCGAGGTGCTCGTCGGCGAGGTCGCCAAGCGCCAGGCGGTCACGAACGTCGACAGGACCATCCGGTCGGTCAAGCGCCACATGGGCACCGACTGGAAGGTGGACATCGACGACAAGGGATTCAACCCCCAGCAGATCTCGGCGTTCATCCTTCAGAAGCTGAAGCGCGACGCCGAGTCGTACCTGGGCGAGAAGGTGGCCGACGCGGTCATCACCGTCCCGGCGTACTTCAACGACTCCGAGCGCCAGGCCACCAAGGAGGCCGGCGAGATCGCGGGCCTGAACGTCCTGCGTATTGTCAACGAGCCGACCGCCGCCGCCCTTGCCTACGGCCTCGACAAGGACGACCAGACCATTCTGGTCTTCGACCTCGGTGGCGGCACCTTCGACGTCTCGCTCCTCGAGATCGGCGACGGCGTCGTCGAGGTGAAGGCCACGAACGGCGACAACCACCTCGGTGGTGACGACTGGGACCAGCGCGTCGTCGACTACCTGGTCAAGCAGTTCAACAACGGCCACGGCGTGGACCTCTCCAAGGACAAGATGGCGCTCCAGCGCCTGCGCGAGGCGGCCGAGAAGGCCAAGATCGAGCTGTCCTCCTCCACGGAGACCACGATCAACCTGCCCTACATCACGGCCTCCGCCGAGGGCCCGCTGCACCTGGACGAGAAGCTCACGCGCGCCCAGTTCCAGCAGCTCACGTCCGACCTCCTGGAGCGCTGCAAGACCCCGTTCCACAACGTCATCAAGGACGCGGGCATCCAGCTGAGCGAGATCGACCACGTCGTTCTCGTCGGTGGCTCCACCCGCATGCCCGCCGTCGCCGAGCTCGTCAAGGAGCTCACCGGCGGCAAGGACGCCAACAAGGGTGTGAACCCGGACGAGGTCGTCGCCATCGGCGCCTCGCTCCAGGCCGGTGTCCTCAAGGGTGAGGTCAAGGACGTCCTGCTCCTCGACGTGACCCCGCTCTCCCTCGGCATCGAGACCAAGGGCGGCATCATGACGAAGCTCATCGAGCGCAACACGACCATCCCGACCAAGCGGTCGGAGATCTTCACGACGGCCGAGGACAACCAGCCGTCGGTGCAGATCCAGGTCTACCAGGGCGAGCGCGAGATCGCGGCGTACAACAAGAAGCTCGGCATGTTCGAGCTGACGGGCCTGCCGCCGGCCCCGCGCGGCGTCCCGCAGATCGAGGTCTCCTTCGACATCGACGCCAACGGCATCATGCACGTGACCGCGAAGGACCTCGGCACGGGCAAGGAGCAGAAGATGACCGTCACCGGTGGCTCCTCGCTGCCGAAGGACGAGGTCAACCGGATGCGCGAAGAGGCCGAGAAGTACGCGGACGAGGACCACGCCCGCCGCGAGGCCGCCGAGGCCCGCAACCAGGGCGAGCAGCTCGTCTACCAGACCGAGAAGTTCCTCAAGGACAACGAGGAAAAGGTCCCCGGTGACGTGAAGACCGAGGTCGAGGAAGCCGTCAATGAGCTGAAGGAGAAGCTCAAGGGCGAGGACACGGCCGAGATCCGCACCGCCACCGAGAAGGTCGCCGCCGTCTCGCAGAAGCTGGGCCAGGCGATGTACGCCGACGCCCAGGGCGCGCAGGCCGCGGGCGGTCCCGAGGGCGCCGCCCCGGGTGCCGACCAGGCCAAGGAGGACGACGGAGTCGTCGACGCCGAGATCGTCGACGACGAGAAGCCCGGAGACGCGAAGGGTGGCGCCGCCTGATGACCGAGGAGACCCCGGGCTTCGGCGAGGACGCCGAGAAGCCTGACGTCCCCTCCGGCGCCACCCCTGATGACGCGGCGCCGAAGGCCGCCGAGCCCTCCACCGAGGAGGGCCCGGCGGCCCCGGCCGGGGACGCAGCAGAGAGCAAGACGTCCGCCCAGGATGTGGGCCTGACCGCCCAGCTGGACCAGGTGCGCTCCGCGCTCAACGAGCGCACCGCGGACCTCCAGCGGCTTCAGGCCGAGTACCAGAACTACCGCCGTCGGGTGGAGCGGGACAAGGTCGCGGTGAAGGAGATCGCCTCGGCGAACCTCCTCTCCGAGCTCCTCCCCACCCTCGACGACATCGGCCGCGCGCGTGAGCACGGCGAGCTGGTCGGCGGCTTCAAGTCGGTCGCCGAGTCGCTGGAGACCGTCGTCGCCAAGATGGGCCTCCAGCAGTTCGGCAAGGAGGGCGAGCCCTTCGACCCGACGATCCACGAAGCCCTGATGCACAGCTACGCACCGGACGTCACCGAGACGACCTGCGTCGCGATCCTTCAGCCGGGGTACCGGATCGGCGAGCGCACCATCCGCCCCGCGCGGGTGGCCGTCGCCGAGCCGCAGCCCGGCGCGCAGACCGTCAAGGGCGAGGATTCCGACGGCTCCACGGCCTCCGCGGGCTCCGCCGGCTCCGCGGCCGCGGAGCAGAAGACGGACGAGAAGGAGACCGGTGGCCCGGACGAGGGCTGACGGTCACGACATGAGTGAGGAGGGACGTCGGGGATGAGCACCAAGGACTTCATCGAGAAGGACTACTACAAGGTCCTCGGCGTCCCCAAGGACGCCACCGAAGCCGAGATCAAGAAGGCGTACCGGAAGCTCGCCCGCGAGAACCACCCGGACGCCAACAAGGGCAACACCAAGGCGGAGGAGCGCTTCAAGGAGATCTCCGAGGCGAACGACGTCCTCGGGGACCCCAAGAAGCGCAAGGAGTACGACGAAGCGCGTGCTCTCTTCGGCAACGGTGGATTCCGGCAGGGCCCCGGAGCCGGCGGCGGATCGTTCAACTTCGACCTGGGCGACCTCTTCGGAGGCGGCGGCCCGGGTGGCGGTGGAGCGGCCGGCGGCTTCGGGGGCGGTCTCGGTGACGTCTTCGGGGGCCTGTTCAACCGCGGCGGCGCGGGTGCCGGAGCCGGCACGCGTACGCAGCCGAGGCGCGGCCAGGACATCGAGTCCGAGGTCACGCTCAGCTTCACGGAGGCGGTGGACGGCGCGACGGTGCCGCTCCGCATGTCCTCCCAGGCCGCCTGCAAGGCGTGCTCCGGCACCGGCGACAAGAACGGCACACCGCGCGTGTGCCCGACCTGCGTCGGCACGGGCCAGGTCTCGCGGGGCGGCGGCGGAGGGTTCTCCCTCACCGACCCGTGCATGGACTGCAAGGGCCGTGGGCTCATCGCCCAGGACCCCTGCGAGGTCTGCGGCGGCAGCGGCCGCGCCAAGTCGTCGCGCACCATGCAGGTGCGGATCCCGGCCGGTGTCTCGGACGGGCAGCGCATCCGCCTGCGCGGCAAGGGCGCGCCCGGCGAGCGGGGTGGTCCGGCGGGCGACCTCTATGTCGTCGTGCACGTCGACAGCCACCCGGTCTTCGGCCGCAAGGGCGACAACCTCACGGTCACGGTTCCGGTGACGTACCCGGAGGCGACGCTGGGCGGCGAGGTGAAGGTGCCCACCCTGGGTGGGCCACCCGTCACCCTGAAGCTCCCCGCAGGCACGCCGAACGGTCGTACGATGCGGGCCCGCGGAAAGGGCGCGGTCCGCAAGGACGGCACCCGGGGCGACCTCCTGGTGACGGTGGAGGTGTCGGTCCCGACATCCCTGTCGGACTCGGCGAAGGAAGCTCTGGAGTCCTACCGCAAGGCGACTGCGGGCGACGACCCGCGGGCAGAACTGTTCCAGGCCGCGAAGGGAGCGTGACCCATGGATAGGGTCGGCCGTCGTCATAATCCGTACCAACTCACCGACGAGACACCCGTGTACGTCATCTCGGTGGCCGCCCAGCTGAGCGGTCTGCACCCGCAGACCCTGCGGCAGTACGACCGCTTGGGTCTGGTCTCCCCGGACCGCACGGCGGGCCGCGGCCGACGCTATTCCGCCCGCGACATCGAGCTGCTCCGCACGGTGCAGCAGCTGTCGCAGGAAGAGGGCATCAACCTCGCCGGCATCAAGCGCATCATCGAGCTGGAGAACCAGGTCGCGGCGCTCCAGTCGCGGGTCGCGGAGCTCTCCGCGGCCGTGGACGGCGCCGCCGCGGCGATGCAGCAGCGCGAAGCGGCGGTGCACGCCTCGTACCGCCGTGACCTCGTCCCCTACCAGGACGTGCAGCAGGCGAGCGCGCTGGTGGTGTGGCGCCCCAAGAGGGCGACGGAGCAGTAGTTCCCGCGGCCGGTTCGTCCCGGTCACGGGCTGAGTACGCTGAAGCGGGGCCGGGAGGTTTGATGACCTCCCGGCCCCGCTTCGACGTGTGTATGGGCGTACGTGTGTACGGGTACGGGGAGTTGAACTGACATGGCCATGGTGGGCCTGTTCTGGATCGCCGAGGGCGATGTGTACGTGGGGGCGAAGCCGGCCGGGCTCGCTCCCGGGGTGCGGCTGACGCCGGAGGGCGTACTGGCCCTCGGCGACAAGCAGTCCGGCATGTGGCCGTGGGAGGACGTGCGCGCGCTGACCGTCGACGACGTCCCCGTGAAGTCCCTGAAGCGGCACGTGGGCGTGGTCGTCGACCTGGCCCTGACGGTGGGCCTCGGCGGCGGCGACGAGGCTCCGACGATGACGGTGCGGCTCACGGACGCCGAGGGCGAGGAGACGGAACTGACGGCGTACACGGCGGCGGCGGTCGGCTACTCCCGCACGGAGTACGACCTCTCCCGAGCCCTCCTCGCCCACCTCACCGAAGGCGCGGGCACCCTTCTCACCACGCTGGCCGCGATGTCCGACTGGGGCCGCCGCCACGAGGGCGGGTCGCCGCGGGCGTCGGAGCGCGAGGAACTGCTGCGCGAGTGGGGCGGCTCTTTGACGCCGTGACGTGAGAGCGCCCCGGGCGGCTACGGGGGAGCAGCCAGCCGGGGCGCTCGGGGGAAGCGGGAGGGGGCCGACTAGATGCCCCCGCCGCTGCACCGAGCTTGCCGTGCGGGGAGGCGCGGCGGTAGCGCCATCTTGTTGCGGTGCAGCGAGCTGAGGAGGGAACAAGAGGGCGCAATACGCACATCACGGACCGAACTGGCCCCCCGGGGGCTAGGCGGGCCCCCGATCAAGAACTCCGATCAAGAACTCCGCTCAAGAACTCCTGACCGCGCTATGAGATACCCCAGTTGGGCGCGGCTGTTGCTGCCGAGGGTGGCGGCGAGTTTGGCGATGTGGACGCGGGCGGTGCGGATGTTCATGCCGAGGCGGGTGGCGATCTCGGCGTCGGTGAGGCCTTCGACGAGGAGGCCGGCGATGGCGTGCTGTCGGGGGGTGATGCCGTTCTCGGCGGGTTGGGGAGCGGCTTGCGGCCACATGGGGGTGGCCAGGCGCCACAGCCGCCAGAAGGTGGTGGCGAAGTACTCGACGAGGGCGGGCTGGCGCAGTTCGAGGGCGACGCTGCGGTCCTTGCTCGCCGGGATGAACGCCACGGTCCGGTCGAAGACGAAGAGCCGGTCGGTGACCTCGTGGAGGGTGCGCGCCTCGGTGTCGCCGTCGAGCTGTTCGAAGTAGGCGAGCACGGGCAGAGAATGGCGCGTTGTGTGCTGGTAGAGGGTCCGCATCCGGCAGCCCCGGGTGAGGATGGCCTGGTCCCGGGGGAAGACTTCGGCCAAGGTCTCGGGGGGCCGGGTACCGCCGGGCTGGACGGCCAGGAACTCCTCGGTGACCTCGTTCATGGCGCGGTCGATGGCCGCGTTGATGCGGTCGAGTCCGTCGAGCACGGTGACGGTGGTGCTGGTGGGGTGCAGCCACTGCGGGTCGTCGGGGCCGGGTTGCAGGAGGCCGAGACGGACGAGGCACGGGGCCGGTTCGGCGGCGTTGCGGTTGATCCGGCCTTCACGCAGGGCGCGGGCGTAGACGGACAACCCGGCTTCACAGATTTCCTCGAACGAGTGCGGTAAGTGCTTCGTGGCCATGCGAGCCCCCTCCTGCCTGGTTGAAGCGTCGCGATTCTATGCAGGCGGGGTGAGCCGGGGCCGGATGCCGCAGGTGAAGTGTCTGCTTCTGGACGGCTGTTTCAGGGTGTCCGGTTCTGGGGTCGCCCCTGCTCGAGAATCCCTGCTTGACCTATCAGATATCCGAGTTGGGCGCGGCTGTTGCTGCCGAGGGTGGCGGCGAGTTTGGCGATGTGGACGCGGGCGGTGCGGATGTTCATGCCGAGGCGGGTGGCGATCTCGGCGTCGGTGAGGCCTTCTATGAGGAGGCCGGCGATGGCTCTTTGCCGTGTGGTGATGCCGTCCCGTGGGGCTTGCGGTGCGGTGTACGGGAACATCGGCGTCGCCAGGCGCCACAGGCGGTAGAAGGTGGTGACGAGGTAGTCGACGATGGCCGCGTGCCGGATCTCCAGGGCCACGGGACGCTTCGGGTCCTTGACGGCCGGAATGAAGGCCACGGACCGGTCGAAGACGAAGAGGCGTTCGGTGACTTCGTCGAGGGTGCGGACTTCGGCGTCGCCGCGGAGTTGTTCGTAGTGTGCGAGGACCGGTAGGGAATGGCGCGTTGTGTGCTGGTAGAGAGTGCGCATGCGGCCGCCTCGGGACAGGATCTCCTGTCCGCGGGGCAGTGATTCCGCCATCTGCTTGGGCAGGCGGGCCCCACCGGGTTGCACGGTGAGCACTTCCTCGAAGGTTTCCGCGACCGCTTGGTCTATCGCCGCGTCGATGCGTGCCATGCCGTCCAGGACGGTGATGGCGGAGGTCTCGCCGCCGGCGGTGACCTGGCTGCCCAGGGAGAGAAAGGAGCTGAACGTCGCCGTCAGCTTCTCCTCCCGGCGCCGGTGATGGCTTATGCGGTCCTCTATGACGCGAAGCAGGTGGGGGAGGGCTGCGGCGGGCGGGGTGGGGTGGAGCCACTGCGTATTGTCGATGTCAGGATGCAGCAGGCCGAAGTCGATGAGACAGGGGCTCGCTTCGGCTTCCTTGCTGCGGATCCGCCCTGCCCGAAGTGCGCGGCTGTAGATGGCTGAGCCTGCTTCGCAGAGTTCCTCGACCCCGTGCGGCACATGCTCGGCGACCATGTGGCGTCCCCTCCCCGGTGCTTCAAGCGACGCGATTGTATGCGCGTGCGTTCACTTCACCGTGGGGGTTCCCGTCGAGGGGCGTGTCGCTCGGGCCGTGGGGAAGACTGAGGTCGGGCGGTCACTTCGGGTGGTCCTGGTCGAGGATGCCGGACTGGGCGATCAGGTAGCCGAGTTGGGCGCGGCTGCCGCTGCCGAGGGCGGCGGCGATCTTCGCTATGTGGGCGCGGCAGGTGCGGACGTTCATGCCGAGGCGGCGGGCGATGGCCTCGTCGACGTGGCCTTCGACGAGGAGTTTGGCTATGGAGCGTTGGACGCCGGTTATGCCGTCGGTCGTGGGGGCGTACGGCGCCTCTTCGAGCAGTGGCGAGGCGCGCTGCCAGAGCTGCTCGAAGACGTTGGCCAGATACTGGACCAGACCGGGGTGGCGGAGTTCCAGGGCCGCCTGGCGGTCTTCGCGGGCAGGTATGAAGGCCACAGTACGGTCGAAGATCATCAGCCGTTCTATGAGTTCTTCGAGGGTGCGAACCTCCACCTTCCCTTGCCGCATGTGCTCGGCATACGCGAGGGTGGCCTGGCTGTGGCGGGCGGTGTGCTGGTAGAGCGTCCGCATCCTGATGCCCCGATCGAGGATGCTCTGGCTCTGTTTCACGGCTTCGGTGACGATCGCCTCACTGCGGCCGCCACCGGGCTGGACGGTAATCACCTCCGACTGGCACTCGGCTATGGCCACTTGGATGGCCGCGTTGATGCGGCTCCCGCCTTCCAGGACGGTGATCGAATGTACGGCGGGCCGGTCCTGTGCGCTAATTGCCATAAATGGCTCGAAAGTGACGGACAGTTGGTTGGCGAGGGCCCTGCGCTCCTGAATTTCGCGCTCGATGGGCCTTAGGCGTTGCGCGAGAACAGAGGTGGGCGGAACAGGGCGAAGCCAGTCGGGGTCGTCCGGATCAGGATCCAGAAGGGCGAACTCCATCAGGCAAGGAGCGGCTTCCGCTTCGGTTCGTCGGATGCGTCCGGTACGCAGCGCGTTGGCGTAGAGCCGCTTGCCCTCATCACATAGTTCGGCCATGGCGTGTGGATGTGCCCTAATTGGGCTGTTTGTTGTCATGCCTCCACCCCCCAGGGTCCTGAACGTGCAGGAACATGATGCATCGGTCCTGTGGTGTTCGCATGGCTGAATGAGCCATCGTCTTGGAAGGCCGGGGGAGAGTCGCGATGGAAGTGAGGACGAAGCCCGCTATGCGCCAGGGAAAGCTTCGCTCGGTACTTGTCTGTGCCTTCTCCGTTGGGTTGGCTGTCAGCGCCTTCAGTGGTCTCGATGTGCGTGCGGATGCCGATACGGCCGCGACGCGCACGTCGGTGCCCGCTGCTGCGCCGTTGGACGTCATCTGGGACGCAGCTCCGCAGGGCGACGTCATCTGGGCGTCCGCTTCGAAGAGTGATGTCATCTGGGCCTCTACCCCGGCAGGAGGCGCCGCATCATGAGCACCCCTCCCGACGACCGCACCTTCCGCCGAGAAATGGCCACCGCCTACCGGTCCGGGTGGCACTTCATCGATCTGGTGACCGCGATCCCTCACCGCGGTGACTCCTTGATGGTGACCCTGCTCGGTGAGCCGATCGTCGTCACTCGTGATGACGAGGAGGAGATCCGGGCCTACCGGTGCCTGCGGCGGCCCCGCGGGGCACCGCAGCCCGTGCGGTGTGCCATCCGGTACGGGATGGTGTTCGTCAATCTCGACCGGCGCGACCACCAGATGGTCGGGCAGCAGGAACAGCAGGGCCCGGACGCCATGGGCGTCTCGGACAACATCACAGCCACCCCCCGCAGTGCCTGACGCGATTCCCCCGTCGTTGTAAATCGCGCAGGCGCTTCCCCCAGCAGCGGCGCCACCGTGGACCTGAACACGGTGGCGCCGCTGTGGTGTGCGGGAAGCGAAGCACGTACAAGTACGGACGGCGTCAGGGCTTGCCCAGTGCTCGGGTCACCGTGATCTCGATCAGGACCCGGTCCGGGTTCGGGGACGGGCGGCGTTCGTAGCGTTCCTCGTAGCGGTCCTCCGCTTCCGCCACCGCCTCCGGTTCCGTTCGCACGACCGCGTGGCCCTCCAGCGTCGCCCAGCGCCGGCCCGCGAACTGGCAGACCGCCACCCGCGCCCCGGGGCCTTCCACGCCCGTCGCCGCCAGGATGTGTGCGACCTTCCGGCTCGTCTTGCGGGCGAGGACCCGGGCGACCCCGGCCTCCGGGTCGTACGTCACGCCGACCGGCACCACGTGCGGGGTGCCGTCCGGGCGGAGCGTCGTCAACGTGCAGAGGTGCCGTTCGCGCCAGAAGCTGAGGTAGGGCTCGGGCGGGTCGGACGGGTCGATGCGCGGGTTCGGGGCCATGACCAGGGAACATAGCCGCCCGGACTTCCCGGCCCCTCCTTGAGTGGAATAGACTCAAGTTTGTGTAGGTTGAGTAAGTCAGTGTGGGAGGGGGACCCGTTCGTGGAGGCCCCCCGCCGTAGGACCCCGTAAGGAGGAGAAGCGCACGTGGACGCCGAGCTGACCAACAGGAGCCGGGACGCGATCAACGCGGCCAGCAGCCGCGCGGTCAAGGACGGGCACCCGGACCTGACCCCCGCGCACCTGCTGCTCGCGCTGCTGGAGGGCGAGGACAACGAGAACATCGTCGATCTGCTCGCCGCGGTCGACGCCGACCAGGCCGCCGTGCGCGCGGACACCGAGCGCGTCCTCGCGGGCCTGCCCAGCGTGACCGGGTCCACGGTCGCGCCGCCCCAGCCCGACCGTGAACTGCTGGCCGTCGTCTCGGACGCCGGACAGCGCGCGAAGGAGCTCGGGGACGACTATCTGTCCACCGAGCACCTGCTCATCGGCATCGCGGCCAAGGGCGGCAAGGCCGGGGACGTACTCACTCAGCACGGGGCCGGCAGCAAGAAGCTGCTGGACGCTTTCGAGAAGACAAGGGGAGGGCGCCGGGTGACCACACCCGACCCCGAGGGTCAGTACAAGGCACTGGAGAAGTTCGGCACCGACTTCACCGCGGCGGCCCGCGAAGGACGGCTCGACCCCGTCATCGGACGGGACCAGGAGATCCGGCGGGTGGTTCAGGTGCTGTCGCGGCGTACGAAGAACAATCCCGTCCTCATCGGTGAGCCGGGTGTCGGCAAGACCGCCGTCGTGGAAGGGCTCGCCCAGCGCATCGTGAAGGGGGACGTCCCCGAGTCGCTGAAGAACAAGCGGCTCGTCTCCCTCGACCTGGGCGCCATGGTCGCCGGCGCGAAGTACCGCGGCGAGTTCGAGGAGCGCCTGAAGACCGTCCTCTCCGAGATCAAGGAGAGCGACGGGCAGATCATCACCTTCATCGACGAGCTGCACACCGTGGTCGGCGCCGGGGCCGGCGGCGACTCCGCCATGGACGCCGGGAACATGCTCAAGCCCATGCTCGCCCGCGGTGAGCTGCGGATGGTGGGTGCGACCACCCTGGACGAGTACCGGGAGCGGATCGAGAAGGATCCCGCCCTGGAGCGCCGCTTCCAGCAGGTGCTCGTCGCCGAGCCGAGCGTCGAGGACTCCATCGCGATCCTCCGCGGGCTCAAGGGGCGGTACGAGGCGCACCACAAGGTGCAGATCGCCGACAGCGCCCTGGTGGCCGCGGCCTCGCTCTCCGACCGGTACATCACCTCCCGCTTCCTGCCCGACAAGGCCATCGACCTCGTCGACGAGGCCGCGTCCCGGCTCCGGATGGAGATCGACTCCTCGCCCGTCGAGATCGACGAGCTCCAGCGCGCCGTCGACCGGCTGCGGATGGAGGAGCTCGCGCTCAGCAAGGAGACCGACCCCGCGAGCAAGCAGCGTCTCGACAAGCTCCGGCGCGACCTCGCCGACAAGGAGGAGGAGCTGCGCGGCCTCACTGCCCGCTGGGAGAAGGAGAAGCAGTCCCTCAACCGCGTCGGTGAGCTGAAGGAGAAGCTCGACGAACTGCGCGGCCAGGCCGAGCGCGCCCAGCGCGACGGCGACTTCGACACCGCGAGCAAGCTGCTCTACGGAGAGATCCCCGCCCTGGAGCGCGACCTCGAAGCGGCCTCCGAGGCCGAGGAGGAGGCTGCCGCCCAGTCCAAGGACACCATGGTGAAGGAGGAGGTCGGGCCCGACGACATCGCCGATGTGGTCGGCGCCTGGACCGGTATCCCCGCCGGGCGGCTCCTGGAGGGCGAGACGCAGAAACTGCTGCGCATGGAGGACGAGCTCGGCAAGCGGCTCATCGGGCAGGGCGAGGCCGTGCGGGCCGTCTCCGACGCGGTGCGGCGCACCCGCGCCGGGATCGCCGACCCCGACCGGCCCACCGGCTCCTTCCTCTTCCTCGGTCCGACCGGCGTCGGCAAGACCGAGCTGGCCAAGGCCCTCGCGGACTTCCTCTTCGACGACGAGCGGGCCATGGTCCGCATCGACATGAGCGAGTACGGCGAGAAGCACAGCGTCGCCCGCCTCGTCGGCGCCCCTCCCGGGTACGTCGGGTACGAGGAGGGCGGCCAGCTCACCGAGGCGGTGCGCCGCCGTCCGTACAGCGTCGTCCTCCTCGACGAGGTCGAGAAGGCGCACCCGGAGGTCTTCGACGTCCTGCTCCAGGTCCTCGACGACGGGCGGCTCACCGACGGGCAGGGGCGGACGGTCGACTTCCGCAACACGATCCTGGTCCTTACGTCCAACCTGGGCAGCCAGTACCTGGTCGAGCCGCTCACCTCCGAGGAGGAGAAGAAGCAGCAGGTCCTGGAGGTCGTGCGGGCCTCCTTCAAGCCCGAGTTCCTCAACCGGCTCGACGACCTCGTCGTCTTCTCGGCGCTCACCAAGGACGAACTCGCGCACATCGCCGCGTTGCAGATCGACCGCCTCGCCAAGCGGCTCGCGGACCGGCAGCTGACGCTGGACGTCACGCCCGAGGCGCTGGCCTGGCTGGCGGACGAGGGCAACGATCCGGCGTACGGGGCGCGGCCGCTGCGGCGGCTCATCCAGACCTCCATCGGCGATCGGCTCGCCAAGGAGATCCTTGCGGGGGAGGTCAAGGACGGTGACGTCGTCCGCGTCGACCGCGTCGCCGACGGCCTCATCGTCGGCCCGTCGACGACTTCCTCGCCGGGCAAGTCCCTGTAGCGGGGTCCCGTCTGCGCGGTTCGGTCGGTTCCCGTCTGCGGGTCGTGGTCCGTCCTCGCGCAGTTCCCCGCGCCCCTGAAGGGGCGCTCCGCGCCCCCCTGGGGGCGCGGGGAACTGCGCGCTCGGACACCGCCTGTCCGCGGTCGGCGAACGGCGGAAACCCGGCAGGCGAGCAGCCGGGCTTGCCCCCGGGGGCCCTTCCTGAGAGAGGATGGGCCCATCCATACGAAGGGACACAGCACGTGAGCATCGACCCGTCCTCGATTCCGAATTTCGGGGGACAGCCCGACCCGCAGCAGGGCTCAGGACCGGCGGGCCCCGTCGTCCCCGACCAGGACCTGGTCAAGCAGCTCCTGGACCAGATGGAGCTCAAGCACGTCGTCGACGACGAGGGTGACCTCGCGGCGCCGTGGGAGGAGTTCCGTACGTACTTCATGTTCCGCGGCGAGGACGACCAGCAGGTCTTCTCGGTGCGGACGTTCTACGACCGGCCGCACCAGATCGAGGAGAAGCAGCAGCTTCTCGAGTCGATCGACGACTGGAACCGCCGCACGCTGTGGCCGAAGGTCTACAGCCACACGCACGACGACGGCACGGTCCGCCTCATCGGTGAGGCGCAGATGCTGATCGGCACCGGTGTCTCGCTGGAGCACTTCGTGTCGTCGACGGTCAGCTGGGTGCGCGCCGCGATCGAGTTCGACCGCTGGCTCGTGGAGCAGCTGGGCCTGGAGTCCGAGGTCGACTCCGCCGAGGGTGAGAAGCCCGGCGACGACGAGGCCTGAGGGTCCGTACGCGGATAAGAGCCCGGCGGGGTGTACAGCACCCCGCCGGGCTCTCGCACGTCGTGAGGGCGGTCAGCCGGCCAGCGACTTGAGGCGCGTCACCGCCTCCTCCAGGACCGTCGTCTGCTTGCAGAAGGCGAAGCGGACGAAGGGCGCGCCCGCGTCCCGGTGGTCGTAGAAGACCGCGTTCGGGATGGCGACGACGCCGGCCCGCTCCGGGAGCGAGCGGCAGAAGGCGAAGCCGTCGGTCGTGCCGAGCGGGGTGATGTCGGTCGTGATGAAGTACGTGCCGGCCGGGCGGTAGACGTCGAAGCCCGCCGCCGCCAGGCCCTCGCCGAGGAGGTCCCGCTTGGCCAGCATGTCCGCGCGGAAGTCGTCGAAGTAGGACGACGGGAGGGCGAGCGCCTCCGCGACGGCGTACTGGAACGGGCCGGAGGAGACGTACGTGAGGAACTGCTTCGCCGAGCGGACCGCGGCGACCAGCTCCGGGGACGCGGTGATCCAGCCGACCTTCCAGCCCGTGAACGAGAACGTCTTGCCCGCCGAGCCGATGCTGACCGTGCGCTCGCGCATGCCGGGGAACGTGGCGAGCGGAATGTGCTCGGCGTCGTCGAAGACCAGGTGTTCGTAGACCTCGTCGGTGACGACGAGCAGGTCGCGCTCGACCGCGAGGTTCGCGATCTCCGTGAGCTCGGCGCGGGTGAGGACCGTGCCGGTCGGGTTGTGCGGGGTGTTGAGGAGGATCAGCCGGGTGCGGTCGGTGACCGCGTCGCGCAGCTCGTCCAGGTCGAGGACGAAGCGGCCCTCCCGGGGGCGCAGGGTGACGGGGACGCGGACGCCGCCCGCGAGGGCGATCGAGGCGGCGTACGAGTCGTAGTAGGGCTCAAGGGCGATGACCTCGTCGCCCGGCTCGACGAGGGCGAGCAGGGACGCGGCGATCGCCTCGGTCGCGCCGGCCGTCACGAGGACCTCGCGGTCGGGGTCGTACGAGAGGGCGTAGCGCGCGAGCTGGTGGCCGGCGATCGCCGTGCGGAGTTCGGGGACGCCGGGGCCGGGCGGGTACTGGTTGCCGCGGCCGTCGCGCAGCGCCCGCACCGCGGCCTCCCGCACGGCCTCGGGGCCGTCCGTGTCGGGGAAGCCCTGGCCCAGGTTGATCGCGCCGGTGCGCACCGCGAGCGCGGACATCTCTGCGAAGATCGTCGTGCCGAACTCGGCGAGGCGGCGGTTGAGCAGCGGGCGCTCGCGCCCCGAGGGGCCGGAGGAGGACGTCATGGCCGCCATCCTGCGCCGAACCTCTGGACTTCCTCAACTCTGCTTTGGGCCGGGTTGGCGCAGGGCATCTCCCTGGCACGCGAGAAGCCGGCCGACGGGGGACCTGCTTCGGGGGAACGGAAGGAGCGTGAGGGCCATGTTCATGGCTTTCGTCTTCGTAGCGGTGCTGATCTTCGCCCTGGTCGCGGCGATCGGTTACGGGGGGAGCGGCCGGCGCCGCACCCGGTCGCGGTGGACCTCGGGCACGGCTTCGAGCTCGGCGGGCGGCAGCTGGTGGGCCGGGGGCGGCGACGGCGGGCACGACGGGGGTTCCTCGTGCGGCGGCGGATCGTCGTGCGGCGGCGGCAGCTCCTCCTGCGGAGGTGGCGGCGGAGGCGGGTGCGGCGGAGGCAGCTGACACGGGGCAGCTGGTCCACCGAATCCCACGAAGCGCCCGGCGGGGCCTCGCAATTCCCGCCGGGCGCTTCGGTGTTGCGGTGGAGTGCCGAGCTTCGGCGCCACGTCAGGGGCGGGTTCTGTGATGGCTGTACTGAACAGATGAACTGCGTGGCCCTCATGGGGATGGAAACGACACGTACTTGGGTAAAAACGCAGTGGCAGCGTCGCCGACCATGATTCCCTCTGATACGTCAGCACCGCCCTCGGACGTCTCACCAGGTTTCGTAGACCGCGAACTGGATACCCGAAAGACGTTCTTGTGGGCACGAGCCGGCATTCCGACCTCCCGGAGTCCGATCCGGGTGCGCCGGCCCCACCTCCATTGAGTGTTAGCGGAGCCGACCCATGCTCACGACCCTGAAGACCGTCTATACCGACACGCGCGCCGAGGACCTGGCCTGGGCCCTGGGGCGCGAGCCGTTGCCCGCGCTGGCCACCCTCGACCTGCAACTGGCCGACGCGAAAATGCAGTTGAGACTGCTCGGGGCCTCGCACCAAGTACTCCTCGAGGATGAACAGGGCGCTTGTTCGGAGACCGTGGCCTGCATCCCCGGAAGTAGTACACCCCTGCCGCTCGGCGTATCGAAACGCGTGGGTGAATGGGAGTACGAATTCGCGGCTCGCGTGGAAACGCTGTCGCGCGGTCAGTTCGCGGGCCGTGCACAGGAGTTGCTCGCCCTTGTGGCCGAACACCCGCACGGATTGGCGGGTGTGTTCCCCGGCAGTCCGCACGCGTTCACCGCGCTGCTCGCACAGCGGCACGAAGGCTCACTGATGTGGCGTACGTGGCACGCGTATCCCCAGGAGGGCCAGCTCGTGGCGACCCGGACGAGGGTGGGTGCGCGCATGCCGCTGTCCACGGCGCTCTGACCGGGCGGGCGGGGGGATTTGCACTCATGTGGGGGACCCGGCGTGAGCCGGTGGTGACGTAGCGTTCCAGGGGTGCTCCAGTCGTCGGTGCGGTTGCCGGTCTCGCCCCGTACAGGACGGTTCCTCGTCCTCGTGGGCGTCTTCGTCTGCGCTGCCTGCGGCCTCGTGTACGAACTGGAACTCGTCGCCCTCGCCGCGTACTTGATCGGTGACTCCGTCACCCAGGCATCCGTCGTCCTCTCCGTCATGGTCTTCGCCATGGGCATCGGATCGCTGCTCGCCAAGCGGCTGAGACGGCGCGCCGCCGCCTGGTTCGGCCTCGTCGAGGCGGCGCTCGCGCTGGTCGGCGGGTGCAGCGCCATGGCGTTGTACGCGGCGTTCGCGTGGACCGGCGACAAGGGCGAGGTGTGGGCCAGCGGCTCGCGCGGCCTGCTGGTCGCGTTCTCCCTCGCCATCGGCATCCTCATCGGCGCCGAGGTGCCGCTCCTGATGGTGCTCATCCAGCGCATCCGGCGGCAGGACGCGGGCGGCGCCGTCGCCGACCTCTTCGCCGCCGACTACGTGGGCGCCCTCGTCGGCGGGCTCGCCTTCCCCTTTCTGCTGCTCCCGATGTTCGGGCAGCTGACGGGCGCCCTGTTCACCGGCGCGGTCAACGCCGTCGCGGGCGGCGCGCTCGTCCTCGGCCTGTTCCGGCAGGACTTGAGCGCGCGCGGTCGCTGGGTGCTCCTCACCGCCAACGTGGTGGTCCTCTCCCTGCTCGCCGCCGCCGCCGTCCTCGTCGACGACTTCGAGCGGGCCGCGCGGCGCGCGGTGTACGGCGCGGACATCCGGGTCGCCGTCCAGACCGACGTGCAGGAGGTCGTCCTCACCGGCGGCCGCCGCAGCTCCCTCGACCTCTTCCTCGACGGCCGCCTGCGCATCAGCGGCCGCGACGAGAAGCGCTACCACCGGGGCCTCGTCGCACCCGCCATGCGCGGGCCGCACGCGCGCGTCCTCGTCCTCGGCGGCGGCGACGGCCTCGCCGCGCGCGAGGCCCTGCGCCACCCGGACGTGCGCCGCGTCGACATCGTCGAGCTGGACGCGGGCGTCGTCGACCTCGCACGGAACGACCCCGCCCTGAGCGAGCTCAACGGCCGCGCGCACCACGACCCGCGCGTGCGGGTAGTGCACACCGACGCGTTCCGCTGGCTGCGCCAGACCCGCGCGAAGTACGACGTGGTCATCTCCGACCTGCCGGACCCGGGCATCACCGCCAGCACCAAGCTCTACTCCCAGGAGTTCTACGGCCTCGCCACCCGGGCCCTCGCCGACGGCGGCAGGATCGCCGTGCACGCGGGGCCGCTGACGGCCAGGCCGCGCGTCTTCTGGACGGTGGAGGCCTCACTGCGGGCGGCCGGCCTGCGGACCGTGGCGTACCGGGTCGGCGGGCGGCTCACGGGATTCGCCGCCGGTCCCGACCGCACGGCCCAGGGGGCCGGGGCGGCCCGCGACTGGGGCTTCGTGCTCGCCTCGCGGACCCGGCCCGTGTTGCTGCGCGCGGCCCGGTCGGAGGTGGTGCGGGCCGGGGCGCGGGCGGCCGCGCCGACCCGGCAGCGGGGACTGCCGCCCTCGACCCTGGTGCATCCGCGTTACGCGAACTGACGTACACGGTGCGGCGAACTGTCGTACAAGTGGTGGCCGCGTGGGTAGGCTCCCCTGCCATGGAGCATGAGGTGTTCGTGCCGGTCTCAGCAGAGCGGCTCCGGCAGGTCCTGGCCGATCCCGAGCGGGTCGCCGGGGCGGTTCCCGGGCTTCAGCGCGACGCGGAGGAGACGGCGGGGCCGCTCTCCGGCCGCCTCAAGGTGCGCGTCGGGGGCCACACCATCACCTACCGCGGCTCGGCGCGGACGGCTGCCCGCGCCGACGGGGCGTACACCGTCGAGGGCGAGGGCGCGGAGGTCCGCGGCTCCGGCTCGGTGCGGCTGACGCTGACCGTGCGGATCGTGTCGGGCGTCGAGGGGGCGACCCTCGTGTTCGACGGCGGCGCGACCGCCGACGGCCGGATCACGGAGGGTTCTCCACAGGCTGTGGAATCCGCGGTCCGGCGGCTCCTGGACCGGTTCGCGGAAGGCCTCGGAGCGGCGGCGCCCCCCGACACGGCACCGAGCGACGACGACGATGGCGCCGACGCCGACGCCGACGCCGACGCCGACGACGTGCTCGACGACGACGATGATGACGATGACGACGGCATCAACCTCGACGACACCAACGTCCTCGACGAGGTGGACGGCATCGAAGACCTTGAAGACCTCGACGACCTCGAAGAGCTGGAGCGCCTCGGGGCCCTGGAGAACATGGACGACATCGGCGACATCGACGTGCCGCCCGCCGAGGCCGCGCACGCGCGCCGCACCATGATCGGCCGCAGCGCCGAGGAGGTCGACCACGCCCCGCCCCGCGGCCGGTACGCGCCCGCGCCCGCCGCCGAGTCCCTCACCGCGGGCGCCACGCTGCGCTGGGCCGCGCCCGCCGCCGCGCTCGCGCTGGCGTCGGCCATCGTCGTCGGCCGGGCCCTGCGCCGCCGCCGCTGACCGCGCACGCCGTAGGGTCGGCCCTGTGAGTACCGAAGACGTGACCCTCACCGCGGGCGACGCGGAAGTGACGGTGCAGCCGGGCAACGGCTGCCGCATCGGAAGCCTGCGCGTCGGCGGCGTCGAGCTGCTGCGCCAGGGCGAGAAGTACGGCTGCTTCCCGATGGTGCCGTGGTGCGGCCGGATCAGGGACGGGCGGTTCCGCGACGGCGCGGTGGTCCACCAGATGCCGCTGAACTCCCCGCCGCACGCCATCCACGGCTTCGCCCGCGACGCCGAATGGCGTACGGCACGGTCCTCGAAGACCGAGGCCGTCTTCACGTACGACCTGACCGACCCCTGGCCGTACCCCGGGCGCGTCACCCAGATCGTGGAACTCGGCGAGGACACGTTGACGCTGCGGCTCGGCATCGAGACGTACGGCGACTCGTTCCCCGCGCAGGCCGGCTGGCACCCCTGGTTCAACCGCACCCTCGACGGCGCGGACGTGCGGATCGACTTCGACCCCGCCTGGCAGGAGGAGCGCGGCGCCGACCACCTCCCCACCGGCCACCGCGTCGACCCGAAGCCCGGCCCCTGGGACGACTGCTTCGGCATGCCCGACGGCGTCGACGTGAAGCTGACCTGGCCCGGACGGTTCGAGGTGAACGTCAAGAGCCGCGAGCAGTGGGTCGTCGTCTACGACGAGCAGGAGGCCGCGGTCTGTGTGGAGCCGCAGACCGGGCCGCCCAACGGGCTCAACACCGACCCGCGCCTGGTCACCCCCATCGAGCCCCTGGAGACGGCGACGACCTGGACCTGGCGTCGGCTTTAAGCTTTCAGGCATGACTGACGTACGCGGCGAGCTGCTGCAGCAGATCAAGGACAAGGCCGTCGTGCACGGCAAGGTGACGCTCTCGTCCGGCCTGGAGGCCGACTACTACATCGACCTCCGCCGGATCACCCTCGACGGCGAGGCCGCGCCGCTGGTCGGTCAGGTCCTGCTCGACCTGACCGCCGACCTCGACTTCGACGCCGTGGGCGGCCTGACCATGGGCGCCGACCCCGTCGCGGGCGCGATGCTGCACGCGTCCGCCGCGCGCGGCAGGCGCCTGGACGCCTTCGTGGTCCGCAAGGCCGCGAAGGCGCACGGCATGCAGCGCCGCGTCGAGGGCCCCGACATCAAGGGCCGCCGCGTCCTGGTCGTCGAGGACACCTCCACCACCGGCGGCTCCCCGCTGACCGCCGTCGAGGCCGTCCGCGAGGCGGGCGCCGAGGTCGTCGGCGTCGCCACGATCGTGGACCGGGCCACCGGCGCCGGCGAGAAGATCACCGAGGGTGCGGGTGTGCCGTACCTCTTCGCGTACTCGAAGGACGACCTCGGCCTGGACTGACGGCCGGGTCCGTCAGGACCGTCGCGTCTGGAAAGATGGGGGCGACAATGTCGTCGCCCCCAGGTCAGGGTCCAGGCAGCACAGCACCCACCCGCACATCACAAGGAGCGGACACATGCCCATCGCAACTCCCGAGGTCTACGCCGAGATGCTCGACCGGGCGAAGGCAGGCAAGTTCGCCTACCCGGCGATCAACGTGACGTCCTCGCAGACGCTGCACGCGGCGCTGCGCGGCTTCGCCGAGGCCGAGAGCGACGGCATCATCCAGATCTCCACCGGTGGCGCGGAGTTCCTGGGCGGCCAGCACAACAAGGACATGGTGACCGGCGCGGTCGCGCTCGCCGAGTTCGCGCACATCGTCGCCAAGAAGTACGACGTCACGGTCGCGCTGCACACCGACCACTGCCCCAAGGACAAGCTCGACGGCTACGTCCGCCCGCTCCTCGACGTCTCCGCCGAGCGCGTCAAGGCCGGTCAGAACCCGCTGTTCCAGTCCCACATGTGGGACGGCTCCGCCGAGACCCTCGCCGACAACCTGGCCATCGGCCAGGAGCTGCTCGCGAAGGCCGCCGCCGCGAAGATCATCCTTGAGGTGGAGATCACCCCGACCGGTGGTGAGGAGGACGGCGTCAGCCACGAGATCAACGACGAGCTGTACACGACCGTCGACGACGCGCTGCGCACCGCCGAGGCCCTGGGCCTGGGCGAGAAGGGCCGCTACCTCCTCGCCGCCTCCTTCGGCAACGTGCACGGCGTCTACAAGCCGGGCAACGTCGTCCTCCGTCCCGAGCTCCTCAAGGACCTCCAGGAGGGCGTCGGCGCCAAGTACGGCAAGCAGTCGCCGTTCGACTTCGTCTTCCACGGCGGCTCCGGCTCGACCGCCGAGGAGATCGCGACCGCCCTGGAGAACGGCGTCGTGAAGATGAACCTCGACACCGACACGCAGTACGCCTTCACGCGTCCCGTCGCGGACCACATGTTCAAGAACTACGACGGCGTCCTGAAGGTCGACGGCGAGGTCGGCTCGAAGAAGACGTACGACCCGCGCACCTGGGGCAAGCTCGCCGAGGCCGGCATGGCCCAGCGCGTCACCGAGGCCTGCGCGAACCTGCGCTCCACGGGCACGAAGCTGAAGTAGTACCTCGTAGTACCTCTTGTTCCGCGTGTGAAGGCCCCGGGTCGGTGACCCGGGGCCTTCGCCGTATCGGCATGCCGCAGACTGGGTCCCATGGCCATTCACAAGGATCTGCTCGGGGGACCGCCCCCGACCCACCTGCCCGACGACCCGGAGCCGCGCGAGCTCCTCGCGAACGGTACGGCGCCCGCCGACGTCGCCGCGAAGTACCCCACGTCCTCGCTCGCGTGGGCCCAGCTCGCCGACGAGGCGTACGAGCGGGGCAGCGTCGTCGAGTCGTACGCGTACGCCCGTACGGGATACCACCGCGGTCTGGACGCCCTGCGCCGCAGCGGCTGGAAGGGCCACGGGCCTGTGCCGTGGGAGCACGAGCCCAACCGCGGGTTCCTGCGCGCCCTGCACGCCCTCGCGCGGGCCGCGCAGGCGATCGGTGAGCAGGAGGAGTACGAGCGCTGCGCGGGCTTCCTCCGTGACTCCTCGGAGACCGCGGCGAAGACGCTCGGCTGACGTTGGCGGGGTCCGGGGTGCCGCCACGGGGGCGCTGCCCCCGGACCCCCTGCCCTCGGGGGCTCTGCCCCCGGACCCCCTTTATCGGCCTGAACGGCCTCGTCCTCAATCGCCGGACGGGCTGAAACTCCCCGGCCCGGCTGAAATCCTCGGGCCCGGACGGGCTGACACTACGGCGCCGGGGGCGTTTTTAGGGGCGCGGGGAACTGCGCGACCAGCCACAACCAACCCGCACCCGAAAAATCAACGCAAGGACCCCAGCAGCCCCGCATCGAACGGCGCCGCCTCCCCAAGGCGGCCCCCCATCGCCTTGTCCGCCCACCCTGCGTCAGCGATCAGCGCCCGCCCCACCGCGATCACGTCGAACTCGTCCCGCTCCATGCGGTCGAGGAGCAGGGCGATGCCGGTCGTCGCGGTCTCCTTCGTCCAGCCGGGGGCGAGGAACTCCTTGTCGAGGCCGACCGAGCCGACCGACAGCGCGGCCTTGCCGGTGAGTTTCTTGACCCAGCCCGCGAGGTTCAGGTCGTCGCCGGGGAACTCGGGGAGCCAGTAGCGGCGCGTGGAGGCGTGGAAGGCGTCGACGCCCGCGGCCGCCAAGGGGGCGAGCAGCGCGTCCAGTTCGGCCGGGTCGGCGGCGATCTTCGCGTCGTACGCGTCCGCCTTCCACTGCGAGAAGCGGAAGATGACGGGGAACGTCGGCGAGACCGCCGCGCGCACCGCCTCGACGATCTCGCGCGCGAAGCGGGTGCGAGAGGCGAGGTCGCCGCCGTAGCCGTCGGTGCGGCGGTTGGTGGTGCCCCAGAGGAACTGGTCGATCAAGTAGCCGTGGGCGCCGTGCAGTTCGACGCCGTCGAAGCCGATCCGTTCGGCGGCGGCCGCGCTGTCGGCGAAGGCCCCGATGACCGCGTCGATGTCGGCGCCGGTCATCGCGCGGCCCTTGGCGGTGCCGTCGAGGGCGAGGCCGGAGGGGCCGACCGGCGGCGCGTCGGGGACCGGGCCCTGGCCCTCGTCGCGGACCGCGCCGATGTGCCACAGCTGCGGGACGATCTTCCCGCCCGCCGCGTGCACGGCCTCGGCGACCCGCTGCCAGCCCGCCAGGGCGGCTTCTCCGTGAAAGCGCGGGACGCGGTGGCTGCCGCCGGCCGACGGGTGGCCGACGTAGGTGCCCTCGGTGACGATCAGGCCGACGCCGCCCGCGGCGCGGCGCGCGTAGTACTCCGCCACGTCCGCGCCCGGCACGCCGTCCGGCGAGAACTCGCGGGTCATGGGAGCCATGGCGATGCGGTTGCGCAGGCTGAGGCCGTTGATGTCGAAGGGGCGGCCGAGGAGCCGGGCGGCTCGTGCGGCGGTGGTTTCCGTGGGGTCCGCGCTCTGCGTGCTTTTCGTGCTCTGCGCGCTCTGCGTGCTCTGCGCGCTCTGCGTGCTCTTCGTGGTTTCCATGACAGCACTGTACGTACTTTGGTCATGTCTGTAGCGGGGCGGGTACCGTGAACGGCATGAACTGGCCCGCGATCGAGCGCCTCAGCCTGACCCCCGCGCCCGGCGGCCTCGCCCTCGTTCAGGAGCTGCTGAACACCGCGCCCGCCGGCCACGCCGACTCCGTCGACCTGCTCGCCGACGGGGCGCTCGACCGCGCCCAGGAGTGGGCCGACCATGCCGTGCGGGGCTGGGCGGAGGAGGCGGGCCGGGGGGACGTGCGCCTGGTCCTGACAGCTGATGACCTGGTGAAGCTGCGCTGTCTGCGGGACCAGCTGCGGCGCGCACTGGCCTGTACCGACCGGGACGGGGACGCGGTGCGCTTCACCTCCGCGCCGGTCGTGGTCGCCCTCTCGGGCAACGGCGCCCTCACCGTGGAGCCGGAGGGCGCGGGCGCGCGCTGGCTGGCCTCCGCGGTCCTCGCCGAGGCGCTGCTGGCCCAGACGTCGGGCCTCTGGCGGCGGCTGAAGATCTGCCGCAACGACCTCTGTGCCGCCGCGTTCTACGACCGCTCCCGCAACAACAGCGGCGTCTGGCACTCGGTGCGCGGCTGCGGGAACGCCGCGCATCTGCGGGCCTGCCGCGAGCGGCGCCGCGCCCTGGGCTGAGGCCGGGCCCCGCCAGGGCTGCGGGGCGCGACAGTTGCGTATGGGATTTGGTGCTGTGTGGGTGGGGTCGGTGCCTTGCCGATCGCGGGAAAGTTGCGGAAGATGCCGGTGGGGACCGGGGCCCCCGTGCCGGTAACGGCAGGGGCGGACCGCTACCCGGAGTACGTATCGAGGAGACAGCGATGTCCCCAGAGACGCATGAGGCATCCCCCGAGGAGCGCGCGGCGTCCACCGAGGTCCACGAGGCGGAGAGCCCGAACCTCGACTTCGCAGGCACCACCCCGTACGAGGACTACGTCCAGGCGGACGTCCTCACCCATCTTCAGCACCTGCGCTCGGACGACCCGGGCGAGATGGTCTTCCTGGTCACCACCCAGGTCATGGAGCTGTGGTTCACGGTGATCGTGCACGAGTGGGAGACCGCGGCGCACGCCCTGCGGCGCGACGACATCCCCACCGCGCAGAACGCGCTCAAGCGCAGCCTGCGCGAGCTGGAGGCCCTGAACGCCTCCTGGCGGCCCCTCGCCCAGCTCACGCCCGCCCAGTTCAACTCCTACCGCGGCGCGCTCGGCGAGGGCTCGGGCTTCCAGTCCGCGATGTACCGCCGCATGGAGTTCCTGCTCGGCGACAAGTCCACGTCCATGCTCGTCCCGCACCGGGGCGCGCCCCGCGTCCACGCGGAGCTGGAGAAGGCGCTGCACGAGCCGAGCCTCTACGACGAGGTGCTCGGCCTGCTCGCGCGGCGCGGGTACGCGATCCCGGCGGCCGTCCTGGAGCGCGACCTCGCCAAGAAGTACGAGCCGTCGCCCGAGGTCGAGGCCGTCTGGACCGAGCTCTACTCCGGCGACGAGCACGCCGACCTGGCCCGCCTCGGCGAGACGCTGACCGACGTCGCCGAGCTGGTCTGGCGCTGGCGCAACGACCACCTGGTCGCCACCCGCCGCGCCATGGGCGCCAAGACGGGCACGGGCGGCTCGGCGGGCGTGGCCTGGCTGGAGAAGCGTGCGTCGAAGAACGTGTTCCCCGAGCTGTGGACTGCGAGGAGCCATGTCTGACCTGCGGAGCGATGACCTCCGGAGCGATGACCTCCGGAGCGAGGCGGAGGCGCTCGACTCCCGCGACGGACTCGCCGCCAAGCGCAAGGAGTTCGCCCTCGACGACACGGTGTACCTGGACGGCAACTCGCTGGGCGCCCTGCCCGCGCACGTGCCGGCCCGGCTCGCCGAGGTCATGACCCACGAGTGGGGCACGCTCCGCATCCGCTCGTGGGAGGAGAGCGGCTGGTGGACGGCCCCCGAGCGGATCGGCGACCGCATCGCCCCGCTGGTCGGCGCCGCGCCGGGCCAGATCGTCGTCGGCGACTCCACCAGCGTCAACGTCTTCAAGGCGCTCGTGGCGGCCGTCCGGATGGCCGGTGAGGGGCGCGACGAGATCGTCGTCGACGCCACGACCTTCCCCACCGACGGGTACATCGCCGAGTCGGCGGCCCGCCTCACCGGCCGCCGGCTCGTCCCGGTGGCCCCGGGCGACGTCCCCGGCGTGCTCGGCGAGCGCACCGCCGCCGTCCTGCTCAACCACGCCGACTACCGCACCGGACGCCTGCACGACCTGCCGGGCCTGACGGCTGCGGTCCACGCGGCGGGCGCCCTCGCCGTCTGGGACCTGTGCCACACGGCGGGCGCGCTGCCCGTCGGCCTGGACGCGCACGGCGTGGACCTCGCGGTGGGCTGCACCTACAAGTACCTGAACGGCGGCCCGGGTTCGCCCGCCTACCTCTACGTGCGCGAAGGACTCCAGTCCCGCTTCGACTCCCCGCTGCCCGGCTGGAACTCGCACGCCGAGCCCTTCGGGATGCGGCCGGAGTTCGCGGCGGCGGACGGGGCGGTGCGCGGGCGCGTCGGCACGCCCGACATCCTCTCGATGCTCGCTCTGGAAGCCGCGCTCGACGTCTGGGACGGCGTGTCCGTCGACGACGTGCGCGCCAAGTCCCTCGCCCTGACGGACTTCTTCCTGCGGTGCGTCGGCGCGTACGTCCCGATGGGCAAGGTCGAGTCCCTCACGCCCGCCGCGCACGGCGAGCGCGGCAGCCAGGTCGCGCTGCGCTGCGAGGGCGCGGGTGACGTGATGCGGCGGCTCGTCGAGCGGGGCGTCGTCGGGGACTTCCGCGCGCCCGACGTGCTGCGGTTCGGCTTCACACCGCTGTACGTGTCCTTCGCGGACGCCGAGCGGGCGGCTCGTGTCCTCGCGGAGACCCTGGGCTGATAACGTCCGGCGGATCTTGCCCCCGCCGCTCCGCGTCCCGGAGGGGCCGGGGGGTGAGCCCGCCGCCGTACCGCTGTTGAGAGGTTGCCGCATGCCGGACGACGCCGCCGTGGCCCGCGATGCCGCCGAGGCCGAAGCCGCCTTCTCGCATCCCGCCGTGGAGCCGGACGCCACCGTCGCGTACGGCGAGCACCCCGACCAGCTCGTCGACTTCTACGCGCCCAGGGGCGACGTGGGCCGCCCCGCGCCCCTCGTCGTCCTGCTGCACGGCGGCGCGTGGCGCGCGCCCTACGACCGGCGCCACGTCACGCCGTTCGCCGACTTCCTGGCCCGCCGCGGCTTCGCGGTGGCCAACGTCGAGTACCGCAGGGGCAGTCCGATCCCCGCACAGGGCGGCACACGCCCGGTGGCCGGACGCTGGCCCGAGACCTTCGACGACGTGGCCGCCGTCTTCGACGCGCTGCCCTCGCTCGTCCGGGAAGCACTGCCGTCGGCCGACCCGCGCCGCACCGTCGTGACCGGGCACTCGGCGGGCGGCCACCTCGCGCTGTGGGCCGCCGCCCGGCACGTCCTGCCCGCCGACGCGCCGTGGCGCACCGACCGCCCGGCACCGCTGCGCGGAGTCGTCGCGCTCGCGCCGATCGCGGACTTCCGCGCCGCAGAGGACCTTGCGGTCTGCGACGGCGCGCCGGTGCAACTCCTGGGCGGCGGCGGCCGGTTCGAGGCGCGGCTGCCGTACGCCGACCCGGCCGCGCTGCTGCCGACCGGCATCGCCACGACCGTGGTGCAGGGCCGCACCGACATCGTCGTGCCGCAGGCGGTCGCCGAGGCGTACGCCGACGCGGCCGCGAAGGCGGGCGAGGTCGTGGGGCTCACCCTCCTTGAGGACGTGGGCCACTTCCCGCTGATCGACCCGGCGGCTGACGCGTGCGCGGTGGTCGCCGAGGAGATCGCCCAGCTGGCGTTCTGACGCGCCTGCCACAGGGCTCAGGGCCACCACTCCGGCCCGTCCCGGGGATACCCGTAATACCTGAGAGCTACGGCGCGGCTGTATACCCCAGCGTGATGTGAGCGACAGCGCCCGATCCATAACTTCCTCTCCGTGAGAGCGAGTCGGAGCACCGGCCCGCACGGAAGCGGAAGGTATGGACGCGATGAGGTTCCGGTCCCGGCGGCTGCGCCGCACCCTGCTGGCCCTCGGTGTGGCCGCCGCCGTGGTGGTCCCGGTGTCGGGCGCCGCGCGCCCGGAGATCCCGGCCCCGGCGCCCGCCGCGCTGGGCCGCGTCACGGCGGCGACCCTCCTCGACGCGTACGCGGCGAACCGGGCGAACGCCACCGAGGCGGCGGCCCGCGCCGAGCGGTACGGCGCGGCGGACCGGGCCGCGGCGCTGCGCTCCATGGCCTCGCCCGGCCGGCACTTCCTCGCCTTCGACGGGCGGGGCGCGGGCCGCACCGCCGAGGTCTTCGGCGACTTGGCGGGCGCGGACCGCGTCGCCGTCCTGGTGCCGGGCTCGGACACGTCCCTCGACTCGTACGGCAGGCTGCGCTCCGGCGCCCTCACCCTGCACGCGGAGCTCGGCCCGCGCACGGCCGTCGTGGCCTGGCTCGGCTACGAGACGCCGGGCACCGTCAGCCCCGCCGTCCTGACCACCGGCCGCGCGGAGGGCGCGGCGCCCGCGCTGCGCTCCTTCGTCGGCGAGCTGCACGGCATCAACGCCCACGCGCGCGTGTCCCTGCTCTGCCACTCGTACGGCTCGGTGGTGTGCGGCAGCGCCGCCTCGGGGCCGCGCGGCCTGGACGTCGCCGACATCGTGTTCTACGGCAGTCCGGGCACCGGCGTCGACGGCGCCGACGACCTGCACACGCGGGCCCGGATCTGGGCGGGCCGCGGCGCGGGCGACTGGATCGCCGACGTGCCGCACACCAGCGCCGACGTCTTCGGCACGACCGTCGGCTTCGGCACCGACCCGGTCTCCGCGGACTTCGGCGCCCGCGTCTTCGCGGCCGGCGACGGCGGCCACAGCGACTACCTGAAGCCGGGCTCGGTCCCGCTCGGCAACCTCGCGCGGATCGTGCGCGGCGACGACACGGAGGTCACTCGTGCGTGAGCGCCTGACCGGTCTCGTCCGGCGGGTCGACGCGGCCACGCCCCCCGGCCGGGACCGTGCCGTCGACGGGCTGCGGGCCTTCGCCATCCTCGGGGTGGTGGGTGGCCACTGGCTGGTCACCGCCCTGGTGTGGGACGGCGGCACCCTCCGCGCCGCCAGCCCGCTGCGGCACATGCCGTGGCTCGCGCCGGTCTCCTGGGTCTTCCAGACGCTCGCCGTGTTCTTCCTGGTGGGCGGGCACGTGGCGACGAAGAGTTACGCGTCGGCGCGGGCGCGCGGCACCGGCTACCTGCCGTGGCTCGCGGCCCGCGTCGGTCGCCTCTTCCGGCCGGTCGCCGCGGTGCTCGCGCTGTGGACCGCGGTCGGCGCGGGCCTGGTCCTGTCGGGCGCGGCCCCGGACACCGTCCACACGCTGGTGAAGCTGGCGCTGTCACCCCTGTGGTTCCTGCTGGCCTTCGCCGGTCTCACCGCGGCGACCCCGCTGGTGCGGCGGCTCAACCCGCTGTGGCCGCTGGCCGTCGTTCTCCACGTGGACCTCATACGGTTCGGATACGGCGGCCCGGCCTGGCTGGGCTGGGTCAACCTGGCGGCGGGCTGGCTCGTGCCCTACACGCTGGGCGCGGCCTGGGCGCGCGGCGAGCTGACGCGGCACTCGGGCCGGGTGCTCCTTGCGGGCGGCGCGGCGGCCACCGCCGGTCTCGTCCTGTGGGGCGGCTATCCCGCCTCGATGGTCGGCGTCCCGGGCGAGCCGGTGTCGAACCTGAACCCGCCCACGCTGGCGGCCGTCACCTTCGGCCTCGCCCAGTGCGGTCTGGCGCTGCTGCTGCGGGAGCCCTTGGCGCGGTGGCTGCGCCGGCCCGCGGGCTGGGCCGCGGTGGCCCTGGTGAACCTCTCCGCGATGACGATATTTCTCTGGCACCAGACGGCACTGATGGCGGTCACCGCGCTCGGTCTGCTCGCCGGCACGCCGCTGCCGGGCCTGCACACCGTGCCCGACGGGCTCGGCTGGGTGGCGGCCCGCCTCGCCTGGCTGCCGGTGTTCGCGCTGGGCCTCGCGGTGTGCTGGGCGGCGTTCCACACGTACGAGCAGAGGGGCGGCGGGAGTGGCTCCCGGGCCGTGCGGGTGCACCGGGGGCGTGGGGCGGCCGGAGCGGAGGCGGTGCGGCGTGCCTAAGGTTCAACTTGTGGAGAGGGCGGACGCGGGGGACGGGCACAGCGGTGACGAGGGCTTCGGCGGGCTGGTGCTGAGCGCCGTGCGGCCGCTGGGACGGTTGGGGCGGATGCCGCTGCCGCCGCCGGCCAAGCCGAAGCTGCTGCGCTGGACGCCGCACGTCCTGGTTGTCTGGATGAGCGTCGCGGTGACCCTCGGCAACCTCGACCAGTTCGTCGACCGGTACCACCTCGGGTACGGGATCGGGCTCCTCGTCACGTTCACGCAGGGCACGGCCATCGTCCTGGCCCTGTGGCGGCCGGTCGACGCGTGGTGGCTCTCGCTCGCCGCGGCCGAGACCGCCGCCCTGTGCGCGACGGGAAACCTCACCCCCGACGTCGCGCACGAGCCGTGGCCCTGGGGGCCGCCCGCGCTCATGGGCCACGCCGTGATCATGCTGCTGCTCGCGCTGCGGCTGCCCGCCCGCTCGGCGGTGGCGGCGTTGGTGGCCAGCGCGGCGCTGCCGCCGCTCTTCCAGCGGGTGCGCGCCCCGCACACGTACGAGAGCACGGTGGCCCTCGCGGTGATCGTCCTGGGCGCCGCCACGCTGATCGGCGTCCTGCTGCGCGGCCGCCGTGAGGCCCGCAAGGAACTCGTCCGGCAGGAGACGCTCACCGCCGAGGAGCGCGCCCGCCGCACCCTCCTCGAGGAGCGCAGCCGCATCGCCCGCGAGCTGCACGACGTCGTCGCCCACCACATGTCCGTGATCTCCATCCAGGCGCAGGTCGCCCCGCACCTGGTGAAGGACCCGCCCGACGAGCTCAGGGAGAACCTTGCGGGCATCCGCGAGAACGCCCTGGAGGCCCTCACCGAACTCCGCCGCGTCCTCGGCGTCCTGCGCTCGGAGAACCCCGGGGACCCGGACGCCGCGCCCCAGACCCCGCTGCCCACCCTGGAGCGCCTCGACGGCCTCCTCGACAACGCGCGCGCGGCCGGGCTGACCGTCCACCGTGAGAGTGCGGGCGAGGCGCGCCCGCTGCCGCCCGGCGTGGACCTGTCGGCGTACCGCATCGTGCAGGAGGCGGTCAGCAACGCGATCCGGCACGCGCCGGGGTCGACGGTACGGATCCGGCTCGCGTACACGCGGGCCGGGCTCGGCGTCCGCGTCACCGACTCCGGCGCGCGCGGCGCGGCGCCGCCCTCGCCCGGTGCGGGGCACGGGCTGCTCGGCATGAGGGAGCGGGCGGCCATGCTGGGGGGCGACCTCGTCACAGGACCCATCCCGGGCGGCGGCTACGAAGTCTCCGCCCACCTGCCGACCACCACCGTTCAGCCGACTCACGGAGAGACGACACCATGACGATCAAAGTCCTGATCGCCGACGACCAGATCATGGTCAGACAGGGCTTCTCCGTCCTGCTGAACGCGGAGCCGGACATCGAGGTGATCGGCCAGGCCGTCGACGGCGCGGACGCGGTCGCCCAGGTCGCCGAGCTCGTCCCGGACGTGGTCCTGATGGACATCCGCATGCCCGAACTGAGCGGCATCGAGGCGACCCGCCGCATCACGTCCACCCTGCCCGGCGTGCGGGTCCTCGTCCTGACCACCTTCGACCTCGACGAGTACGTGTACGAGGCGCTGCGCGCGGGCGCCTCCGGCTTCCTGCTCAAGGACGCGTCGGCGGACCAGCTCGCGGAGGCGGTCCGCGTGGTGGCCGCGGGCGACGCGCTGCTCGCGCCGGGGATCACGCGGCGCCTCATCGCCGAGTTCTCCCGCATGGACGGCGGCCCGCGCGGCCCGCTCAGGTCCCGCGTCGGCGACCTCACCGAGCGCGAGACGGAGGTCCTCGCGCTGATCGCGCAGGGCCTGTCGAACGCGGAGATAGCGGCGCGGCTCGTGGTCGCCGAGCAGACCGTGAAGACACACGTCGGGCGCATCCTGGTGAAGCTGGGCCTGCGCGACCGCACGCAGGCGGCGGTCTTCGCGTACGAGTCGGGAGTGGTCCGCCCGTCGAACGGCCTCTGAGGCCGCCGAGTAGTACTTGCGACGGACCTCTCCGAACCCGTCCTGGTGCGGACGACCGCCCGGCCGCGCCCCCGTACCTTCGTAGGCGTGACCGATACGACTGAGCAGCTCAAGGCCCACGGCCGCACCAGCTCCGAGTACCACCTCGTGATGGACCTCTTCGGGGGCATGCGCCAGGCGCTGTTCCACGACGCCTTCGTCTACCGGCCCCTGCCGCCCCGGGGCACGTACGGACCGCTGAGCAGCCGGCTGCCCGAGCGGATACGCGGTTACGCGGTCTGGAGCCGGCACGCCCTGGTGGTGTCCGCCGCCCTGATCACCCTGCTCCTCGCCGCCGGCACGGGCGGCGTCGCGAACGACATCGCGTACGTCCTGACCGGTTTCATCCCCGCGGTGGCGATCCTGATGACGCTGGCCAGGCCGGTCGGCGCCTACTGGTTCTCGCTGCTGTCCACCCCGGTCACCGGCGCGCTCGGGAACAGCTGGGACGGCTGGCCGTGGGGGCCCGCCGCGTTCTTCGGGCACATCGTGGTGATGGTCGTCGTGGCGGCCAGGACGGGGCCGCGGACGGCGCTGTGGATGTGGGTCGGCACGGGCGTGTACGCGGTGGCGGCCGAGGTGTTCCTCGGCGGCATGGGCACGAACGCCCCGCAGATGCTGTTCTTCTCGGCGCTCGCGCTCCTGATCACCACCGTGGTGCACGTGCGCCGCGAGGCGCAGCGCGAGGTCACCGTGCAGCGCACCGTCACCGCCATCGAGCGCGACAAGCGGACCCTCCTGGAGGAGCGCACCACCATCGCCCGCGAGCTGCACGACGTGGTCGCGCACCACATGTCGGTGGTCGCCATCCAGGCGGAGGCCGCGCCCTACCGTGTGGAGAACCCGCCGCCCGAGCTGGAGCAGGCCTTCGTGACGATCCGCGAGAACGCGGTGTCGGCACTGACCGAGCTGCGCCGCGTCCTCGGTGTCGTACGGGCGGAGGACTACGAGGCGCCGGACGCCCCGCAGCCCACGCTCGCCGACCTCGACCGGCTCCTCGACAACGTCCGCGACGCCGGCCTGACCGTCGACAAGGTGGTCACCGGAGCGGTCCGCGAGCTCCCGCAGGGCGTGGAGCTGTCGGCGTACCGCATCGTGCAGGAGGCGCTCAGCAACAGCCTGCGCCACGCGCCGGGCGCCGCCGCCCGCGTCGAGGTGGGCTACGTCCTCGGCGGGCTCGGCCTGCGCGTCGTGAACGGCCCGGCGACCGGCCTGGTCAAGCCGTCCCCCGGAGCGGGCCACGGCATCACGGGGATGCGTGAGCGGGTGACGATGCTGAACGGCGAGATGACGGCGGAGCCGACGGCCGAGGGCGGCTACGAGGTGACGGTGTTCCTGCCGGTGCCGCTCGCCGACCGGCTCGACCCGGCGGGAGAGGACGCATGACGATCAAGGTGCTGATCGCCGACGACCAGATGATGGTCCGCGAGGGCTTCTCCGTCCTGCTGAACGCCATGCCGGACATCGAGGTGGTCGGCGAGGCGGTGAACGGCCGTGAGGCGGTCGAGCGCGTCCGGGAACTCGCCCCCGACGTCGTCCTGATGGACATCCGCATGCCCGAGCTGAACGGCATCGAGGCGACCCGCGAGATCGTCGCGTCCGAGGGCGACACGGACGGGTGCAAGGTCCTCGTCCTGACCACGTTCGACCTCGACGAGTACGTCTACCAGGCGCTCCGCGCGGGCGCTTCCGGCTTCCTCCTCAAGGACGCGTCGGCACGCCAGCTCGCGGACGGCGTACGGGTGGTGGCGTCCGGCGAGGCGCTGCTCGCGCCGACCGTCACCCGCCGCCTGATCACCGAGTTCTCGAAGCTCGCGGAGACGCCGCGGCTCTCGGCGGCCGTCCAGGCGCAGCAGTACGGCGAGCTCACCGAGCGCGAGACGGAGGTGCTCGTCCTCATCGCGCAGGGCCTGTCGAACGCGGAGATCGCCTCCCGGCTCGTGGTCGCCGAGTCCACCATCAAGACGCACGTCAGCCGGGTCCTGGTGAAGCTGGGCCTGCGGGACCGCACGCAGGCCGCGGTCTTCGCGTACGAGGCGAGGCTGGTCACACCGGGGTGAGCGGGGCTAGCGTCCGGCCATGGACGCCGCCTTCGACGCCTCCGAGGTCTTCGCCCCTTCGTCGCCCTCCTTCGTGGCCGACCCGTACCCGGCGTACGCGACCCTGCGGGAAAGGGGCCGGGTGCACCGCTACGAGCCCACCGGCCAGTGGCTGGTCCCGCACCACGCGGACGTCGCGGCCCTGCTGCGCGACCGCCGCCTGGGCCGCACCCACCTGCACCGTTTCACGTACGAGGAGTTCGGCCGCGAGGCCCCGCCCCCGGAGCGCGAGCCGTTCCACGTCCTCAACGACAACGGCATGCTCGACCTGGAGGCGCCCGCCCACACCCGCATCCGCCGCCTGGTCGCCAAGGCGTTCACACCCCGCACGGTCGAGCAACTGGAGCCCTACGTACACCAGTTGGCGGACCGCCTTGTGTGCGACCTGGTGGCGGACGGCGGCGGGGACCTCGCGGTCCGCGTGGCCGAGCCGCTGCCCGTGGCGGTCATCGCGCAGCTGCTGGGCATCCCGGAGAGCGACCGCCCCCTCCTGCGCCCCTGGTCGGCGGCGATCTGCGGCATGTACGAGCTGAACCCGTCCGAGGAGACGGCGGCGCGGGCCGTACGCGCGTCCCTGGAATTCACCGCGTACCTCACGGAGCTGATCACCGACCGCCGCCGGAAGCCGGGCGACGACCTGCTCTCGGCCCTCGTCGCGGCCCACGACGAAGGGGACTCGCTCACCGAACAGGAGATGATCTCGACCTGCGTGCTGCTGCTCAACGCAGGGCACGAGGCGACGGTGAACGCCACCGTCAACGGCTGGCACGCGCTGTTCACGCACCCCGCGCAGCTGGCCGCGCTGCGCGCCGACCCCGCCGGGCTCGTCCCCACGGCGGTCGAGGAGCTGCTGCGGTACGACACCCCGCTCCAGCTCTTCGAACGCTGGGTCCTCGACGACATCGAGATCGACGGAGTGACGGTCCCGCGCGGCTCGGAACTGGCCCTCCTCTTCGGCTCCGCCAACCACGACCCGGCCGTCTTCGACACCCCCGCCACCCTCGACCTCACGCGCCGCGACAACCCGCACATCTCCTTCAGCGCGGGCATCCACTACTGCATCGGCGCCCCCCTGGCCCGCATGGAGCTGACGGCCTCACTCGGCGCGCTGCTGCGCCGCGCCCCGGGGCTGCGCCTCGCCGCGGAGCCGGAACGCAGGCCGAACTTCGTGATCCGGGGGTTCGAGGAGCTCCTGGTCGAGGTGTGAGCCGGACCGCCGCCCGGCCGTGGCCCCCGGCGGCTCACCGCGGCAGCGTCAGCCGCCACGCCTTCGGATGGACCGTCCAGGTCCGGCTGCGCACCGGGCCCGCCACCACCGCGTCCGCCCGGTAGCGGAAGTCCGCCCCCGACACCGTGACCGTCCGCGCCCGCACCCGCAGCGGCGCCGCCTCCGCGCCCACCGACGTCGGCCGGACCTCCACCTGGGCGAGGCCGCCGGGCCCCGCGGTGACGTGCAGGGTCTCGACCGGCTGGTCCAGGTCGACGAGCGTGACCCCGTCCGCCTCGATCCGCAGCCGCGCCGGGGAGCGCCCGTCGGCCGCCGCGAGCCGGGAAGGGCGCGTGGCGAGGGTCCGTACGAAGGACTGGCAGGTCCGCAGCCAGGCGTGGCCCCCGGCGGCGGCCCCGGCCGGCACGCGATCGGCGGCGCCGAGAGCGGCACCCCGGACGACCGCCGACGCTCCCACGGGCGGAATGCGCAGCTCGCCCAGGACGACCCCGTCGCTGTCGTCGACGAGCAGATCGAGCCGCCGCTCGGCCCCCTCCAGCACGGCCCGCGCCGCGGCGACCGCCCCGGCCGGCACACCGAGGCCCCGCGCGAGCGTCTGCGAGGCCCCCACCGGCACGACGGAGAGCACGCACCCGGCGAGGTCCCGCTCCCGGTGGAGGACCCCCACCGCCCGCAGCAGCGCCCGGTCGTCCCCGATCACCACGAGACGCCGGGCACCCCGTCTGGCCAGGGCTTTCGCGAAGTCCTCGGGGCCGTCGGGCAGACAGAGACGGACCGCCGCACCCGCACCGAGCACATCCTTCGCGATCCGTACCGACTCACCGTCCGTGCGCCGGGCGACCGGGTCGATGACGACTAGGAGCTGGTCGCGAGCCGACAACGTGCGCCCTTTCTTTTAGCCGTTCTTTGAGACCTCGGGTAGCATCTTTGTGCAAGAGCCCCTTGCGCTATTGCGCCAGGGGCTTCGTCTATTCCGGGGCAGCATCCAAGGCACACCCATACGGCGGCTACGGCCCCAGACCTTGGACATGCCCCGCCCGGAAGGGGTGTACGCCTGTGCCCGCACTTGTGCTGCTCGGTGCTCAGTGGGGTGACGAAGGCAAGGGAAAGGCCACTGACCTGCTCGGTGGCTCGGTGGACTATGTAGTGCGCTACCAGGGCGGCAACAACGCCGGCCACACGGTTGTCGTAGGCGACCAGAAGTACGCGCTGCATCTCCTCCCTTCCGGGATTCTCTCCCCGGACTGTGTGCCTGTCATCGGCAATGGAGTCGTCGTCGACCCGTCGGTCCTGCTCTCCGAGCTGAGCGGTCTGAACGAGCGCGGCGTCGACACGTCGAAGCTCCTGATCAGCGGAAACGCCCACATCATCACGCCGTACAACGTGACGGTCGACAAGGTGGGCGAGCGCTTCCTCGGCAAGCGCAAGATCGGCACGACCGGGCGCGGCATCGGCCCGACGTACGCCGACAAGATCAACCGCACCGGCATCCGCGTGCAGGACCTCTACGACGAGTCGATCCTGAAGCAGAAGGTCGAAGCGGCCCTTGAGCAGAAGAACCAGCTCCTGACCAAGGTGTTCAACCGCCGCGCGATCGAGGCGGAGCAGATCGTCGAGCAGCTCCTGGAGCACGGCGAGAACATCAAGCAGTACGTCGCCGACACCACGCTGATCCTGAACAACGCGCTCGACGACGACAAGGTCGTCCTCTTCGAGGGCGGCCAGGGCACGCTCCTGGACGTGGACCACGGCACGTACCCCTTCGTCACCTCCTCGAACCCGACCGCGGGCGGCGCCTGCACGGGTACGGGCGTGGGCCCGACGAAGATCAGCCGCGTCATCGGCATTCTGAAGGCGTACACGACCCGCGTCGGCGCGGGCCCGTTCCCGACGGAGCTGTTCGACGCGGACGGCGAGGCGCTGCGCACCATCGGCGGCGAGCGCGGTGTGACGACCGGCCGTGACCGCCGCTGCGGCTGGTTCGACGCCCCGATCGCCCGCTACGCGACGCGCGTCAACGGCCTGACGGACTTCTTCCTCACCAAGCTCGACGTCCTCACCGGCTGGGAGCAGATCCCGGTCTGCGTGGCGTACGAGATCGACGGCAAGCGCGTCGAGGAGCTTCCCTACTCGCAGACCGACTTCCACCACGCGAAGCCGATCTACGAAATGCTGCCGGGCTGGTCCGAGGACATCACCAAGGCCCAGACCTTCTCCGACCTGCCGAAGAACGCGCAGGGTTACGTGAAGGCGCTGGAGGAGATGTCCGGCGCGCCGATCTCCGCGATCGGTGTGGGTCCGGGCCGCACCGAGACGATCGAGATCAACTCGTTCGTCTAGTCGCAGAACCCTGTGGGAGGGGCGTCCCGGCACTGTCGCCGGGGCGCCCCTCCGCGCATACCCGCAGGCCTTCCGGGGTGGCGCACGGCAGGTGGCCGTGGGTGCGGATGACGTCGATACCGGTGCCGCGTGCGTAGGCGAGGAATCCGGCGGCGAGGGAGTCGGCGGGCGGGAGGCCGTAGGTGTAGGCGTACTCGATCTCGCGGTAGGGATAGCCCGTCTTCAGGAGCTGGTCGGTGGACGGCGCGTGGCCCTCCAGATCGAGGCGGTGCAGGCCCTTGAGGCCGGACGCGGCGCGGAGTTCGCTGTAGCCGATGGCGCCGGGGATGCGGCCGACGGCGTCGAGGACCTGGTCGGTGGAGTCGAGTTCGCAGCGGGTGACGGGGACGGACCGGTCGTCCTTGCTCAGGCAGTCGTTGGACGACGCCTTGATCTCGAAGTCGCCGCCGAGGAGGCGGCGTTGGAGCGTGTCGCGGGTGCCGGAGCTCGACCCGCGGCTGACGAGGACGACGGGCAGGTCGGGCCCGCCGAGCTCCTTCCAGTTGCGTACGTCGCCCCGGTAGATCCGACGCACCTGCGGCAGCGTCAGATTGCGCAGCGGTACGCGGTCGTTGAGGACGAGCGCGAAGACGGAGACGGCGACGCGGGTCTCGGCGAGTCGCGGGAAGACGTCGGACTTGGGCCCGTCGGAGAAGGTGAGCAGAGGCGGCGCCCCGTCCTTCTTCGCCCGGCCGAACTTCCGCCCCGCGTCGTCCAGTTCGCGCACACCAGCCGCACTGCCGTACGCGCTGACGGTGATGTCGGAGCCCGGACAGTCCTCCTCGTACTTGGCGGCGAGCTCCTCGGCGACCGGCGCGAACGCCGTCGAGCCGAGCACCGTCAGCTCGCCCGTCGCGCACTCGATCGGCGGCGGGTCGGTGTCCCGCAGCACGATGATCGAGGCCAGTGTGATCACGGACAGGGTGAGCAGCACGGTGAGGAGCTGCGCGGGCCGGGACAGCAGCGGCGGCTTGCCGTCGAGGGTGGTGGAGCGGTTGGGCCGCACCTCGCCGGCCTGGATGCCGCCGGAGAGGGTGACCTCGCCGCCGACGGGTCCGCCGGTGAGGAGGACGAGCAGCTTGTAATGCTGTCCCCGGTTGAGCGGGACGCGCGGGATGTGCAGGGTGCTGCCCTCGTACCGCAGCCCGGCCGCGGCCGTGAAGTGCTCCATCAGGTGGTCGTCGCCGGACGGCGCGGTGACGGCGAGACCGCGGACGGTGCGGCCGGTGAAGACGGCGGTGAGTCCGTGCAGGGCGCGGCCGCTGTAGTCGGCGTCGGTCACGGCCTGCGATCCGTCGTTCTCGACGCGCAGCAGGACGAGCGTGGCGTCGGACATCTCGGGTGTCTCGTCGAAGAGCCCGAGCCGCGTGTTGGCGCCCCCCGTACGGACGTTGTCCCCTATCGCCGTGTCCAGCTGCACTCGATAGCCGATGCGTTTGCGGCGCGGCACCCGGCGCTCGTACCAGAGCGCGCCGACGGTGGCGACCAGGCCGAGGGCGGCCGTGAGTACGGCGATGGTGTTCTCGGCGCTCAACCAGTCCATGGGCGGTGACGGTAGGCGGCGTGCTGCCGTCCGGCAGCGGCTTCCCCCTCCTGTCGCGCGCTGTTCGCCACGGGTTCAGCGAACCGCAGGCGTACTCCGGTCAGTTGCCCCGGTCGTACGTCAACTCGCCGCTCCCGTCCGTGTTCGCGCGCCGCAGCTTGCCGTTGCTGAGGATCGTGATGACGCTCGGCTCACCCGGCGTGCAGGACGACATGGGTTCGCCGACGGTGACCACGGTGGGGCCGATGCGCAGGCGGTCGCCGGACGCGGACTCCAGCTTCCCCTGGAAGACGCAGTGGTACGTGCCGCCGTCCTCGGTCGGCCCGTCCGCCGTCACCGAGAGCACCGTGTCGCCCACCTCACCTTGCTGGAGGGTGAGTTCGCGGGTGCTGCGCCCGGTGTCGGTGGTGAGGCTGCCGCTCCAGCCGCCCAGGTACTTGTCGGGGATGGCGCCCTTGTCCGGTGCCGGGGTCGTGGGGCCCGGGGTGCTCGGGCCGGGTGTCGGCGAGGAAGGCCCCGGTGTCTCCGGTGAACTGCTCGCACTGTTCTTGCCGGAGCCGCGCTTCTCCTCGGTGCCGTCACCGTTCATGACGGCGTAGACCGTGCCGCCCGCTCCGACGGCCACTATCAACGCCATGGCGACCAGCGCCACGGTCGACCGGGCGCTGCGGCGCGGGGGCTCGGGCAGGGGGGCGGGGCCGTACGGGGGTGTGGGGCCGTACCCGGGAGGGGGCAGCTGGGGGTAGCCGTACGGGGCGGGCCGGGGGTGCGGCGGCTGGTGGGGGTATCCGTACACCGGGGCGCCGGGCGGTGGCGTGGGCGGCGGGGCCTGCCCGGACACCATGGTGGGCAGGTGGTCGAGGGGCGCGGCGCCGGGGGCGCCGGGGGGCGGGGGAGTGGCCTGGTCGCCGTTGACCGCGGCCGGTATCGCGGGAGGGGCTTGCGCGGGCACGCTGTCCGGATCGACGGAACTGTCAGGGGCGACCGAGCCTTCCGAGCCTTCCGAGCTTTCCGAGTCCTCCGCGTCGTCAGGGCTCTCGGGGCTCACGGCACCCTCAGGGCTCTCCGGATCCTCCACCTCCAGCAACCGCACCGCATGCCGGCCGAGCTGGGCGACGAGTGCGGCCGGCAGCCACGGGTCGATGGTGCGGCCGTCGCCGAGCGCGGCCGCCGCGCCCGTGCGCTCCAGGATCTCGGCGAGGGAGGGCCGGGCCGCAGGGTCCTTGCGGAGGCATGCGGCGATCAGCTCGGAGAGGCTCTCGGGGAGCTCTGCCAGATCCGGTTCCTCCTGCGCGATGCGGAACATCAGCGCGTGCACCCCGCTGTTGGCCGTGCCGAAGGGCAGCGCCCCCGACGCCGCGTACGCGAGGACGGAGCCGAGGCAGAACACGTCGCACGCCGGGGTGATGCGGTCGCCGCGCACCTGCTCCGGTGCCATGAAGCCGGGCGAGCCGACCAGCGCGCCGGTGCGGGTGAGGCCGCCGTCGGTGACCGTCTCCAGCGCGCGGGCGATGCCGAAGTCGATGACGCGGGGGCCGTCGATGGTGACCAGGACGTTGGAGGGCTTGAGGTCGCGGTGGACGATGCCCGCCGCGTGGATGTCCTGGAGCGCGCCCGCGAGCCCGGCCGCGAGGATGGTCACGGACCGCTCGGGCAGCGGGCCGTGGTCGCGCGAGACGACGCTCTGGAGCGAGGGCCCCGCGACGTACCCCGTGGCGACCCACGGGATGGCCGCCTCGGTGTCCGCGTCGAGGACCGGCGCCGTCCACGCGCCGCCGACCTGCCGCGCGGCCCGCACCTCCTGCCGGAACCTGTTCCTGAACTCGTCCTGTTCCGCGAGCTCCTGGCGGACCAGCTTCACCGCGACCGTACGGCCGCGGTCGGACCGCGCGAGGTACACCTGCCCCATGCCGCCGGCGCCGAGCCGCGCCAGCAGGCGGTACGCGCCGATCCGCTGCGGATCCCCGGGCACGAGCTTCTCCATCGCCGCACCGACCTCCCCCATTGGTGTGCAACAGAGTGAGGATAGTGCGGGCGTGGGACGGGGTGGGGCGGGCTTGCCCCTACGGTTCCGTAACGGGTTCCGTATGGGGTTTCGCGACAGGTTCCGCGACGGGTTCCGGCTCGGCGGCGGCAGCCGTGTCCAGCGCGGCGGACAGCCGCTCCAACACCCGTACCGTCTCCGCGAATCCGTCCGCGCCGAGCACCCCCGCGAGGCGCTCCGCCAGCTCCGCGTGGCCCGGGTCGATCCTCGCGACCGCGGCCCGGCCCGCGTCCGTGGGGCGCAGCAGCTTGGCGCGGCGGTGGGCCGGGTTCGGGGCGTACTCGGCGAGGCCGTTGCGCACCAGGAGGTCCGCCACGCGCTGCACGCTCTGCCGCGTGATGCCCATCGCGCGGGCGATGCCGGCGACGGGCAGGGGTTCGCGCAGGACGGCGCCGAGGACCTGCCAGTGGGCGGCGGTCAGCCCCGCGGGCCCGGCCAGCTCCTCGGAGACGGCGAGGAACTGGCCGTTGAGCCGGAAGACGGTCAGTGCGGTGCGGCTGAGCAGGTCCTGCTGCGCGCGCGTCATCTGCGTCTCCGCGCTCACGAGTTGAGCGTTTCGTATGCGGCCGGGTCCGAGTCGTGGAAGAGGCGGTACCACGCGTCGAGCTTCCCGGCGTCGAGTACGTCGCCGAGCCGGCCGAAGATCTCCCGGGCGAACGCGACCGGTTCGGTCGGGCCCGCCGTGACCAGGTCGCCGTCGGTGACCGCGTCCGTCTCGACGTACCGCTCGCCGCCCTTGTAGCCGGTGGCGGCCAGGTACATCGGCGCGGCGCTGGTGTGCGCGCGGTCGTCGAGAAGCCCCTCGCGGGCGAGGCCCGCCGTGGCCCCGCAGATGGCGCCGACCGGCACGCCCGCGGCCAGGAACGCGCGGGCCGTGCGGGCGAACGGCGCGAGGTCGTCGCTCGTGTCCCACAGGTCGGCGCCCGGCAGGATCAGCAGCGAGCTGTCCGGGCCGTCCTCGGTGCGCAGGTCGCCGAGCGCCAGGTCGGGCTGGACGCGCAGGCCGCCGATGGAGGTGACCGGTGCGGTGGTCGGGGCGACCGTGCGGATCTCGTAGCCGAAGCGGGCGAGCCACGCCGTGGTGTGGCCGGTCTCCCAGTCGGCGAAGGTGTCGTAGACGGCCAGGTATACGGGCTTGCGGGACATCGGGGCCTCCAGGTGCCGTATCGATTGACAGCATCCTGGCAAAATGACAGCACGCTGTCAATGCATCGCCATCTCTATGGAGCCCGCGCTTCGTTAACGTCCACCAGGGGCGCCCTTAACCCGCACCTCCCTAGCGTCCTCGCCATGGACAGCACACTGACCCTCAGCGCCCACCTGGGCCTCGACCTGGCCGCCGTCGCCCTGCTGACCTTCGGGGTCTTCTATCCGCGGCACCGCAGGCGTGAGCTCGTCCCCGCGTATCTCGCCCTGAACGTCGCGCTGTTCGCGGTGGTCGCCGGGCTCGGGACCGTCGGCGGCGACGGCGGGCTCGCCCTCGGCTTCGGCCTCTTCGGGGTGCTCTCGATCGTGCGGCTGCGCTCCGACGCCCTTCAGCACCAGGAAGTGGCGTACTACTTCATCACCCTGGTGCTCGGCCTCCTCTGCGGTCTGCCCGCGCTCGGCCTGCCGGTGGCGGCGCTGCTCGCCGGCGTCCTGCTCGCGGTGATGTACGGCGCCGACCACCCCCGCCTCTTCGCGGGCGACCGGCGCGCCATCGTCACCCTGGACGCCGTCTACCGCGAGGAGGGCCCGCTCAGGGCCGAGCTGGAGCGGCGCCTCGGGCGGCCGCTCGGCTGGACGGTCCAGGAGGTGGATTACGTACGCGACCTCATGGTGCTGGAAGTCCGATTCCGGCAGCCGGAACCTTCCGGGCGGCGCGAGGAGTTGACCGTACGACGACGCACGACCCGGTCCCGCACGATCACCCCCGGCCACCAGAAGGAGACCGTGTGAACCCCGCCGTACGCGCCATCGGCCGCGCCGCGCTCGCCGCGCACCCCATCTCGCTCGACGAGGTGAACGCAAGGGCGGAGCTGCTCGCCCGCTTCGACAACAGCTATCTGGTGCCCGTCGAGATCTTCGAGGATCTCGCGGCCCTGCTGACCGACCCCCGGCGGCGCGGCGGCCCCTTCCGGGCGCTCAGCATCGGCGGAAAGCGCTGGTTCCGCTACCACTCGACGTACTACGACACCCCCGAGCTGCACACCTTCCACGACCACCGGCAGGGGCGGCGGCTGCGCTATCGCATCCGCGAGCGGGTCTACCGGGACAGCGGTGAGCGGCAGTTCGAGATCAAGCTGAAGAGCGGGCGCGGCGAGACCGTCAAGCACCGGCAGCGCCTGGAGGACGCCGACCACGTCCTGGACGCGGTGAGGCTCGGATTCCTCGCCGGAGTGCTGCGCGGGTCGTACGGCATCGAGGCGCCGGACGGGCTCACGCCCTCCCTCGTCACCGACTACCAGCGCGCGACCTTCGTCGCCGACGGGCAGCGCATCACGTGCGACGCGGGGCTCGTCGTGCGCGACACGGCGACGGGCCGCACCGCCGCCGCCGACAGCGGTCTCGTGCTGGTGGAGACCAAGACCAAGGGGCATCTGACGGACGCCGACCGGGTGCTGCACCGGTTCGGGGTGCGCGCCGCGGAGTTCACCAAGTACTGCGGGGGGTATGCCGCGGTCCGGCCCGAGCTGGGCGTCAACAAGTGGGCGCGGGCGGTGCGGACGGCGTTCCCGCGGGCGGCGGCCCCTCGGGGAGCGGGCGCGGGAACGTCAGGGTGACCTCGGCGCCGCGGTCCGTGCTCACCGTCTCGAAGCGGCCGTTCGCCTCCTCGGCCGTGCGGCGTGCGATGTCCAGGCCGAGACCTGTGGAGCCCGCGCCGCTCGTGCCGCGGTCCGGCGCGGTCGCGTCGGGGAAGCCGGGGCCCTCGTCGGCGACGGTGAGCTCCGCCTCGCCGTCGGGCAGGACGCGGACCGTCACGCGGTAGGCGGTGCCCTGGGGTGTGTGGTCCAGGACGTTGCCGATCAGGGCGTCCAGGGCGGCGGCGAGCTCGTCGGCGGGGACGGCGACAGGAACAGGCAGTGGTGCGTCCTCGCCGGGGGTGACCGTCTCCGCCCTGCGCCCCTGGTCCTCGGCCAACGGCGCCCAGAACGCGGCCCGTTCGCGGGCCACCGCCGCGAGGTCCGCGCGCGGCGCCTCGCGCAGCGGACGCCTCGCCCGGCGGATGACGTCGTCGACACTGCGCTCCAGGGCGGCGACGTCCGCCGCGATGCGGTGGGCCTCGGCCGGGTCGCGGAGGGTCTCCGCGTCCAGGCGCAGGGCGGCCACCGGGGTGCGCAGCCGGTGGGCGAGGTCGGCGGCGTTCTCCCGCTCGGCGGTGAGGAGTTCGTCGATGCGGGCGGCGAGGCGGTTCAGCTCGCCCGCCACCAGGCGGAGTTCGGGCGGGCCCTCCGGGGTGGCGCGCGCCGTGAGGTCGCCCGCGGCGAGGCGGTCCGCGGTGCGGGCGAGACGGCGGGTGGCGCCGACGAGCCGGGCACCGAGACGGTCGGCGAGGAGCAGACCGAGGAGTACGAGTCCCACGCCGATGCCCGCGAGCACGAGCCAGGAGGCAAGGGTCCCCGCGTACAACTGCTTCTCGGTGATGGTCACTTGCACCACGGCGGTCCCGTCCTTGGCGCCCTGCACGGGAACCAGGACGAGGCGGCTGCCGGAGTCCGTCTCATAGGTGAAGGCGCGGCCGGTGCGGGCGAGGCGCACCGGATCGGTGAGCGCGGAGCCGCTGTGCGCGCGCGGACCGATGACCGACCCGTCCGCGAGGATGAGGGAAGTGGCGGGCAGCCCCTTTCCGTTGACGCTCTCGACCGTCTGCTCGGCGGTCTCGCGCTCGTCGGCGGTCGCCAGGGCGGGGCCCAGGGCGTGGGCCACCCACTGGGCGCGTGCGGTGGCCTCCGCGGTGGCGCGGTCGGCGGCGTGGCTGCGGGTCAGGAGGGTGAGGGGGACGAGCAGGGCAGTGAGGACGAGGGCGGTGGTGGCCGCGGTCAGGAGGAGGAGGCTGCGGCGCATGGGTTCAGTCCGTGTCCGTGGTGGTGACGTGGCCCTCCGGGGCCGCGAGCTTCACACCGACCGTGCGGACCGTGTGCAGGTACCGGGGCTGCTGCGCGGTCTCGCCCAACTTCCGGCGCAGCCAGGACAGATGCACGTCGACCGTCTTGTCGGCGCCGCCCAGGGGCTGTTGCCACACCTCGGCGAGGAGCTCGCGGCGCGAGACGACCTGGCCGGGCCGGCGGGCCAGATAGGCCAGCAGGTCGAACTCGCGCGGGGTGAGGTCGAGGGGCGTGCCGTCGAGGGTGACCTCGCGGGCCGTCGGGTCGACGGAGAGGGCGCCCACGCGGAGGGGTTCCTCCGTCTCCGCCACGCCGAGGCGGCGCAGCACCGCCTTGATGCGGGCGTCCAGTTGGGCGGCGCCGAAGGGTTTGACGATGTAGTCGTCGGCGCCGGCTTCGAGGACCGTGACCATCTCGGGCTCGTCGTCACGGGCCGTCGCCACGATGACGGGAACGTCGCTGACCGCGCGCAGCATCCGCAGCACCTGGGCGCCGTCGACGTCCGGCAGCCCCAGATCGAGGACGACCAGGTCGGGCCCGCTGGTCACCGCCGCGTCCAACCCCGCCATGCCGCTCGGCGCGGTCGCCACGGCGTGCCCCTTGTCGCGCAGGGCGCGCACCAGCGCGCCGCGGAGCTGGGGGTCGTCCTCGACGACGAGAAGATGTGCCATACAACCACCGTAGTGTCCCGGTCCCTGTCCTTGTCGGGGCCTTAACCGGACGTTAGGAAACGATGCGGCACAGTGGTGGCATGAGGAAGTGGCGGAACGCCGTCGGCACGGCGGCGTGGGTGGCCGTGGGGACGGCGGCGGGAGCGCTGGGGGCGTGGCAGCTGGCGAGTGCGGACGGTGGGGGTGGGGCGGCGCACAGTCGTCCGCTGGACGAGGCGGCGGTTCGGAGGGCGCTGGCCGGGGCGGCGGACTCTCCTCCGGTACGCCGGGAAACCTCGCCCCCTGCGCGACTGCCGTCCTCGGCTTCCCCCTCGACTTCCCCCTCTCCCTCTGCTGAACGGTCGACGGTTCGGTTCACCGGCGGCTCGGCGACGGTGGGGTGCCGTCCCGACGGCACCGTCCGGCTCATCTCCTGGAGTCCCGCCGACGGCTTCCACATCGACGACGACGTCGAACGCGGGCCGGCGCCTGTCGTACGCCTGGAGGCGGAGCCGGCCGACGACGACGAACGGGAGGACCTTCCGTACGAGCTCCGTTGCACGGGGTCCGGCCCACGGGCCGAGGTCGTCCCCGATACGGACGAGGACTGAGTCCGGCCGCGCTCCGACTGCGGGCCCACTGTGGCTGATCGCGCAGTTCCCCGCGCCCCTGGGTAACCCGTTCCGCCGCCCCGGTTCTGCGCCCCAGAGCGGGGGCGCCCACCCGGCCCCCCTCTCAGGGGCGCGGGGAACTGCGCGACCAGCCCCCACCCACCCGCACCCGAAAAAAAGAAAAGCACCCGGAGGGAAAAGAAAGAGGTGGCGTCACCCGACACTCTGTCGGGTTCCACCCCCCACGCCCGACAGGACGCCCATGTCCCGTCCACTCCGTGGACATTTACCCTCGGCCCCATGACCCCTCAGCCGAACCCGCAGGTCGGCGCCTCCGTGAAGGCCACGGACCGCGCACATGTCTTCCACTCCTGGTCCGCACAGGAGCTCATCGACCCCCCGGCGATCGCCGGCGCCGAAGGCTCGTACTTCTGGGACTACGAAGGAAACCGCTACCTCGACTTCACCAGCGGCCTCGTCTACACCAACATCGGGTACCAGCACCCGAAGGTCGTCGCCGCGATACAGGAGCAGGCGGCGACGATGACGACCTTCGCGCCCGCCTTCGCCGTCGAGGCGCGTTCCGAGGCCGCACGCCTCATCGCGGAGCGCACCCCCGGCGACCTGGACAAGATCTTCTTCACGAACGGCGGCGCCGACGCCGTCGAGCACGCCACCCGGATGGCCCGCCTGCACACGGGCCGCCCCAAGGTCCTCGCCGCGTACCGCTCGTACCACGGCGGCACCCAGCAGGCCATCAACCTCACCGGCGACCCGCGCCGCTGGGCCTCCGACACCGGCACGGCGGGCGTCGTGCACTTCTGGGCGCCGTTCCTCTACCGCTCCCGCTTCTACGCGGAGACGGAGGCGCAGGAGTGCGAGCGCGCGCTCCAGCACCTGGAGGACACCATCGCCTTCGAGGGCCCCCAGACGATCGCCGCGATCATCCTGGAGACCGTCCCCGGCACCGCGGGCATCATGCTGCCGCCGCCCGGCTACCTCGCGGGCGTGCGCGCGCTCTGCGACAAGTACGGCATCGTCTTCGTCCTCGACGAGGTCATGGCGGGCTTCGGCCGCACCGGCGAGTGGTTCGCCGCCGACCTGTACGACGTCACGCCGGACCTGATGACCTTCGCCAAGGGCGTGAACTCCGGATACGTACCGCTCGGCGGCGTCGCCATCTCCGGGAAGGTCGCCGAGACCTTCGCCAAGCGGCCCTACCCGGGCGGCCTCACCTACTCCGGCCACCCCCTGGCGTGCGCCGCCGCCGTCGCCACGATCAACGTCATGGCGGAGGAGCGTGTCGTCGAGCACGCGGCGACCCTCGGTGCCGAGGTCATCGAGCCGGGCCTGCGCGCGCTCGCCGAGCGGCACCCGTCGGTCGGCGAGGTGCGCGGCGTCGGCATGTTCTGGGCCCTGGAGCTGGTGAAGAACAGGGAGACTCGCGAGCCGCTCGTGCCGTACAACGCCACCGGCGAGGCGAACGCCCCCATGGCCGCGTTCGGCGCCGCCGCGAAGAAGCACGGCCTGTGGCCCTTCATCAACATGAACCGCACCCATGTCGTGCCCCCGTGCAACATCACGGAGGCGGAGGCGAAGGAGGGCCTGGCCGCCCTGGACGCGGCGCTCTCGGTGGCCGACGAACACACCGTGTAGCACCGCCTCACCTGGGGTGACGGCATCGGGCGGGGGCCGGTTTCGGGCCCCCGCCCCGAAACCCCGACCGCGTAGTCTGGCGTGCTCGTAAGGGAACACACACACGACCACGTACACGACCTCCGCGGGGGAAACAGATGCCCGGCACCGACGGCCCAGCCGTCATCCGCAGCACTCTGCGCCAGCAGATCGCCGACGCCCTCCGCGACGAGGTCCTGGCCGGCAGGCTGGAGCCGGGCCAGGAGTTCACGGTCAAGGAGATCGCCGAACAGTACGGCGTCTCCGCGACCCCCGTCCGCGAAGCCCTGGTCGACCTCACCGCGCAGGGACTCCTCGACGCCGACCAGCACCGCGGCTTCCGCGTCCACGAGCACACCCTGGACGACTACCGCTCCATGCTGGAGGCCCGCGGTCTCGTCGCCGACGGCATCTTCCGCGACCTCACGGAGCGCGGCGCCCACCGGGACGTCGGCGACGCCCTGCTCTCCGTGCGCCGCCGCGGCGAGGAGGCGGCCCGCGCGGCCTGCGCCGGCGACCTGACCGTCCTCATCGGCTACGACCTGCGCTTCTGGCGCGAACTCAGCGCCCTCTTCGGCAACCCCCACCTCTCCGACTTCCTGCACCGCCTGCGCGTGAAGTCCTGGGTCTGCGCCGTCCCCCATCTGCGGCGCTGGAGCGACATCAACGGCGGTGACCTGCGCGGCCTGCTCTGGTCCCGGCACACCGAACTCGTCGACGCGCTGGTCCGCCGCGACCCGGCGGCCGCCCACGCGATCGTCGTCGAGTACAACGCGCACTCCCTGTCCCTCATCGAGCGGCTGGCCGCTGCATGAGCGTGGATCTGACGGTCGTCGTTCCCGCGTACGACGAGGAGCGGCGCCTGGGCCCCACGCTGGCCGCGCTCCGCGACCACCTCGACCTGACGTACCGGGGCGCGTGGGAGCTGATCGTCGTCGACGACGGCTCGACCGACCGCACCGCGGAGATCGCCGCCGAGGCGGCCGCCGACGATCCCCGCGTCCAGCTCGTCCGCGGCGGCCGCAACCGCGGCAAGGGCCACGCGCTGCGCCTCGGCGTCCTCGCCTCCTACGGCCGCCGCGTCCTGGTCACCGACGCCGACCTCGCCGCGCCCATCGAGGAGCTCGACCACCTCGACAAGGCGCTCACCGACGGCAACGCGGCCGCGATCGGCTCCCGCGCCCGCCCCGGCGCGACCATCGGCGCCCACCAGCACCGCCTGCGCGAGCTCCTCGGCCGGACCGGCAACTTCCTCATACGCACGGTCGCCGTCCCCGGAATCCGCGACACCCAGTGCGGCTTCAAGCTCTTCGACGGCGACCGGGCCCGCGAGGCGTTCGCCGCGTCCAGGCTGCACGGCTGGGGCATCGACGTCGAGATATTGCAGTACTTCCGGCGGGCCGGCTGGCCCGTCGCCGAGGTGCCCGTGCGCTGGTCCCACCAGGAGGGCTCGAAGGTCAGGCCGCTCGACTACGTGAAAGTCCTCGCCGAGCTGACCCTCCTCAAAGCCCGCTCGGTGCGCCGGGCGGACGTCCTGATCCCCCTCCTCTTCCTGGCCCTCTCCCTCTTCCTCTTCTCGGGACGCTGGCCGGCCCCGGCCCACCGCTACTTCCCCGACTCCATGCAGGACCAGAACCAGTGGGAGTGGTTCTTCGCGGTGACGGCGGACAACGTCCGCCACCTGAACAACCCCCTGTTCACCACCCTCCAGAACGTCCCGGACGGCGTGAACCTCATGGCCAACACGGTCATGCTCGGCCTCTCCGTCCCGCTCGCCCCCATCACCTGGCTCCTCGGCCCGGCGGTCGCCCTGAACGTGGCGATGACCGGCGGCCTCGCCGCCACCGCCCTCACCTGGTACCGGCTGATCCGCAGGCGGCTCGTCCCGCACCGGGGCGCCGCCGCCACCGGCGCGGCCCTCGCCGCCTTCGCGCCCCCGATGGTCAGCCACGCCAACGCCCACCCGAACTTCATCGTCCTGTTCATGATCCCGCTGATCATCGAGAGGGCGCTGCGGCTCTGCGAGGGCAGCCGGGTCGTACGCGACGGGGTCGTCCTCGGCCTGTTCACGACGTACCAGATCTTCCTCGGCGAGGAACCGCTCCTCCTGGCCGCGCTCGGCATGCTGCTCTTCGCCCTCGCCTACGCGGTCGTACGCCGGGACGTGGCGCGGGAGTCCTGGCGCCCGCTCGCGCGCGGCCTCGCGGTCGCCCTCGCGGTCACGGTCCCCCTGGTCGCCTTCCCCCTGTACTGGCAGTTCTTCGGGCCGCAGAGCTACAAGAGCGTGCTGCACGGCGACAACGCGGGCAACAGCCCCCTCGCCTTTCTCTCCTTCGCCGAGCGCTCGCTCGCGGGCAGCGACGCGACCGCCGACCACCTCGCCATGAACCCCACCGAGGAGAACGCCTTCTTCGGCTGGCCGCTCGTCGCCCTGGCCTTCGCGATCGTCGTACGCCTCTGGGAGCGCACGGTGGTCAAGGCGCTCGCGTTCACCGTGGTCGCGGCCGCGCTCCTCTCGCTCGGGCCGAAGTTCCGCATTCCGCTGACGGACACCGTCCTGCCAGGACCGTGGGCGGCCCTCTCCGACCTGCCCCTCTTCGAGTCCGTCATCGAGTCGCGGGTGGCGATGGTGTGCGCTCCGGCGCTCGGCATGCTGCTCGCGCTGGCACTCGCCCGCCTGCTCTCCGCTCCCCGGCGCACGCACCGGTACACGGGTCTCGCGGCCGTCGCCGTCGCGCTGCTGCCGATCGTGCCCGCGCCGCTCAAGGCCGTGGACCGGGCCGACGTGCCGCCGTTCATCGCGCAGGGCACCTGGCGCTCGTACCTGAGCGAGGGCGAGACCCTCGTCCCGGTGCCGGTCCCCGACCCCGGCAACGCGGAGGGCCTGCACTGGCAGACCGTCGCCGACCTGGGCTTCCGCATCCCGGGCGGCTACTTCAACGGCCCCTGGGGCCCCGACCGCATCGGCATCTACGGCCCGACGCCCACGAACACCTCGAACCTCCTCGGGCACGTCCGCTCCTCGGGCCGCGTCTCCGAGATCACCTCCGCCTGGCGCGAGGCGGTCCGCAAGGACCTCACCTTCTGGAACGCGGGCCTCCTGGTCCTGGCGCCGCAGCAGAACGACACGAAACTGCGCGCGACCGTGGACGCGCTGATCGGCCGTCACGGAAAGTGGGTGGGCGGCGTATGGATATGGGACCTGCACCAGGGCAGCTAGAGGACCAGGTGCGCAACTACGCTGCCTGCACGCGAAGCAACGCTCCGCACCTCCGTACCCCGCACCTCCGCAACGACCGCTCACTCGTACCGTCCGTCGCCCGACCTGACCCGAGGAGTCCTTCTTGGCCTGCGACCTGTGGCTGGTCCCGCTCGTCGACGTGCTGTGCCACAGCGCCGACAACCCCTTCGCGGAAGAGCTCGCCGTCTACGACAAGGCGCTGAACGAGGCGGGGCTCCCGCCGGTCCCCGTCTTCGCCTACATGCCCGGTCTGTCCGGCGACGTGGCCCCGGTCGCGGGCTTCGACTACGACGCGCTGCATTTCCTGCGCCGCGCGTACCTCCTCCAGATCTGCGGCCTGGAGGTCACGCCGGTCGACGCGCTCGGCGGTGACTACGAACAGCTCCTGGAGATGTTCGACGCCACGGCCCAGCAGTCGCACCTGGTCTGGCACTACGACCACGCGGGCGCCTACGTCCCCGTGGACTTCCCCGCCCCGCTCTCCAACGACGAGCTGCTCGCGGGCGGCGGCCCCCTCGGCTCCTCCCAGGCGCTCCTGCGCGAGCTGGAGTACGTGGCGCCCTCGATCGGCATAGACCCCGCCAACCCGCCCCTGCCCCCGGCCCCGCCCGCGGCCCCCACCTCCCTGGAGGAACCGGCGGCCACGCCACCGCCGGACGCGAGCCCCTTCGCGCGGGAACGCCACGTCTGGCTGGGCCTGCACGCGGCGGCGACCCGCAGCCTGGCACAGGGCTCGATGATCATCTACAGCTGACCGCCGACAGGTCAGCGGGGTTCCGGCGGCCGCTGCCGGGGCATGTTCGGCCGGGCCCCGGGCGGCAGAGGGAACCGCCCGGGGTGGGTCGGCGCCTCCCGCTGCGGACCGCCCGGAATCGTCGCCTGCATCGCGAGCGGCACGGGACCGGCCCGGAACTCCACCATCCAGTCCGAGGTCTCCGCCCGCACCAGCTCCGTCACGTCGTCGGAGAACCTGCGCAGCACCCCGAGGCACCGCTCGGCCGCTTCCCCGGCGGTGCCCTCGGTGGGCCCGAGGACCTCCCGCACGCTCTCCGACGCCCAGTCGAACTGCAACACCTGGAGCCGCCGCTGCACTGCCTGCGCGGTCGCCACGTCCCGCATCCAGCCGGACGTGAGCCCGAAGAACCGGTCGCACCCCACGCACGCCACGCCGGCGAGCAGCGACACGAACCCCCAGGAGGCATCGGGCCCGGCCACCGCGGCCAGATCGAGCAGCGGCAGCACGCCGGCGCCCACGGCGCCCAGCGCGGCGCCCACCCGCAGCAGCCGGGCCGCGCGCCGCTTCCGGCCGCGGTCGGCGAGATACCACTCGGCGGTGTCGAGGGCGCCGCGCTCCACCCAGCGGTACAGCTCGTCGAGGCGCGCGGCGGGCTCGCCCCAGTCGCCGAGGGGAAAGGCCCGCCCGGTCAGATCCCCGACCCGCGCCCCCGCACCCGCGCTCGCCCCGGGCCCCGCCCCCGGTCCCGGCCCGGAGCCCGCCCCCGAACCCTGCCCCTCGGGGGGCACCCCCTCAGGGGGCATCCCCTCGGGCTGCATCTCCGGCTGGCTCACCCGGCACTCCTCTACGAGATGGCGCGTATCGACCCCAATCTCTACCGCCCAATGGGTGGCCATGAGCCCGGATTCACGGCTTTTCCGCCCGGAAGAGGCGCTTGATCAGGTATAGGAAGACGGCAGATCTCACTCGAAAGAGTGCTGGAGCGACCCGCCCGTGGACCACGTAGGCTCGTTCTTGGCGGCAACCCCGCCAGATGGACCCGCAAAAACGGACCCGTACGAAACGGAGCTGATCGTGATCCCCGGTGGTGGCCAGCCCAACATGCAGCAGCTGCTCCAGCAGGCCCAGAAGATGCAGCAGGACCTCGCGGCGGCGCAGGAGGAACTGGCACGCACGGAGGTGGACGGCCAGGCGGGCGGCGGCCTCGTCAAGGCGACGGTGACCGGCTCCGGCGAGCTGCGCGGCCTGGTGATCGACCCGAAGGCGGTCGACCCCGAGGACACGGAGACGCTGGCGGACCTGGTCGTCGCGGCGGTCCAGGCGGCCAACGAGAACGCGCAGGCGCTCCAGCAGCAGAAGCTCGGCCCGCTGGCCCAGGGCCTGGGCGGCGGCGGTATCCCGGGCCTTCCCTTCTAAGAAACCCCCCGGCCAACTACGGTACGTAGAAGCCGGACACTGTCGGCAGTAGTCCATATCGGAAAGGCGTTCCGTGTACGAAGGCGTGGTTCAGGACCTCATCGACGAGTTGGGCAGGCTGCCCGGCGTCGGTCCCAAGAGCGCGCAGCGGATCGCCTTCCACATCCTCCAGGCGGAGCCCACGGACGTACGCCGCCTCGCGCACGCCCTCCTCGAGGTCAAGGACAAGGTCCGCTTCTGCGCGACCTGTGGGAACGTCGCGCAGGAAGAGCTCTGCAACATCTGCCGAGACCCCCGCCGAGACCCGTCGGTGATCTGCGTCGTGGAGGAACCGAAGGACGTGGTCGCGATCGAGCGGACGCGAGAGTTCCGCGGTCGCTACCACGTCCTGGGCGGCGCGATCAGCCCGATCGAGGGCGTGGGCCCGGACGACCTGCGCATACGGGAACTCCTCGCGCGCCTGGCCGACGGCACGGTCACGGAGCTGATCCTGGCGACGGACCCGAACCTGGAGGGTGAGGCGACGGCGACGTACCTGGCGCGCATGATCAAGCCCATGGGCCTGAAGGTCACCCGCCTGGCCAGCGGACTCCCTGTCGGGGGAGATCTGGAATACGCGGACGAGGTCACCCTGGGCCGCGCTTTCGAGGGGAGACGACTCCTAGATGTCTGACGCCACGCTGCACGCGACCGCCCAGAACCGGAACCCGGACGACTTCGCGGTCCAGATCTCCGACCAGATCGAGAGCTTCATCGTCTCGGTCCGCGAGGTCGCGAGGGGCGACGAGCCGGACTCGGCGGTGCCCTTCCTCCTCCTGGAGGTCTCCCAGCTCCTCCTGGCCGGCGGCCGCCTCGGCGCCCACGAGGACATCGTCCCCGAGGAGCGGTACGAACCGGACCTGGGCCCGGAACAGGACGTCGACGACCTCCGCGAACGCCTGGCCCTCCTCCTGGACCCGGTCGACGTCTACTCCGAGGTCTTCGACCCCTACGAGCCCCGCAAGGCCCCGGTTGCCTGCCGCATCTCGGACGACCTGGCCGACGTCGTCGCGGACCTCTCCCACGGCCTGGCCCACTACCGCGCGGGCCGCACCACGGAGGCCCTGTGGTGGTGGCAGTTCTCCTACTTCTCCAACTGGGGCTCCACAGCCTCCGCCGCCCTCCGGGCCCTCCAGTCCCTGGTGGCCCACGTCCGCCTCAACCAGCCCCTCGAAGACCTCGACGGCCTGGACACGGACGAGGACCTGACGGCGGAGGGCCTGGAGGAGGAGGCGGGCAAGGTAATGGCGGAGGAGATCGCGGGGCCGTTGGGGTTGCGGACGGTCAAGTAGATTTCCTGACGTGTGGATGGTCCGCATTCACTCGTTGAGCTGAGCGTATAAGGATTCCCTTCTATCTGTTCGCGTCCTACGCTGGGATGCGGGGCATGAACTGGCAGATCAATCTCCACTCGGCGGTGGAGAAATGGTTGCTCGTGCTGGCAGAGGAGGACGCGGTGTCGGCTGACCTGGTCGAGGCAGCTGTCGACATGCTGGCGGAGCACGGTCCGGCGCTGGGACGCCCGCTCGTCGACAGGCTCACGGGCAGCAGGACCCACAATCTCAAGGAACTGCGTCCGAGCAGCTCGGGACGGACGGAGGTCCGGATCCTCTTCGTCTTCGACCCACGGCGGCAGGCGATCCTGCTGGTGGCCGGTGACAAGGCCGGACGCTGGCGGGACTGGTACCAGGAGGCGATCCCCGTGGCCGAGGCGCGCTATGACGAGTACCTGGCGTCACGGGACGGTGCAGGAGAGGGCGGAGGCGTCTGATGGGTGAGTACAGCAGCTGGGCAGAGGTAAAGCGCCGGATGCGGGAGAACGCGCCCGACGTGTCCGACGCCGAGTGGGAGCACCGCAAGCAGACGGCCCGCACCGCCACCGAGGCACGCGTCCTCGGACATCACCTGCGCGAGATCCGCGAAGAGCAGAACCTGACACAGGCGGACGTCGCCAAGGCGGTCGGCATCTCCCAGGCGCGGGTCTCGCAGGTCGAGCGGGGCGAGATCCACAACTTGGAAACCATGCGAACGTACGCGGCGGCGCTCGGGGCGAGGATCACGGTGTCGATCGAGTACGGGGATCGGGTCGTCGGCGCGGCATGACGTGGCAACTCCCTCTCTTTATGACGGACCGTGAGCGCTTCGCCTACGCGGACGGCTCCTCGGCGCGCCAGCTCACTTCCGGCGCGGAGGTGGTGAGTCCGTACACGGAGCGGCTTAGCGTGATCCGCATGGAAGCCCTCGGCACTGAGGAGTCGGTGCGCTTCATTGAGCGGATGGCGGATGAGCTGTGAGCAACGAGCTGGAATGGTTCAAGTCGAGCTATAGCGACAGCGAGGGGGGCGCTTGCCTCGAAGTGGCCCTTCGCTGGTTCAAGTCGAGCTACAGCGGTCCCGAAGGGGATGCCTGCCTTGAAGTCGCCCTCGGCTGGGCCAAGTCCAGTTACAGCGATGACGAGGGTGCCAACTGCTTGGAAGTCGCCGTGGGTTCGAACGTGACCAGGCCCGTGGCCATCCGCGTCCGCGACTCAAAGGACCTCGCTCGCCCCGAGATTTCCCTCTCCGCCCCCGCCTGGGCCGCCTTCATCGCCGCAGTTCAGCCCGGGGCTTGAGCCTCGGGGCCCGAGCTCTTTTCTGGGTCTGGTTCACCGAGGAAATGGACCCAACCAACCCGGTGCGTAACGGAGTTGAGGGTTCCGTCACCCTCAGGAGTGACGTTCCGTAGTCGGCTTGCGCCGGAGCGTGAGAGCGATCTAGGTTCGCGGCAATAGAACGGCCTCGGACGGTGCGCCAACACCGGTTCCGAGGCCTAGCCCTACGAGTCGAATCAAGGTCGACCGTGACTTGTGCTCAGCCTAATCCTGCCCTCCCCTCCCCGTCCCACCCGATGGCCAAATCGGGCTACGGGAAACGCCTCGCGGGTGACGCGGAACCGGACACCGAGCCCGACTTCGCACACTTGAGTCCCCGCGACGCGGAGTTCGCGACGTTCGTCGATCACCTGCCCGATGGGGCCGCGATGGGGCACAAGGTCATCGCCGCCGAACACCCTCGCTACGGCCAGCAGGCCACCCGGACCTCCCTCAGGCGTCTCACCGAGGCCGGCCACCTGCGGTGGGTCAAGGAGCACATCACCGTCGAGGACAACTCGATGCGATGGGTGACCAGGACGTACTGGTCGCGGGAGCCCAAGTCCCTCGAGTGGTGGGCCGAGTTCGTGCGGGAGCGGCATGGGCGGGATGTCACCGATGCCTATCAGCCGGGGCTGGCCAGGGTGACCGAGCCCGAGCCGGAGCCCGTCGCGAAGGAGGCACCCGAGCCGCCCGCGGCACACCGAACCCTCGCCCGACTCCGCACCGTCGACCGTCGCATGGCCCTCTCCGAGCAGGAGTGCGCGCAGCTCGCGCCCCGCGTGGAGGAGTGGCTGGAGCGGGGCGCCACCCCGCACGACATCACCCGCGCCCTCACCGAAGGGCTGCCGTCCACCGTCACCAACCCGGGCGGTCTCGCCCGGAACAGACTGGAGAACAAGATGCCCCCCAAGCGTCAGGCCCCCGCCAAGGCACGCGCCCGCGTCACCCGCGCCGTCATGATCTGCCCCTTCTGCGAGGAGCCCGAGACCTCTGTCGAGCTGGTCAATGGGATCTGTATGGAGTGCTGCCCGCCGGAGGAGCGGGCGGGGTACGTCCCGGACACGTTCCTCGCACGGCCGTCGAACCCGCCGCGTCCGCCGCGTCCGCCGCGCCCGCGCCCGGCGGAGTACGACGACGTCGTGGACGTCACCGAGCGGGTGGCCGAGCTGCGCCGGGCCGCCGGACTGCCGACGGGGCGGGACGGCGTATGAGCGTGCGGGACGTGCTGGTCCGGGCACCATGGAGTCAAGGAGGCGACGCCATGACCCCCAGGACCACCGACCGGCCCCAGATGTCCGTCGAGGAATTCGAGGAGCTGGCCAGCCGTGCGCCCGAGACGGTGCGGTTGGAGTTCATCAATGGAAAGGTCCAGGTCAAGCCGGTGCCGGATGGTTCTCACGGCCAGATCGTCATGTGGCTGATCAAGCGCTGCATGCAGCAGCGCCCTGAGCTGTCCCTCTTTCCCGAGCAGGGGCTCAGAATCGAGGGCTACCGGAAAGGCCGGGCTCGCCCGGACGGCGTGCTCGCGCCGGACGAGAACTTCGTGGGGCAGGGGCAGTGGGCCGAGCCGACCGGTGTGCTGATGGCCGTGGAGGTCACCTCCTACGACCAGGACGCCGACCGGCGCGACCGCGTCGAGAAGCCCGATGCGTATGCCGCCTCCGGGATTCCGGTGTATCTCCTCGTCGACCGGGACGCGGGCGAGGTCCGGGTCTACGCGGATCCGGAGGACGGGAGGTACCGCAGCCTGGTCCGGCGGGCGTTCGGTGACGCCGTTGAGCTTCCCGGCCCCGTCGGGATCACCTTGGACACAGCCAAGCTCAAGGAGTACACCGCCTGAGGCCCCCGGCCAGGCCATGTGAGCCGGCCCACTTTCCGGAGTGCCCCGCTCCGAACCGGGCATGTGCCAAGCCGAGCGGTCGAAACGTACGCCCCGAACAGCGGGAACGTATGCCAGCGGTGATCAACTTGTGAGCGGGACATCTCACGATGTGATATCGGCGAGGCGAATTTCGGCCGCTCGTTAGACTGAGCCGACCGCAGTAGTGCGGTGACAGACGGACTGAGCGAGGAGCGCACGTGGGCCTTGTCGTGCAGAAGTACGGAGGCTCCTCCGTAGCCGATGCCGAGGGCATCAAGCGGGTCGCCAAGAGGATCGTCGACGCCAAGAAGAACGGCCACCAGGTCGTTGTCGTGGTGTCCGCGATGGGTGACACGACGGATGAGTTGATCGATCTTGCCGGGCAGGTGTCGCCGATCCCTGCCGGGCGCGAATTCGACATGCTGCTGACCGCCGGTGAGCGGATCTCGATGGCCCTGCTGGCCATGGCGATCAAAAACCTGGGCCACGAGGCCCAGTCGTTCACGGGCAGCCAGGCCGGCGTCATCACCGACTCCGTCCACAACAAAGCGCGGATCATCGATGTGACCCCGGGCCGCATCCGGACCTCGATCGACGAGGGCAACATCGCCATCGTCGCCGGGTTCCAGGGCGTCAGCCAGGAGGGGAAGAACATCACGACCCTCGGGCGCGGCGGTTCGGACACGACCGCCGTCGCCCTCGCCGCCGCCCTCGACGCCGAGGTCTGCGAGATCTACACGGACGTGGACGGCGTCTTCACCGCCGACCCGCGTGTGGTCAAGAAGGCGCGGAAGATCGACTGGATCTCGTTCGAGGACATGCTGGAGCTCGCGAGCTCCGGGTCCAAGGTGCTCCTCCACCGGTGTGTGGAGTACGCACGTCGTTACAACATCCCGATCCACGTGAGGTCCTCGTTCTCGGGGCTTCAGGGCACGTGGGTCAGCAATGAGCCGAGTCAGCAAGGGGACCGCACGGTGGAGCAGGCCATCATCTCCGGTGTCGCGCACGACACCTCCGAGGCCAAGATCACGGTCGTCGGCGTGCCCGACAAGCCGGGAGAGGCCGCCTCGATCTTCCGCGCCATCGCGGACGCCGAGGTCAACATCGACATGGTCGTGCAGAACGTGTCGGCCGCCTCGACGGGCCTGACCGACATTTCCTTCACCCTCCCCAAGGCCGAGGGCCGCAAGGCCATCGACGCCCTGGAGAAGACCCGCTCGGCCATCGGGTTCGACTCCCTCCGTTACGACGACCAGATCGCCAAGATCTCGCTCGTCGGGGCCGGGATGAAGACCAACCCGGGCGTCACCGCGACCTTCTTCGAGGCGCTCAGCGACGCCGGTGTGAACATCGAGCTCATCTCGACCTCCGAGATCCGCATCTCGGTCGTCACCCGCGCCGACGACGTGAACGAAGCCGTGCGTGCCGTGCACACCGCCTTCGGGCTCGACTCCGACACGGACGAGGCCGTCGTCTATGGAGGCACCGGCCGATGAGCCGTAAGCCGACGCTCGCGGTCGTCGGAGCGACCGGGGCCGTCGGCACCGTCATGCTCCAGATCCTGTCGCAGCACGCCGACATCTGGGGCGAGATCAGACTCGTCGCCTCCCCGCGCTCGGCCGGCCGCAAGGTGGCCGTGCGCGGGGAGGAGGTCGAGGTGCACGCCCTGTCCGAGGACGTCTTCGACGGGGTCGACGTCGCCATGTTCGACGTACCCGACGAGGTGTCCGCGCAGTGGGCGCCCGTCGCCGCCGCCAAGGGCGTCGTCGTGGTCGACAACTCCGCCGCCTTCCGGATGGACCCGGACGTCCCGCTGGTCGTCCCCGAGGTCAACCCGCACGCCGCGCGCGTGCGGCCGCGCGGCATCGTCGCCAACCCGAACTGCACGACGCTCTCGATGATCGTGGCCGTCGGCGCGCTGCACGCCGAGTTCGGCCTGCGCGAGCTGATCGTCTCCTCGTACCAGGCCGTCAGCGGGGCCGGACGCGACGGCATCGACACGCTGCGCCGGCAGCTGAACCTCGTCGCGGGCAGCGAACTGGGCACCAGCCCCGGCGACGTACGCCGGGCCGTGGGCGACGACACCGGTCCCTTCCCGGAGCCCGTGGCGCTGAACGTCGTGCCGTGGGCCGGCTCCCTGAAGGACGACGGCTGGTCGTCCGAGGAGATGAAGGTCCGGGACGAGTCGCGGAAGATCCTCGGCCTGCCCGGCCTCCGCGTCGCCGCCACCTGCGTACGCGTGCCGGTCGTCACCACCCACTCCCTGACCGTCCACGCGCGCTTCGAGGACGAGGTCACGGTGGACAAGGCGCGCGAGATCCTCGCCACTGCCCCGGGTGTCGTGCTGTTCGACAATCCGGCCGCGGGGGAGTTCCCCACCCCCGCCGACGTGGTCGGGACCGACCCGACCTGGGTGGGGCGGGTGCGGCGCGCCCTGGACGACCCCACCGCGCTGGAGCTCTTCGTCTGCGGGGACAACCTGCGCAAGGGCGCCGCGCTGAACACCGCGCAGATCGCCGAGCTGGTGGCCGGGGAGTTCACCGCCGGCTGAGGGGCGGGCGCTGCGCGGTTTACGCGGATTGGTGCATACCACCCCACGGGCGAGCCCTTTGTGGGATCTGTGTAAGTTCTGTGTCCAACTCGGTGACCGTAGGCGCTTGAACTGGATCATCTCCGCGTTCGAAGATTCGCCTCTGATCACTGCAACCGGCGGCGAGGCGGGGGGCGTCTTTAGCGGTCGCCCTCAGGGGCGGCCCGAGCGCCGGGAAAAAATGGGGCATAGGGGAAGAGCTGGTACGCATGGGGGCTTTTGATGCATCGTCACAAGCGGTGCCCGCGCGACATGCCGCAAACGCGATGCCGGACGCGTACAACCCTGATGGGGGGAAGCGTGTCCAACAAGCGTGGCAGAGGTACTCGACTTCACAGCGGTACAGGCGAGAGGCGCGGCAGCGCTGCGTCCGCCTCGTCGTCCCCGCGCGGCCGGCGGCATGCCGGTGATCGCACCCATGCCCGCGACGCGGCCCGCCCGCATGCCGGCGCAGCGCGAGGGCGCTGACGACACGATGACCGCGGGCACCACAGTCGACCACCTCACCGAGACCTACCGCGCGCACTACCGGTCGCTGCTCGGCCTCGCCGCGCTGCTCCTCGACGACACGGCGTCCTGCGAGGACGTGGTGCAGGAGGCGTTCATCCGGGTGCACTCGGCCCGCAAGCGGGTGCGTGACCCGGAGAAGACGCTCGCGTATCTGCGTCAGACCGTGGTCAACCTCTCGCGGTCCGCGCTGCGCCGGCGCATCCTCGGGCTCAAGCTGCTCTCCAAGCCGATGCCCGACATGGCGAGCGCGGAGGAGGGGGCGTACGACCAGCTGGAGCGCGACGAGCTGATCAAGGCGATGCGCGGTCTCCAGCGGCGCCAGCGCGAGGTCCTCGTGCTGCGCTACTTCGCCGACATGACCGAGGCGCAGGTCGCCGAGACCCTGGGCATATCCCTGGGCTCGGTGAAGGCGTACGGCTCGCGTGGCATCGCGGCCCTGAGGGTCGCCATGGAGGCGCCGGCATGAGTGAGCGCAAGCGTGACGAGCAGGGCGGATTTGAGCACCATGGCAGGAACGGAAACGTGAACCACGGTCCCGATGGCGGCCCCCGGCCGGACAACGGACCCGAAGGGTCCGGTGCTGAAGACGGACTCGGCTCGGAGGGCGAGCGCGACGCGTCGGGCGAGCGCGGCTCGGCGGACGGCGACGAGCGCGGCGGCTCGGTGGACGAAGGCGAGCGCGGCACGTCGGTGGATGAGCGCGGCTTGGCCGACGCAGGCAAGCGCGGCGGCTCGGCGGACCCGGAGAAGCACGACGACTCGGCGGATGTGCGGGGCTCGGTCGGCGGTCGGGGCTCGGCGGACGGTCGGGACTCGGCGGAGGCGCGGGGCTCGGCGGATGGTCGGGACTCGGCGGAGGCGCGGGACTCGGCGGACGGTCGGGACTCGGCGGGTGCGCGGGGCTCGGCGGACGGTCGGGACTCGGCGGAGGCGCGGGACTCGGCGGACGGTCAGGACTCGGCGGGTGCGCGGGGCTCGGTCGGTGGGCGGGGAGTCGCTGGTGGGCTTCGGGCCGTCGGTGGGTTCGGGGACGAGAGCGAGCCCGGCCCCGAGAGTGCGCTCGGCGCCGACGAGCTCGCGCTGCGGCGGCTGATGCGCCAGGCCGTGCAGGAGATCGAGCCGGGCGAGCGCGCCCTCGACCACCTGCGTCAGGCGGTCCCCGCCCGCAGGGCCCGCAAGCGCCAGGCCGTCGTCGGCATCGCGGCCGCCGCGCTCTTCATCGGCACCGCCGTCCCCGCCCTGGTGCACGTCACCAACTCCAAGGGCGATGCGGACGACCGCCCCTCGATCGCGGGCAACAGCCAGGACGCGCAGGGCGGTTCGACCCAGGGCAAGGAACAGGACCCGGGCTCGAAGGGGTCCGAGAAGAAGCCCGACAAGTCCAAGAGCAAGGACAAGAAGGGCAAGAAGGACAAGAAGGACGGCAAGGCGAAGGGCGGCACGGGCGGCGGTGGTACGGGATCGCCCGACCCCGCCACCTCCGAGGCCGCCAGCTCGCCGGTCTGCGACGCGGCCCAGCTCGGCGCCACGGGCAGCGCGAACCCCGCGGACGTGAACGGCTCGGTGTACGGCTCCTTCCGCGTCTCGAACATCTCCGACAGCAGTTGTACGGTCGAGGCCGCCGGCGCCGTCAGCGCGGTGGCGCAGGGCGCGGCCGACCCCACGAAGATCGTCGTGGTCGACCACACGGCGGGGGACGCGGCGCTCGGCCTGCCCGACCCCTCCCAGGAGGCCAGCTCGCTCGTGCTCCAGCCGGGCGCGGCGTACGAGGTGCGGTTCGCCTGGCTGCCTTCGGACAAGTGCCCCTCGGACGGCGGCGAGCCCTCGCCCGACCCGACGCCCACGGAGGGCGGCGGCGGTACTCCTCCGGGCGGCGGAACGCCCGAGGGCATGGAGACCCAGCTGGGCCGGACGGACGGCGGTGTGGCCGACGGCAGCGTCGTGGTCTCCCTGACCGCCGAGGCGGGGGCCCCGTCGGCGGCCGCCACGGTCCCGAACGCGTGCGCGGGGACGGTGTACCGGACCGGGGTGCTGCCCGCCTCCTAGCCCTGCGGCTGAGGCCCTGCGGGCTGGGGCTCTGTGGCCCGGGTCTCTTCGAGCAGGCCGAGCCGGGCGTCGCGGGCGAACTCCGCCTCGCGGCGGAACAGCCGGAACCACATGAAGAGGACGAACCCCGCGAAGACGAACCACTCGCCGGTGTAGCCGAGGTTCTGGAAGGCCTTCAGGTCGAGGCCGGTGTCGTTGGGCGCGGTCGCCGGGACCGCCTTCATCCCGGAGTCCCCCTTGTCGAGGGTGATCCACGCGTCGTACACGTCGTCGCGTACGAGGTTGACCAGTGACGCCGAGCTGATCGCGCCCAGCTGGCCCGCGGGCAGGCCGCCCGCGGCGCTCACGCCGTTCGAACCCGGGCTCTCCGACGCCTGGAGGGCCCCGGTCACCGTGACCTCGCCCTTGGGGGCGGCGGGGGCCTTGGCGGCGCTCGCGTCGCCGGGGAGCCAGCCGCGGACCACGGGCAGCGACTTGCCGCCGTCCGTGCGGAGCAGGGTCAGGACGTAGAAGCCGCGCTTGTCGTCGAGCTCCCGGTCCGGGACGAGGAGCTGCGTGCCGTAGCGGCCGGTGGCCGTGGCCTGCTCGCCGGAGGTCTCCTTGTCGACGGGCAGCAGGGAGGCGAGGGGACGCCCCTCGGCGTCACCGCGGGCGTCCGCGGCCTGTTCCTCGACCTGCTCCTTGGCGGACTCGTGGTCCTGTACGCGGTCCTCGAAGCGGCCGAGCTGCCAGGACCCCATGAATATGCAGAAGGGGATGGCCAGCACGACGAAGATGTTGATCCCCCACCAGCGGGGCGTCAGCAGAAACCGGTACACACCCCCAAGGTACGGTGCCGCCGCCCTTCGCCGACCCGTGGGGTCCGCCCCGCCTCACTCGCGGACGCACCCGGCACGGACCTGGCGGACGAGGACGCTGCCCAGCATGTCGCGGACGGCGGAGACGGTGATGTCGAGGCCGCCCCGGTCCCGTAGCAGGAGCAGCTCCTCGGCGCGCGGGTCCCGTGGTGTCGGCATGGGCATGCCGCTCACCCAGTGGACGAAGTGTTCGAGTTCCCGGCGCAGCGCGCACCGGTGGTCGACGCCGGTCATGGCCGGACGAGGACGAGCACGGTGTTGTGGCCGCCGAATCCGAAGGAGTGGCTGACGGCCGCGCGGACCCGTTGCGGGCGGGGGCGGTCGGTGACGCAGTCGATGTCGAGGCCGGGGGCGACGTGCTGGAGATTGGCGATCGGTGGCACCTGCCGGTGCTGGATCGTCAACGCGGTCAGCGCGGCCTCGATGGCCCCCGCGGCGCCGAGGCTGTGCCCCAGGACCCCTTTCGGGGCCGTGACGCTGGGGCGGTGCGGCAGCACTCGGGAGATCAGGGAGGCCTCGGTCAGGTCGTTGGCCAGGGTGGACGTTCCGTGGGCGTTGACGTGGTCGATGTCGCGCGGGGCGAGGTCCGCGTCGGCCAGCGCGGCCCGCAGGGCGCGTTCGGCTCCCGGCGCGCCCTCGGGCTGGGCGGTCGGGTGGTGGGCGTCGGACGTGGTGCCGCAGCCGGCCAGCAGGGCCCTGGGCCGGTGGCCGCGGGCGGCTGCGTCCGGGGCGCGCTCCAGCAGCAGGACGCCCGCCCCTTCGGCCATGACGAAGCCGTCGCGGTCGGCGGCGAAGGGGCGCGAGGCGCCCCGCACGTCCTCGCGGCGGGCGGACAGGGCCCCGGTGCGGTGGAAGCTCGTGGTCGTCAGGGGGCTGGTGGACGCCTCCGTACCGCCGGCGATCGCGATGTCGCAGGCGTCCCTGGCCAGCAGGTCGCGGGCGGTGGCCAGCGCGGTCGCGCCGGAGGCACAGGCCGTGGAGACGCAGAGGCCGGGGCCGCGCACGCCGAGGTCGATGGAGACCTCGCCGGCCGCCATGTTCGGCAGGAAGTGGACGGTGGCCAGCGCGGAGACCCTGTCGGCGCCCTGGTCCAGGAGGCGCCGGTGCTGTTCCTCCCACTCCCACGTGCCGCCCAGGCCGCAGCCTATGACCACGGAGACACGGGTGCTGTCCCAGGTGCGCGGGTCGAGGCGGGCGTCCCGGACCGCCTCGCGTGCGGCGAGCACCGCGAGCTTGACGAAGCGGCCCATGCGCCAGGCCTTGCGGCCGCCCATCCGGCGGGGCAGGTCCCCGAGGGAGGGCACGCGGCAGGAGAAGTCGACCGGCAGACCGGCCAGGCGGGGGTCACGCGTGGCGGTCGAGGCGCCGGAGAGGACGCCCTGCCAGGTGGGTTCGGCGCCGTCGCCCGCCGCGGTGACGAGGCCGATGCCGGTGACCGCGATGTCGGCCTGGCTCATGTGGCGGCCCCGGGGTCGCGGCCGGTCCGCCGGCCGGCCTCCCGGCAGGTTTCCAGGGAGGCGGCCAGCCGGGAGACGGTCGTCGTGGTGGCGACGATGCCGGCGGCGGGCTTCACACCGACGCGTTCCTGAAGGATGAGGGCGAACTCCGCCAGCGCCAGCGAGTCGAGGTCGAGCGACTCCAGGGTGGCCAGCGGATGGATGGCCTCGGAGGGGACCTCGAAGTCGTCGGTGAGGATGCGGTGGATGGTGGCGGTGATGTCGGGGGTGTCGGGCATGGGGGGCACCTTCTTGGGGTGTGGGGTGTGCGGGGTGGGGAACGAGGTGCGGAGGCGAGCCCTTTTTGAGGGGGGCGCTATCGGTCGGTGAAATGGCGCAGTACGAGATCCGCCACCGCGTCGGGCCGTTCGAGCAGCACCCAGTGGTCCGAGGAGTCCAGGACGACGAACGAGCTGCCCCCGATGGTCTCGGCGAAGGCGCGTTGTGTCGGCGCGGGGATGAGCGTGTCGTGCGCACCGCTGAAGACGAGCGTGGGGATGCCGTCGAGGGCGCCGGCCGTCCTGCCGCACATCTCGCCGAGCCTTTCCTCCATGGCCTGCCGCGCGTGGGGGATCCGCAGATGCTGAAGCAGCGTCCGCCGGACGAAGCGGTAGACCAACTCGCGGTGCAGCACCGGCAGTTCGGGGTCCAAGCACATCATTGTCTCGGCCCACATGGTTGCCAGCGTTGGCTCCTGCCCCGCGGGGAACGCCTCCGAACGCGCTTTGAACCGCCTCCACCGGTCGTCCGGGATGTCCCACGGCACACCGCCCAGCACCAGGCGTGCGACCCGCCGCGGGTGGGCCAGGGCGTACCGGTGGACGATGACGGAGCCGTAGGAGTATCCGAACAGGTTGACCTGTTCCGCCCCCAGGTCGTCGACGACCTGGGCGACCGCTCGGCACAGCAGCTCCGGCGGGAGCGGGACGGCGGGAATCGTGCTGTCGCCGCTGTCGCCGCTGTCGCTGCTGTCGAGGCCGAGGGTCACGACGTCGGCGACCGGCAGCAGTGCGCTCTCCAGCGAGGACCAGTCGTACATCCCCTGGAAGATGCCGCCCAGGAGCACGACGGGGTGGGTGGTGCGCGGCGGCGGTCGGCGGAGGAGTCGGTAGGCGTACCGCAGGTTGTCCACGGTCATGGAGCGGACCATCTCGTCGGGCACGGTTCGGTTCTCCCGTACGGTGTTCGGGCCGAGGAAACGGGTGGTCGGCGCGGGGGCCGGGCTTCGCGCGGGTCGGGCTCAGGCCCGGGTGAGCACCAGCGCGGCGGCGAAGCCACCGAAGCCCATGGAGGTCTTCACGGCGCGGTCGAGGCGCGCGGGCCGGGCCTCCTCGCTGACGATCCGGCCCCGGACGCCCGGGTCGAGCGACGTGAGGTTGGCGGTGGGCGGCACGACCTGGTCGCGCAGGGTCAGCGCGGTCAGCGCGGTCTCGATGCCGCCCGCGGCCCCGAGCGTGTGCCCGACCATGCCTTTGCTCGCGGTGATCAGCGGGCGCTCGCCGCAGACTCTGGCGAGGACCTCGCTCTCCACCAGGTCGTTCATCCGCGTGGAGGTGCCGTGGGCGTTGACGTGGTCCACTTCCGCGCCGGAGATGTCGGCGTCGGCGAGGGCGGCGCGCAGGGCGCGCTCCAGCGCGGCGCCGTCGGTGCTCGGGGCCACGGTCGCCCCGGGGTCGGTCGCGGACCCGAAGCCACTGACCCGCGCGACGACGTTCGCTCCGCGGGCCCGCGCGTGCTCCGGATGTTCCAGGACGAGGATGCCGGCGCCCTCACCGACGACGAAGCCGTCCCGGTCGGCGTCGAAGGGGCGGCTGGCGGCCGTGGGGGCGTCGCGGCGGGTGGAGAGCGCCTTGAGCCGGCAGGCGCTGGCGACCAGCATGCGGCAGATGGCCGCCTCGGCACCGCCGGTGATCACGACGTCGCACACTCCGGAGCGCAGGAGCCGGTGTGCCGCGCCCACGGCATGGGTGCCGGAGGCGCAGGTCGCGGAGACGGCGAAACTCGGCCCGGCCACGCCGAGGTCACGGGTCACGCTGCCGGTGGCTCCGTTGACGGGCGTGAGCAGGCTGGTCTTGGGGGAGACGCGGCCGCGTGCCAGCATGCGGGCGAGCTGCTCGTCGTAGAAGGGGAGGCCGCCGTGGGCGTTGCCTATGACGACACCCACGCGGGTGCTGTCCCAGGCCCGGCTGTCCAGCCCCGCGTGGGCGACCGCCTCGCGCGCGGCGACCACGGCGAACTGGGCGAACCGGTCCATCAGCCGGGCCACGGCCACCCCGAGCCGCTCCGCCACGTCGGCGTCGACGGCGTAGGCGAAGTCGCAGGGCAGGCCCTCCAAAGCGGGGTGCGGACCCACCCCGGCCGGGACACCGCCGCTCACCACCGCTTTCCAGGAACGGGAGGCGTCGGGGCCGGCCGCGGTCACCAGTCCGACCCCCGTCACCGCGGCGGAGAACGGCGCCGCACGGGGCGGCCTCACGGCGTCGCCCTCGCGGTGACGACGTGGACGAGGTGGGCCACCGTGTCCCGTGAGGTGATCCTGGCCTCGTCCAGATCGATGCCCAGCCGCTCCTCGATGATGACCCGGAACTCCTCCAACGCGAGGGAATCCATGCGCAGTTGCTGAAGAGCGGTGTCGTCAGGAACGGCTTGTGCGTCGACACCGAAACTCTGACGCAGCACCTCGTAGACATGTTGCGTGGCGTTCATGCGTGCTCCCCGAGGTCGGAATGTCCATGTCAGTGGAGTTCCATCCGGGTGGTGGGCGTATACCTAAACCACCCTTGAGGGGAGTCCGTCAGCACGCTCGGGCGCATGGAGGGTCACGCCCCCAGGTGCCGCTCCGCGAAGTCCAGCTCCAGAGTCACCTGCTTGATGCGCTCGTCCACGACGAGGGAGCCGTGGCCCGCGTCGTAGCGATACACCTCGTGGGTCGCGCCGCGGGCGGCGAGGCGGTCGACGTAGTTGTCGATCTGGCGGATCGGGCAGCGGGGGTCGTTGACACCCGCCGAGATGTAGACCGGGGCCTTGACGTCGTCGACGTACGTCAGGGGGGACGACGCGGCGAAGCGCTCGGGGACCTCCTCCGGCGTGCCGCCGAGCAGCGTGCGGTCCATCGCCTTCAGCGCCTCCATCTCGTCGTGGTACGCCGTCACATAGTCCGCGACGGGCACCGCGGCGAGACCGACCGCCCAGACATCGGGCTGCGTGCCGAGGCCGAGGAGGGTGAGATAGCCGCCCCAGGAGCCGCCCGACAGGACCAGGCGCGCCGGGTCGGCCAGGCCCGAGGCCACCGCCCACTCCCGCACCGCGGCGATGTCCTCCAGCTCGATGAGGCCGACGCGGTGCTTGAGGGCGTCCGTCCACTCCCTGCCGTAGCCCGTGGAGCCGCGGTAGTTGACCCGCACGACCGCGTAACCGTGGTCGACCCAGGCCGCCGGGCCGGCCGCGAAGGAGTCGCTGTCGTGCCAGGTGGGGCCGCCGTGCACCTCGAAGACCGTGGGGAGCGGGCCCGAGGAGCCCGCGGGTCGCTGCACCAGCGCGTGGATGCGGCCGCCGGGCCCGTCCACCCAGACGTCCTCCACCGGCACGGACTTCGGTGCCTTCATACCGGGCGGGTCCAGGACCACACCGCCCGCCGTGGAGCGGACCACCGGCGGCTCGGCCGCAGACGACCACATGTACTCCACGCTGCCGTCGGGGCGGGCCGTCGCGCCCGACACGGAGCCCGCGGGCGTGTCGATCCGGACCAGCTCGGCGGAGGCGAAGTCGTACCGGAAGAGCTCGCCGCGTGCCTCGAAGCCGTGCGCGACGAGGAGCGCGGAGCCGTCCGGATACCACTCGGCGCTCACGTCGCCCGGCAGGCCGAGCGCGAGGTCGTGCTCCTCGCCGGACGCGACGTCCCACACCATCGGCTCCCAGCGCCCGCGCCGCTGATGCCCGACGAGGAGGCGCGCGTCCCCCTCCACCGGCGCGAAGCCGAGGACCTCCAGGCCCAGCTCGACCGTGCCGCCCTCGGTGTCGTCGAGCTCGGCGACCGTCGAACCGTCCGGCCGGATCACGCGGAGCGCGGAGTGCATCGCGTCGCCGTGCTCCGTGTGCTCCACGGCGATCAGCGAGCCGTCGTACGACAGGTCGCCGACGCCTGCCGACTCGCGGTGGCGGTACACCTCGACCGGTTCCGTGCCGCCGGGGCGCACGACGTGGATGGTCGAACCGTCCTCGTCCGTGGAGCGGCCGACGACCACCGTCCCGCCGTCCCTGCCGAGGGCGAGACCCGCGGGATACGAGGCGCCCAGGCCCGGCACCGCCGGCTCGTCGGCGCCGCCGCCGAAGGGCTGGCGCAGCCAGACGCCGAACTCGTCGCCGTCCTTGTCGTCGAACCACCAGATCCACTCGCCGTCGGGCGACAGGGCGCCGTCCGTCGTGCCGTTCGGCCGGTCGGTCACCTGGCGCTGGGTGCCGGTCGACCGGTCCCACGCGTACAGCTCATACGTCCCCGTGGCGTTCGACACGAAGAGGGAGCGCTCGGGGGCGTCCTCCGCCCAGTCGGGCAGGGAGACGCGCGGCGCCCTGAACCGCTTCTCCCAGTCCGGCATGGCGTCCGCCACGGCACCCGTGTTCTTCTCCGCACCTGTCGCGCTCGTCGCACCCGTCTCGCTCATGCCCTCCATACTGCCTGGCCCCGCCGACAATCCGCTGGCGGGATTCCCCAGCCTGTGGATAACTTTCCGGCCATGTACTCCCCGACGCCCGCCGACTGGCGCGAGACCAACCGGAGACGCTGGGACGAGCGGGTTCCTCTCCACCTCGCCAGTGACTACTACGACCTCGACGCCTTCCGCGCCGGCAAGGACCCCCTGCGCGACCACGAGCTCGCGGAAGTGGGCGACGTACGCGGCAAGTCACTGCTGCACCTCCAGTGCCACATCGGCCTGGACACCCTGTCCTGGGCGCGCCACGGCGCGTCCCGCGTGGTCGGGCTCGACTTCTCCGAGCCGGCCGTCGAGGCGGCCCGGGAGCTCGCCGCCGAGCTCGGCCTCACCCCCGAGCAGGCCACCTTCGTCACCGCCGACGTGTACGACGCGGCCGAGGCGGTGCCCGACTCCTCGTACGACATCGTCTACACCGGAGTGGGCGCGCTCGGCTGGCTCCCCGACATCCGGCGCTGGGCCGAGACCGCCGCCTCGCTGGTCGCCCCCGGCGGCTTCCTCTACCTCAACGAATTCCATCCGCTCACCGACGTCCTGGACGACGCCACGGGCTCCCGCGTCGAGCACGACTACTTCGCGCGCGACGCCTGGGTCGACGAGACGCCCGGCGGTTACGCGGACACCGTCACCCCCACCGTCCACAACCGCACCGTCGAGTGGCAGCACCCCATCGGCGACGTGGTCTCGGCGGTCGCCGCCGCGGGGCTGCGCGTCGAGTTCCTGCGCGAGCGCGACCACACCCTCTTCGCGCGGTTCGGCTTGCTCGAACCGCGCGACGGCATCTACCGGTTCCCCGCGGACCGGCCCCGCATCCCGCTCATGTACTCCCTGCGGGCGAGCAGGGACCGGGACGAGTGAGCGGGCACTCGGGACGAGTGCGAACGGTCAGGGCAGGGGCGAGGGCGGCCGCAGCCAGCCCTCCTGTTCGGGGGCGAACTCGCCCAGTTTCGTCCAGTCCCACGCCTGAAGCACCTCCCGCCCCCGCTCGTCGCCCGGCTTGAGGACGGCGACGACGACCTCGGCCGTGTGCCGGGTCAGGAGCAGCGTACGGAGGCGGGAGGCGAGGTCCGAGCCGCGCTCGGCGGGCGCGACCATCAGCTCGCTGAGCAGGAAGACCCGCCCCGACCCGGTCTGTTCCTCGATCGCCGGGGGCAGGACGCCGCTGAACCCCTCCCACCACGTCCCGCCGCGCTCGGCACGGTATCCGTAGAGACACCCGACCAGGCCCGCCGAGTCGGCCACGACCATGTCGAAGTCCGTCTGCTGTACGTCGTGTTCGAAGCGGTGCAGAAACGCACGCCGGTCCCCGGGCCCGGAGCCGGCCGTGCCGCGGCAGGACTCCACGTAGAGATCGGCCACGGCCTCGCGCTGCATCTCCGCCTGCCAACGGCTCAGCCGCCGCAAGAACACCTCTGGCATCTACGCCTCCCGCCCCGCCCCCGCTGAGGGCGACTCCCCCCGCACCCTGGACTCCGCATCGTGTCAGCACCGACCGGCGAGGGGAACGGGGCGACGGGCAGGACCAGCACGCAACGAAGCACTACTAGGCTTAACCAGCAGATCAGTGGGCAGGCGGTCTGGTGACGTGCCGCCCGCCGCCCCCCACCGAGCGAAGGTGAACCAGTGAGGACCTCCACACAGTTGACCGAACTGCCGTGGGTCGAGGACGCGGGAAGTGTCGCGCCCAAGGACGCGCGGGCTCTGTCGAAGATCTTCTTCGACCGGCTCCAGCACCTCGAAGAGGGCACGCACGAATACCAGTACGCACGCAACACCCTGATCGAGATGAACCTGTCGCTGGTGCACTTCGCGGCCGCCCGCTTCCGCGGCGGCAGCACCGACGTCGACGACATCGTGCAGGTCGGCACGATCGGCCTGATCAAGGCCATCGACCGCTTCGAGCTCGCCCGCGACGTCGCGTTCAGCACCTTCGCGCTGCCCTACATCACCGGGGAGATCAAGCGGTTCTTCCGCGACACCAGCTGGGCGGTCCACGTGCCGCGCCGCCTCCAGGAGCTCCGCGTCGACCTCGTGAAGGCCAAGGAGGCCCTCGGCGCCGAGCTGGACCGCGAGCCCACCGTCCCGGAGCTCGCCGACCACCTCGGCCTCACCGAGCGCGAGGTCAACGACGGCCTCGTCGCCGCCAACGGCTACACCGCGGGGTCCATCGACGTCCCCCTCAGCCAGGACGACGGCTCCAAGGGCCGTGACTACGCCGACATCCTCGGCGAGGAGGACCCCGCGCTCGACCTCTTCGAGGACCTGCACGCCCTGGCACCCCTCGTCGAGCAACTGGACGAGCGCGAGCGGCACATCATCGAGATGCGCTTCGGCCAGGAGATGACGCAGGGCCAGATCGGACAGGTGCTCGGGGTCTCCCAGATGCACGTCTCGCGGCTGCTGAACCGCACCCTCGCCAAGCTGCGCTCCGGACTGCTCACCGAACACTGACCCCGTCTCTCGGTGTCTCTCAGCGTCTCTCGGCTTTCTCAGCGCAGGCGCCGGGACGTGTGCGACTGCATCCTCAGACGGACGTCGACGGTCAGCACGCGGGGTGCCGTCGCCGCCCGCGCCTCCGCCACCGTGTGCCGGGCGAGGAGCCGCAGCACCGTCTCCGGAGAGCTGTCCGGCAGCAGGACCAGGGTGATGCGGGCGCGCAGCCGCCGCGAGCCGCCCCGAAGGCGTACGCGCGCGTCGGCCACGCCCTCGACGGCGCGTGCCCGCTCCGCCATCGCGGCCGCCAGCGCGGCCCCGGACAGGGTCACATCGGGCCGCCCCAGGGGCAGTTCGCGCACGCGCCCGCCGCGGACCTGCGCCACCGCCCACCCCAGGAACAGGAGTACGCCGACGGAGAGCGCGGCGATCACCAGAGGCGTCCACCAGCCCTGATCGCGCCACCTGCCGAGGTCCCGCCCGTCGAGCCACACCCTGTCGGCCCCGAGCCGCGGCCAGCCCGACGGCAGCCGCTCGCGCACGCCGTCCGTGGCGGACGCCAGCACGGCCCCGGCGCCGAGGAGTCCCACGGCCGCACAGAGCAGGGCAGCGCGATTGGTGCCGCTCCGGAGTCCGCTCATCGGACCCCGCTCTCCGTAGCCGCATCCCCGTCCTCCACAGGCACCGGCTCCGGCGCGGGAGCGCGCCAGGCGGGCTCGGGGCGCAGCCGGACGCGGAGCCGTGGCGGCCTGGCCACCCCGCAGGCCGCCAGGGCCCGCTCCGCCGCCTCCGTCACCGCCCGGTGCGCCTCCTCCGGCAGGCCGAAGGCGAGCCCGGCACGCACGCGTGCCCGACGACGGCCGACACGGACCCGCACCCGGGTGACGCCGGGCAGCTCCGACACGGCGTCCCGCAGCAGCGACGCCATCGCGCGCCGGTCGAGGACCGCGTGGACGCCCGGCAGCGGTGGCCGCATGGGGAGCCGCCCGCGACGGCCCGGAGTGACGGCGAGGACCAGCAGCCACACACCGAGGCAGAACACGCCGAACGCCACCGCCGCGCCCGGCCAGACGCCGCTGTCCGGGCCGTGCGTGGTGAGCCACCCCATCAGGTCGGCCCGCCACCGGGAGGGCGGACGGTCGGCCGCACGCACGGCCAGCACGTCGTACAGGAAGACGCCGCACACCACGGCGGCGGCGAACGCCGCCACGGCGACGGGCACACGCCGCGAGGACCACGGCCGCCGCGCCCGCCCCACGCCACCCGCCTCCGCAAAAGCGCCCTCCTCCGCCGAAACACCGACCGCCGAAGTGCCGCCCTCCGCCTCCTCCCGCAGACACAGCCACCTGACCCGCACCCGCGCCGAGGGCACGGTGAGGCCGGTGAGCCGCGCCGTACGGTCGGCGACGTGGGACCGGACGCGTTCGCCCGCGTCGTCGAGCACCGTGGGATAGGGCAGCGTCACGGTGACGTCGACCCGGGCCCGACGGCCGCGTACGGACGCCGAACTCCGGGTCGTGCGCACCTCGCCGGGCGCGAGCGCCTCCGTCGCGGCCCGCCCTGCGATGCGGCGCACCGCGCGGTCCGCGACGGTCGTCGAGCCGCGGTCCGCCGCCGGGGTGCTCATCGCCGCCCCCGGTCACGGCCGCTGAGGAAGCCCCTGATGTCCGTGCCGTCGTCGACGAGGCGTCCCGCGACGAAGCCCACCGCGCCGAGCGCGGCGACCAGGAGGAAGGCGCCGAAGCCGCCGAACCACCCGGCGAACCCCAGCGCCATCCCGGCGATCAGGCCTACCAGAGCAGTGCTCACCACTCACCTACTCCACGCGCGTCTCGGCGGCGGAGTCCGAGCCGTCGTCGTCGGGCAGTCGTACGTCGTTGACCGCGACGTTGACCTCGACGACCTCAAGACCGGTGATGCGCTCCACGGCCGCGATGACGTTCTCGCGCACGTCGTGGGCGACGTCGGTGATGGGCACGCCGTACTCGACGACGATGTCCAGGTCGATCGCCGTCTGCCGCTCGCCGACCTCGACCTTCACCCCGCGCCCGACGTTGGGCCGGCCGCCGGGGACGCGGTCGCGGACGGCGCCGATGGTGCGGGAGAGCCCGCCGCCCATGTCGTACACACCGGGGATCTCGCGCGCGGCCGTACCGGCGATCTTCACCACCACCACGTCGGCGATGGAGGTCTTCCCGCGGGTCGCGGCCGGCTCGGCGGCCCCCGTCCTGCCCGCCACGGTGGTGCTGCCCGGCACGGCCTGGTGCGGGGCGCCGGTGACGTCCTGCCCGCCGCCACCGGAGGCGGCGGTCTTCGAAGTGATCTCCTGGGTCGACATGAGGCCATCTCCTCGTCGTCAGTGACTTGTCGCTGCTTTGCCTGCTGTGTTCCGCCTGCTGTCTTCCGACTGCTGTCGCCTGCTGTCCGCTCGCTCACTGCGGGCCGAGTGCCCGGCCCGTCGCATGTCTGACACCGGGGCGGAGGATTCGTTACGCGTCCCGGTGGAATTTCTCTCCCCGGCGGCCCCCGGACCCGCGTCGCGTAACGCGGGCGCTCGCCGCGTGTCGTAGGAGTACGACCTGAGTGAGAGGAGCCGCGTGTGCCGGGCGACCCGGACAGAGCGCCGGCCGAGGCGGACGACTCCGCGCGGTCCGACGACGGACTGCTCGCGGTACGGGCCGCGGAGGGCGACGAGGAGGCCTTCGAGGTGCTGGTGCGCCGCCACGCGCCGGGCCTGCTGCGGCTCGCGACCCGGCTGCTCGGCAGCCGGACGGAGGCCGAGGACGCGGTCCAGGAGTCCTTCGTGAGCGCCTGGCGCAAGATGCCGGAGTTCCGCAGGGACGCGCGGTTCGGCACATGGATGCACCGCATCGTCACGAACCGGTGCCTGAACGTCCTGCGGGCCCGCCGCCCCGCCGTCGACCTGGGCGACGTGCCCGAGCCGCAGGCACCCGAGCACGAGGCATCTCCGGCGCGCGTCGCCGAGGCGCACGCCGCCGTCGCGGAGCTCGGCAGGGCGATGGAGGGCCTCTCTCCGGAGCAGCGCGTGTGCTGGGTGCTGCGCGAGCTCAACGGCCTCGCCTACGAAACCATCGCCGAGACGGTCGGCATCAGTCCGGAGGCGGTACGGGGCCGCGTCTTCCGGGCGCGGCGCTATCTCACGGAGGCGATGGCCGCATGGCGTTGAACGAGGAGAACGAACTGCTGCCGTGCGGCCGCGACGTGTGGAGCGTCTGGGAGCGCGCGGAGAACGGCGAGACCGATCCGCATGCCGTCGGCTGCCCGCACTGCACCGACGCGCGGAACACGCTGCGGCACCTGGAGGACGTCGTCGCCGCGGCCCGCGACGCGGACCCGCGCGAGCCCGAGCCCGACGCCTCCGCGCTCGTGGGGCGCGTCATGGACGTGGTGCGCCTGGAACTGCGCCCCGGCCGCACGCTGCCGCTGGGCGAGGAGGACGAGGACGCGTGGATCGTGGAGGCCGCGGCGGCCAGGACCGTCCGCGCCGCCGCCGAGTCCCTGCCGGGCGTACGGGCGGGCAGCTGCCGCATCGAGGCGCTCACCGGGGAAGGCCGCACCGACGCCGCCGCGGGAGACCGCCCGCGCGGGCCCGTGCGGATCCGCACGGAGGTCGCGGTGACCCTCACCTGGCATCTCCCGGAGGTCGCCGAGCTGGTCCGCCGACGGGTCGTCGAGGCGGTGGACGCCGAGCTCGGCATGCGGGTCGCGTCCGTCGACGTGACGGTCGCCGACATCATCGACGACGAAGCCGACGACGACGAAGCCGACGACAGCGCGGAGAGGCGGCACCCGTGACGGACCGACGTACTGCCGGTGAACTGGCCGACGCCGTCCAGGAAGCGGTGCTCGGCACCGCGGGCGTCGCCTTCCTGCGCCCGGGCATCGCCGAACTCCTGCGCGTCACCACCCCGCTGGCCAGGCGCTCCTCGGCGGTCCGCGTCACCAGGGACAAGGGTGCCGCGGCCTGGCACGCCGAGATCCACGTCGTCCTGCGCCGCGGTTACCGGGCCGTGGACGTCACCCGGGACGTGCGCGCCGCCGTGACCGGGACGCTGCTGCGGATGACGGGTGAGCGGGAACCCCCGCGGGTCACGGTGACGGTGACCGGCCGCGTATGACGCTTACACGGTCACGCGTATGACCTTCACACGGTCACGCGTATGACCTTCACGCGGCCAGCGGCACCCGGGCGACGATGCGTTTCCCGCCGCCGGGCAGGCGCGTCACGCTGACGTCGTCGGCCAGCCGGCACACCGTGGGCCAGCCGTGTCCGCCGCTCACGAGGAGGGCCGTCCGGGGGCGGGTGACCGGAACGGTGTCGCTGCCGTCCTCGACGGTGATCTCGACGGAGTCGGACCGTACGCGGCACTGGAACGCGCGCAGGCCTCCGCCGTGCCTGAGTGCGTTGGTGACCAGTTCCGAGGTGACCAGAACCGCGTCCGCGACCGCCATCTCGCCGATGTGCCGGCGCCCCTGGCGCAACGCCGCGCGTACGGCCTCCCGGGCCGCTGCCGGGCTGCGGGGACGGGCGAGGATGCGGCTTTCCTGTGTGCTGTCGGTTGTCACAGCGCATCACTCCCACCGATGTTGTGGGGACTGTCCTCCTTCGGTTGCCCCCTCACTCCCGCCCCACACACCGTGCGCGGCTGGTTGCTGCATTCGACGGAAGAGAAACCGGCACCCTTTCCATATTGCTTCCAGTTTTATGATTTGCATTCGAGTGAATTCACAAAGCTGTCAACGCTGCGGTTTCCTCTGCCCCGAACGCTCGTTGAGCAGGGCTCAGGTCACGGTGCGCGAACAGGGAGTTCCCGCCCGGCCTCGGCCGCCATTCAGGCGTGATCCGAATGAAGGGAAAGCTGTGAAGCTCAAGAAGAGCGCGACCATTGTTGCCGGCGCCGTCATGGCTCTGGGTGCGGGCAGCCCGGCATTCGCCGGCGCCGGTGCGGAGGGCGCGGCCATGGGTTCCGAGGGGACCGGCTCCGGCAATGTGTTCCAGGCCCCGGTCAGCGTCCCGGTCAACGTGTGCGGCAACAGCATCAACGTCGTCGCTCTGCTGAACCCGGTGGCCGGCAACACCTGCGTCAACAAGTGATGTACCGGCCCGGCCGTTCCCGCTGTGCCGCGACCGGCCCCGGCATCCGTCCCGGCGCCGGGGCCCGTTCCCCCCTTCGGACAGAGAAAGACCACTACATTGCGACACGCCCTCAGTAAAGGAATGCTCTCCGCCGCCGCGGCCACGAGCATCCTGTCCCTGTCCGGCGCCCACGCGTTCGCCGCCTCCGAAGCGAACGGGCATGCGCAGGACTCGCCCGGCTTCCTGTCCGGCAACACCGTGCAGGCCCCCGTGGAAGTTCCGGTGAACGCCTGCGGCAACACCGCGAACGTCGTCGGGGTGGGCAACCCGGCCAGCGGCAACAAGTGCGCCTCCCGCTCCGACGCGCACGCCCACGCCCACACCTCCCGGCACGACGCGCCGCACGCGCCGCACACCGAGCACCGCTCCACGGCCGGCGGCACCGACGCCGTCGCGCACCGCGAGACGGCACGCTCGTCCGGCGTGCTGTCGGGCAACACCGTGCAGGCCCCCGTGGAAGTTCCCGTGAACGCCTGCGGCAACAGCGCGAACGTCGTGGGCGCCCTCAACAGCGCCGCCGGCAACTCCTGTGCCAACGACGCCCCGGACCACCACCCGGCGGCCGAGGCCCCGCCGAAGGACCCCGTCGAGCGGACCGTGCCGTCCGCGCGCCCCGAGGCCCCGAAGCGCGCCAAGGCGGCCCCGGAGGCGGCACCGGAGCGTGAGCCGAGGGAGCAGGACACCCCGCGGCCGGACCACCAGGACACGCCCGACGCCCAACTGGCCGCCACGGGCGCGGACCCCGCGCTGCTCGGCGCGGCGGCCGCAGGTGCGGGCCTGCTGCTCGGCGGGTCGATCCTGTACCGGCGCAGGCGTGCCTCGGCCCGGCCCTGACGGGGTGATGCCGGACTCGACGCGGTGATAGGTGTGCTGCCGGAAACGGCAGTACGCCGACAGGGAAGCCCAGGAGGAATTACTGGACGGCTTCCCTGCCGGCGTAAAGGAGGAAGAGACTCGGACCGGCCCTCGGGGGAATGTCGCTCACCCACGGCATAGGCGCCGACGGCTGGCGGGAAAGCGACCCGGCCTGTCCCGGTGTAGCGCATTCAGTGCATCATCGAATGGCCCGGCCGAGTAACGAGGTTCACCCATTCGCCCGCCGCGTCACTCATAAGAGCGGCCGGAATTGCGGGCGTTGCCCAGGGCCGGTGATCACCCGGGAATGGGTGGCTCGAATTCGGCGGAGCGATCACTCGCGCGGAAGCCGGGCCCCGTGCCGGCTCGCTCCCTGGTCGCCTGGGCGGGGAGTACGGCGGGCCCGTGCTCCAGGACTTCGACCGGCGACGCTTCGCGCGAGCGGTGGCCCACGCCGTCCCACAGCCGGCGCACCACGTGCCGGCGCCACATCCGGCGCAGGGCGGCCCCGGGAGCCGGGTCGTCGGCGGCGTGCCAGGCGAGTTCGCCGCGCGGCGAGGGAACGCCACGCGCGGACCCGGACCTGCATAGGGAGCGCAGCGCCGCCAGAGGGGCGTAGTTCTCCACCACGAAGGTGCGGCCCGGCAGCGGCCGCGGGTCGGGCACCGGCCGGTGGGTCAGGTCGAGGTGCAGGGCGCGCACCACGTCCGTGCCCGTGCCGTCGGCGAACAGGCGGAACTGGGCGCCGGGGCGCGGGTTGAAGTCGATGAGGTGGAAGTCGCCGGTCGCGGTGTCCCTGCGGAAGTCCAGGTCGAAGATCCCGCGGTACTCCAGGGCCGACACGATCCGCGCGGCCGCGGCCCAGAGCGCGGGGTTCGGGGTCCAGTCGCCGCTCACCGTCAGGCCCGCGGAGCGCGGCCACGACAGGTGCTTGCGGCCCGTGCCCCCGCCGCGCACGACACCGTCACGCCCCGCGCAGCCGTGCACGAACCAGTCCGCGTCGCGGGTGCCGGGCACGAAGGCCTGGATCAGGAGGCGGCTGCCGGCCTCGGTACGGCGCTCGAACAGGGCGGCCGCCTCGTGCGGGGAGCCGAGCACGGTGGTGCTGCGCAGGCCGGTGTCGTGGGGCAGCAGCCAGGGGCGGCTCCACTTCGCCACGGCAGGGGCCCCGAGGCGCTCCACGGCCTCGGCGGCCTCGGCGGCGGACTCCGGCGCCAGGGTCGTCGGGTGCGCCACGCCCGCCCGGGCGCAGACCCGGGCGAGCGCCGCCTTGTCCGCCACGCGCTCGGCCACGTCGCCGGGCACCCGGGGCACCAGGAAGAGGTCGGTGAGCTGTTCGTACAGGGCGCTCACCGCGAGGGCGCCTGCGTCGTCGAGGGGGATCAGCACGGCCGGTCCGGTGAGCCGGTGCGAGACCCGCCGCAGCACGGCGGCCACCTCGGCGAGCGACGCTCCCGGAGCGGGCGGCGCGTGCATCCGGTGCAGATAGCGGGACCGCTGCACGGGACTTCCGCAGTCGTCGGCCACCAGATGGACCTCGATTCCCGCGCGGCCCAGGGAGCGCACGGCACCCAGCGTCCCGTGGTGGAAGGGGTTCCTGTCGATCCGCAACAGGACCGCAGGAATGCGTGTATCCAGAGGCTGCAACGTCACCCTCGCTTGTCGATCGCCCATGCGGGCGATGTGGCGGAATACGGGATTAGAAACACGATTGGCGCAATAGAAATACATATGACGAAGTGTCAGTGGAGTGAGGTCGGAAACGAGGAGCAGGTATGGGCGTACACGCCCCACAGAGCCTCCGGCGCGGTAAACGCCTTCGACGGGGTAAACATCTCCGGAACAGTAAACGTCTGCGAAGCGGTAAACGTCTCGCCTTCATCGCCGCCGGAATCGTCTCGTCGACGGCCCTGGCCGTTTCGCCGGACCCCGTCCCGGGCCCCGTCCCGGACCCCGCCGCCGCCCCGGCCCCCGCCGCCGCACCCGCCTTCGGCGCGTACCTCGACTACGGCCCGCGCGGGGTCGAGCGCATCGGCGGGCTCAGCCAGTGGCTCGGCGGCACCGAGCTGCGGGTCGGGCACACGTACCTCCCGGGTGACCTCTGGAGCAACATCGAGGGAGCCCCCGACTTCCTGGAGAGCTGGGCGGCGTGGCGCAAGGAGAAGGACGACAGGCTCTTCGTCCTCAACGTCCCGATGCTCGAACGCAACGAGGAGGGCGTCGGCGACCGCGAGGTGGCCCGGCTGCTCGGACAGGGCGCCGCGGGCGACTTCGACGGCCACTACAGGGTGCTCGCCGAGCGCCTGGTCGACCTCGGTGTGCCCGACACGGTGATCGTGCTCGGCTGGGAGATGAACGGCACGACGTACACCCATCGCTGCGGTCCGGACCCGGAGTCCTGGAAGAAGTACTGGAACAGGATCGTCACCACGATGCGGTCCGTCCCGGGGCAGAAATTCAGGTTCGACTTCACCCCCAGCAGAGGGCGGGACGCCGTTCCCTGGACGGAGTGCTATCCCGGTGACGACACCGTCGACATCATCGGCATGGACTCGTACGACCAGCCGCGCGGAATGCCGTTCGACGAGCAGATCACCGAGCCCTACGGGCTCCAGCGGCACGTCGACTTCGCGGCGGAGCACAACAAACCCATCTCGTACCCGGAATGGGGGCTTTTCCGCAACGGCGACAACGAAGAATATATGCGCCGCATGCTGCAATGGATGCGCGAGAAGAAGCCGCTGTACAACACGGTCACCGACTACTGCCCGCACGGTGTCTGGCAGTGCAAGGACAACCCCGCCGCGGCGCGCGTCTACCGCGAGCTGCTCTCCGGCCGCGACGTGAACCCGCCGGGACCGGCCCGGCCGGCCGAGCCCTCGAAGCTTCCGGCCTGCGCCCCGGTGGAGCTCGGCGACTGGGTGGAGTCCTGGCTCGGCGGCAGGCTGTGTCTGCCCTTCGGCTGGGTGAAGGACGACAAGGGCTGACATCCCGCCGCGCCGCGGTGGCGCGAGCCGTCACGACGAGGCTCCGTCACCGCGGCGTGGGTCCCCGTCACCGCGGCGTCCGTCCCCGTCACCGCGGCGTCCGTCCCCGTCACCGCGGCGCGCGTCCTCCTCGCGCTCGCGCAGCCGCCGCTTCGCCCACTGGCGACCCGACACGCCCCAGGCCACCGCGTGCACCAGGGGGGCGGTGCGCCTGCGGGCCAGCAGGAAGCGCCGGTTGGCGACCGGCTCGGGCCGCCAGTGGTGCTTGTACGGTTCGTTGCCGCGCAGCAGGCTCAGCGCGCGCGGATGGTCGCCCCCGGTGTGCCGGGTGGACGCATCGAGGAGCATCGTCGCCACATCCACCTTGCGCTCCCGCAGCCGCGGATGGGCGCCGTACAGATAGCCGCCCGCCAGCGTGCCCGACAGCAGCGTCAGGTCCGCGGCCAGCACCTCGCCGTCCAGGCGGAACTCGGTGAGGACGGCCTCGCCCGCCGCGACCATCGGGCGCATGGAGCGGAGCAGGTGCTCGTGGAACCGCGGCTGGAGGTGCTCGGAGGTCACCTTGCGCCCCTGCCACTGAAGTTGGTGCAGGTGCAGCAGCGTCCGCACCGAGGACTCCACCTCCTCGACGGGCACGATGCGGCTCTCCACCCCCAGCGCCGCCAGCTTGCGGATCTTGGCCCGGGCGCGCTGGGCCCGCGGCGTCGGCAGCCGCTTGAGCAGCCCGTCCATCGGCAGCGCGGGCAGTTCCAGGCAGTCGGAGGCGGCCAGCGTGCGCCGCGGCCCCGGCCACCGCTCGTAGAGGCTCTCCAGGCACGCGCCCGGCCTGACCTCCCCGAAGTCGATCAGCGCGGTCCTGGCCAGCGCGTACAGGCCGGAGAGGAGCGCTTCCGTCCCCTCCTCGCGGTGCGCGCCGTCAAGGAGCACGTCGGTGAAGTCGGAGATCGCGCCGCCCAGCGGCTTGAGCGCCGGGAGCGGACGGTCCACCCGCATCAGCGGCGCCGCCGCGATCAGCCGCCCGCCGCTGTGGACGAGCAGCACCCGCAGCCGGCCGCGGCTGCCGTACGACCGCCACCAGGACGCCAGCCACGCATGGCTCTGGAACGGCGTCGCCGCCGCACACGCCCGGTGCAGCCGCCCCCACTGCTCGGCCAGCGCCTCGAACTCGTCCTCGTCCACGCAGAGCTGGGCCGTGGGGAGGCTGCTCGGTGCCGTGCTCGCCGGTGCCGTGCTCATGGGGCGCTCCGGACCAGGCCGGACGCGGGCCCGGGGACGGAGGCCCCCGCCGCCGTCTCCGTACGCGCGCGCGGGCGGACCAGGAGCGCGAGGCCGCCGAGCAGCCCGCCGGCGCTCGCGCCGACCAGGGTCGTCACCCCGGTGGAGAGCGACGAGGGCGCGTCGGGCGCCAGGGCGCGGGAGAACGGCAGGAGCTTGACCTGGGTGCTGCCCTTGGAGTGGTTGGCGCTCGTGGCGAGCGACCGCGCCACGGCGTTGGCGGCGGTGACGGCGGAGCCGGGGTCTTCCGTGGTGGCCGAGACCGCGATCATCGGCGCGTCGGGGGACGTGGCCACCCGCACCCTGTCCCGCAGCTCCGTGGCCGACATGCCCGCCGCCACCTGCGCGTCGCCCAGCACGGCGAGCTGCGTCGCCACCCGGCCGTACGCCTGGGCGAAGCCCAGCGCCGTGGCCGGGTCCGCCTTCGCCTGCGGGACGGCGACGACGTAACTCGTGGCGGTGTACTCCGGGGTCTGCGCGGCGCCGTACCCGGCACCGAAGAGGGCGCCGAGGACCGCGCAGGCGGGCAGGGCCGACCAGCGGGGCAGCCGGGCGAGGCGGGCTCGCAGGGGTCCGGTGCGCGAGTGCGCGTGCGCGGAGTCACTCATCGAGGGGTCACCTCCAGGGTCGGGCCGGGAACGACCGACGTGTAGACGTCCATCAGTTGACCGGCGCTTCGGGTGATGCTGTAGTGGCGCACCGCCGCCGGTGCCTCGCGGTGCGGCGGGACGTCGCCGCGCAGGCCGTGCAGGGCCTGCGCGAAGGAGTCCGGGTCGCTCGGGCAGTGGGCGGCGCCGGTCCGTTCGGCGGCGCCGAGGCCTTCGACGGCGGGGCAGGACGCGTAGAGCACGGGGAGCCCGGCGGCCAGACCTTCGACGAGCGCCAGGCCGAAGGCCTCCTCGGGGGAGGGGGAGGCCAGGACGTCCATGGCGGAGAGCAGCGCGGGCAGGCCGTCCGCGTCGTGGGTGGACTCACCGGTGAACCGCACCCGGTCGGCGATGCCGAGCCGGTGCGCGAGCCGCCGCAGCCCCTCCTCCTGAGGACCGCTCCCCACCAGGACGACGACGAAGTCCTCGGGCAGCCGGGCGGCGGCCTCGAGGAGGACGTCGAAGCGTTTGCCGGTGGCCAGCCGCCCCACGCCGCCGACGACGAACGCGTGCTCCGGCAGGTCGAGGCGGGCGCGGGTGCGGGCGCGGGCCACCGGGTCGAAGCGGAAGCGCTCGACCTCGATGCCGTTCGGCACCACCCGGATGCGCTGGTGCGGCACGCCCCACCGGTGCAGCCGCGCCCCCACGGCGGGCGAGACGGCCACCGTCATCCGGCCGAGCCGCTCCCCGGCCAGATACAGGGCGCGCACCCCCGGCGTCAGCGGCCGCCCCTCCATCTGCGAGTCGCCCAGGGAGTGTTCGGTGGCCACCACCGCGCGCACCCCCGCCATCCGGGCCGCGACGCGCCCGTACAGGCAGGCGCGGTAGAGGTGGGTGTGCACCACGTCGTACCGGCCCACCCGGATCAGCCGGGTCAGCCGCGGCAGCGCCGCCACATCGCGGTTGCCGGCCATGCCGAGGTCGGTGACGCGGGTGCCGTCGGCCTCGATGCCCTGCGCGACGGTGCCCGCGTTGGTGAGCGTGACCACGTCGCTCGGCACCGGCAAGTGGCGCAGCAGCAGGCGCAGTTGCTGCTCGGCGCCGCCCACCCCGAGCCCGGTGATGATGTGCAGGACCTTCATTCCGCCACCGCCGAGCCGTCGAGCGCGCGGCGCCGCAGCCGGTTCGTGCGCAGCTTCAGCCGCAGGCGCCAGGCCGTGTCGCCCTGGCCGACGTGGACGCGGGGCAGGGCGTACGTCCCGGCGAGCGTGCCCGGCGCGATCGCGCACCCGTACCCGTATCCGGCGTCCCGCACCGCCGCCACGACGCGCTCGTCGACGTGGCCGTAGGGGTAGCAGAAGCCCCGCACCTCGCCGCCGGTCAGCTCGCGCAGCGCCGCGCGGCTGTCGCTCACCTCGCGGCGCAGCAGCCCGTCGTCGGCGGCGGTCAGGTCGATGTGGGTCAGGCCGTGCGAGCCGATCTCGACGCCGCTCGCGGCCGCGTGCCGGATGCCGTCCGCGCCGAGGAGCGGTTTGCGGGGGCCGAGCGGGTCCCAGGCGTTGTCGCCGTCGAGCCGGCCCGGCAGGACGAAGAGGGTCGCCGTGCAGTCGTACTCCCCGAGCAGCGGCAGCGCGTGCTCGACGAAGTCGCGGTAGCCGTCGTCGAAGGTGAGGCCCACGAGGTTGTGCTCCCGGCCCCGCGCGCACGCCTCCAGCAGGTGGCTCATCGACACGCCGCGCAGCCCCTGGCGCCGCAGCCACCGCAGCTGCTCGGCCAGCCGGTCCGGCGCGACGGTGATCTCGTACGGGTCGTCGGAGGGGTCCGCGACGGAGTGGTACATCGCCACCCACGCCGGGTTGCGCGGCGGCCGCAGCCGCAGGAAGGGCTCCGTACCGGACGGCGCGGGCGGAGTGAGGTCAACGGACATGACGCAGCTTTCTGCCGACGGAGCGAAGGACGGTGGTCCACGGCCGCACCCCCAGGAGCCGGCCGAGGAGCGCGAAGGAGACGGTGACCGCGGTGAAGCTCGCGAGGACGGCGAGGGCGGGCCGCGGCACGGCCCCCGCGACCAGGGCGCCGAGCAGCGCGGCGCCCCCGGCGGCGAGCGTCAGGCGGCCGAGCTGCCCGACGAGGGCCCGTGTCCTGACCGGCACGGTGCGCGGGCCGAGCCCGCGCAGCAGGAGCAGGGCGCTGACGCAGACGCCCGTCGCGTTGGCCCCGGCGATCCCGTGGACGCCCCACGTGCCGACGGTCAGGAAGCCGATGCCCGCGGTGGTGACGACGCCGACGGACATGGCGAAGAGCGGCACCCAGGTGGTCCTGGCCACGGAGAAGTGCGCCCGGGCCAGCGCGCCCACCAGCGTGTGGCCGAGCAGGCCCAGCGCGTAGACGCGCATCACCGAGGCGGTGGTGGCCGTGTCCCGGGCGGTGAAGGCGCCGCGCTGGAAGAGCAGTTCGATGAGCGGTGGCGCGGCGGCGACGACGGCGGCCGCGCCCACGAGGACCACGCACCCGGCCAGGACGACATCGCGCTCGACGCGGTCGCGGGCACGCTCCTTCTCGCCCATGGCCAGGGCCCGTGCGACCACGGGGAAGGTGACCGTGCAGATCATGAGGGCCAGGGCCATCGGCATCTGCGCGACCTTCTGCGCGTAGTTCAGGTGCGAGATGGCCCCGGCGGGCAGCGACGAGGCGAGGAACCGCTCGATGAGGACCTGCGACTGACGGCACAGGGCGAACAGCAGGACCGTCCAGATGATGGCGGTCTGGAGGGCCTTGGCGGGCTCGGGCTCGGGTTTGGACCCACTCGTGGTCGCGGACCCAGGACCGTACGGGCGCCGCAGCTGCCGCCACAGCGAGGGCGCCTGTACGACGACCATGAGGGCGCCCCCCACGGCCACGCCCGCCGCCGCGGCCCGCACCCCGAGCGGTACCGCGAGCGCGAACACGGCGGCGATGATGGCCGCGTTGTAGGCGACGTAGACCGTCGCGGGCGCCACGAACCGCTGGTGCGCCCGCAGCGCCGCGCTGCAATAGCCGGTGAGCCCGAAGGTCAGGGCGCAGGTGGCGGTCAGCCGGGTGCAGTCGACGGCCAGCCGCGGATCGGGCAGGCCGGGGGCCAGCACGGCGACCAGGTACGGGGCCGCCGCGATCAGGAGTGCGGCGGCGCCCGTGAACCACAGGGCCATCCGCGGCAGCGACGCCCGTACGAGCTCAAGGACCGGGTCGGCGGACGGGCCGTCCGCGCGGCGCGCGAGGGCCAGACTGAACGCGGGCACGAGGAAGAAGGCGAGGCCGTCCTCGATGAGCAGCGTCGCGGCCACCTCGGGGACCGTCCACGCCACCAGGAAGGCGTCGGTGTCGGTGCCGGCGCCGAAGAAGTGCGCCAGCGCCTGGTCGCGTACGAGCCCGAGGAGCGAACCGGCGACGGAGAGCGCGGCCGTGACGAGCGCGGCCTTGGCGAGGAACGAGCCGCCGGTCTTCCCGGCCGCCTCCCGACCACCGCCGGCCGCCTTCCGGCCGCCAGGGGGAGCCGCCCCGACCGTCGGCGACGGCACGGCCGTCATCGGGCACCCCCCGTCCCGGGCCGCTCGTGGACGCCGACCGCCCACCAGGCCGCGAGGCCGAAGGCGACGCCGGTCAGGACGGTGGAGGGGCCGCCGATGTCGGCGTACACGAAGTCGGTCAGCTGCCAGAGCAGCAGCCCGCAGGCCACCAGCGCACAGTCGAGTCCCGGGCCACCGGCGCCGCTCCGCCGGACCCGCCGCCACCGCCGCACCGCGCACACCGCGAGCGCCGCCCAGCAGCCGGCCAGCGTGGTGAGACCGAGCAACCCCTGTTCGCCGAGGACCAACAGGTACATGTTGTGCGGGGACAACAAGGGCTGCCGGACGAAGCCTCTGCCGGCCCCCGCGGTGTCACTGCCCGCGGAGAGGGCCAGCGAGGCGTGGCTGTCGCGGTGGTCGGGGAACCCCTTCAGGCCCACTCCGGTCACCGGCCGCTCCCGCCACATGTCGACCGACGCGGCCCACATCGTGTACCGGTCGGTGACCGACTGGTCGGGTGTGCCGGTGACTTGAGTGATGCTGCTGAGGCGTTCCTGGAGCATCGTGGAGCCCACCCCGAAGCCTGCCACCAGGATCACGCCGGCGGCGCCCGCGGCCAGCAGGGCCCGGCCCGCCCGGCGCACCCCGGCGAGCAGCAGCACCCCGGTGCAGGCCACCGCGGCGGCGATCCACGCGCCGCGGCTGAAGGAGAGGGCGAGCGGCACGGTCAGCAGGGCGGCGCAGACCACCGCGGCGGAGCGTTGGCGCGGCGCATGGGGACGGAAGGCCAGCGCGAGCGCGCAGACGAGTCCGTACGAGACGACGGTGGCCATCCCCATGACGTCCGTGGAGCCGAACGTGCCCACCGCGCGGATGTCCTCGCCCATGTACGAGGCGCCGGTGCCGGTCAGGTTCTGGTGTACGCCGATGACGCCCTGCCACAGCCCGAGCGCCACGAACGACCAGGCGAGGAGGCGGAAGTGGTGGGCGTCGCGGATCAGCAGCAGCACGGCGGCCGGCACGAGGACGAAGATCTGGAGATAGCGTGCGGCCCCGGTGACGCCGGTCGCGGCGGACGAGGCGCCGAAGGCGGCCACGGTGATGCCGACGACCGGCAGCCCGAGGAGGACCGCGGCGGTGCGGGTCAGCGGGCGCCGCCCGGCCCGCACGCCGCGGACGGCACGGACGGCGCAGAAGCCGACGACGAGGGCGGACGCCGCGTCGGCGAGGGTGCCGGTGCCGCCCCCGCCGCCCGCGGAGGCGGCGCCCTCGGACGGCACCGGCAGCGCGAGCAGGGCGACCAGGAGCACCACCGGCAGCACCGGAGCGCTCCGCCTCAGCTCGGACAGCACCACGTCGTACGGGCGGGACCCGTGCGGCAGCGCGGTCGACAGGTGGTTCACCGCGCTCAGCTCCCCGTGCGGCGTACGAGGCAGCCGACGGTCCGCAGCAGGATGCACAGGTCCTGCCAGAACGACCAGCTGTCGATGTAGGCGTTGTCGAAGCGGCACCGGTCCTCGATGGAGGTGTCGCCGCGCAGTCCGTGGATCTGGGCAAGGCCGGTGATGCCGGTCGGCATGCGGTGCCGGTGGGCGTAGCCGGGATAGGTCTGGCTGAACTGCGTGACGAAGAAGGGCCGTTCGGGCCGCGGTCCGACGAGGCTCATGTCACCCCTGAGCACGTTCCACAGCTGGGGCAGCTCGTCCAGCGAGGTGCCCCGCAGGAACCGGCAGAACGCGCTCATGCGGTGCTCGTCGGCGACGCTCCACCGGGTCGCCGCCTCCTGCTGGTCGGCGGGGCGGTGGGTGCGGAACTTCAGCAGGGTGAAGAGCTGCCCGTCCTTGCCGACGCGCTCCTGCCGGAAGATCACGCCGGGGCCCTCCACGGCCCGCAGCACCAGGGCGCAGACGGCGAGGACCGGTGCGGCCGCGAGGAGCAGGACGCCCGACACCGCGATGTCGAGGAGACGCTTGCCGGCCCCGGCCCCCCGGCACCCGGCGCTCAGCGGACGGCAGGCGAACCCGGCCACGTACTGCCGGGGCCCGTCCGGTCTGTGCCCGCCCTCCGCGCAGTGCGGGTCCAGCTCCCACAGGTCGCAGCCCAGGCCGTGCAGGGCCGGCAGCCATCCGGCGGGCTCGGCGCCGCGCCCGGCGAGGAGGAACACGGCCCGGACGTCGTTCTGGATCACCGCCCGGTGGAGTTCGTCCTCCGTGCAGAGCACCGGCAGCTCGGGCAGCGGCGCCTCGGACACCGGCTGCTCGGGCACCGGCAGTTCCGGTACTGGCAGTTCGGGCCCGGACTCCGCCGCCGCCTCGCTGACGATGCCGACGGGCCGCATACCGCAGCCGGGGCGCCGCAGCAGCGCCGCGGCCACACCGTGCGCCTGCGCGGCGGGGCCCAGCACCAGGACCGGGAGCGGCCTGCGCAGGGTGGCGGCCCGCCGCCGCCGGTGGACGAGGGCGCGCCCGGCGAAGCTCAGCAGGGACTGTGCCGCGGCCATGCCGAGCAGCGTGCCCGGCGGCAGGTGCTCCGCGGCGAGCAGCGCGGGCGCGAGGACGGCGGTGACGGACCAGCCGAGCGCGATCCGCCCGGCGAGTGACGGCAGCCGGCCGAGTGTGTCGGGCAGCGGGGCGTACTCGTACAGGCGGCCCCGCGCGTTGAGGACCAGCACGCTGGCCACGAGCAGGGGCGCCAGTACGGCCTGTTGCCGCGGGTCGTCGAGGAGCAGCAGGCCGAGGAGGGCCGCGGCGCAGTCGACGGTCACCAGTGCGGCGGCCGAGCGCCGGCGGCGGGCGGGCCGCCGTGCCGCCGCCCCGGCGCGGCGGGCCGTCGCCTCGCGTGGTGCGACGACGAAGGTTCCGGGCGGGGCCTGGGTGTCCTGCCGTGGCTGAGCCGATGAGGAGGCAACGGTCCGTTCCGCACTCACGTGGTGGTGCACTCCCTGCGTTCGGTGGGCGCCGTGCCCAGAAGCTCGCCGTAGACCGCGTCGATCGCGGCCGCGGCACACCGTGCGTCGTGGTGGTCCAGTACGTGCCGCCGGCCGTGCCGCCCCAGCTCGGCGCGGAGTTCTCCGTCCCGCAGCAGGGCGGTCAGCGCCCGTGCCAGGGCCACGTCGTCCTCCGGTGGTACGAGGGCGTGCGCGTGGTGGGCGGGCGGCAGGCTCTCCCGGGCGCCGTCCACGTCGGTGACGACGACCGGACGGGCGCAGGCCATGGCTTCGAGCGGGGCCAGCGCCATGCCCTCCCAGCGGGACGGCAGGACGACCACGTCGGCCGCCCGGTACCAGGGGGCGGCGTCGGCGGTCGCCCCGGCGAACGCGACCCGCGGCCCGGCCCGTTCCCGCAGCCGCTCCGCGTCCGGCCCGTCCCCGACGAGGACGAGCCGGGCCCCGGGCACCCGCGCGGCCACCGCCGGCCAGGCCCGCAGCAGCACGTCCTGCCCCTTCTGCCGGCAGAGCCGCCCGACGCACACCACGAGCGGTCCGTCCGAGGGGCCGTGGTGGCCGGGCGCGGGCGGGCCGGGCGCGAACCGGGTGGTGTCCACGCCGTTGGGGACCACCGCGTACGAGCCGACGACACCTGCGCGCAGGCCGGTGGCCCGCTCGGCCTCGCTGACGCAGACGATGCGCGTCGCCCAGCGGGCCGCGCTCCGTTCCCAGCTGCGGGCCAGGAGCGCGGTGGGGCCGCCGACCGCCTCGAAGGACCAGGCGTGCGGCTGGAAGACCGTGGGTACGCCGCCGCGCAGCGCGAGGCGGGCGGCGAGCCCGGCCTTGGCGCTGTGCGCGTGGACGAGCGCGGGCCCCACCGCCCCGATGACGCGCTTCAGCTCCCTCACCTCGGTCCTGAGCCGGGGGCCGGGGGAGCGGGAGGCGTCCCAGGGGTGGACGCGGATGCCGGCGGCGCCCAACGCCCGCGGCAGGAAGCCCTGTTGGGGGCAGGCCACGTGTACGTCCGTCCCCGCGGCGGCCTGCGCGGTGGCCAGGTCGACGACGACCCGCGCCACGCCGCCGTCCACGGGCTGGCTGACGTGCAGGATGCGCGACACGCGACTCGGGCCCAGAGAGTGACGCATGACGGCGTTGACCTTCCGAGGGGAGAACTCTGCACCACGACGGAGATGTGGCGATGCATAGCTGGGGTGATTCGTACTTAATGACCGAATCTGAGGTCTATGAGAGGAATGTCCTAAAGGGAAGCGCAACAGTAACCGCTGAGGCGAGCGGCTCGGCCAACCTCGGCACGTGTGTCGGAAGGGGAAGAGGGCGGTGCGGGACGCCATCACCGGAATGGATTCGGCCGCGCATCACCCGTCCGGGCGACAACCAGGCACCGGGGGCGGCAGTTGGTCCCTCAGGACGGGCACCCACCGTCCGTCCGTACGGGGTCCCACCCGTATGTCGCACCAGCACCGAGGAGCAGTACTCCATGTCGCGCACCACCAAGGCCTTCGCCCTGTCCGCCGTCGCCGCCGCAGCCGCGGCCGGTTCCGCCGGTGTCGCCACGGCCGACAGCGGCGCGCACGGCACCGCCGTCGACTCCTCGGGATCGCTCTCGGGCAATGTCGTCCAGACCCCCGTGGAGGTCCCGGTGAACGTGTGCGGCAACACCATCGACGTCATCGGTCTGCTGAACCCCGCGTTCGGCAACCGGTGCGCCAACCACTGACGCACCGTCCGACGAACGGCCGCCCGCGGAAGAGCCGGGGCGGCCGTTCCGTGTGTCGGCACGGCACTCGGCCGTGCCGGCCGCCGTGCCCCGAATGGAGTGGGCGCCCGCCGGCCGGCGCCCGGCCGACCCCTCCCCTTCCTACCTGCGCGAACGGTCTCGGCGGCCCGCGCAGGCACGCTGCCCGGCACGGCTGATCGGTTGCGGTCGGCGTCCGCCGCTCCCACGGTGAGCACAAGATCCGACGCAGCACCGAAGGGGAATTCACCTATGCGCGCTCTGCCCGTACGGCGCCTCGCGACCACCACTCTGTGCGCGACGCTGCTTCTCGGCACGGCCGGACCGGCCTTCGCCTCCCGGACGGCCGACGAACCGCCCGCCTGGGCGCTCACCGACCAGAAGGACCGGGTGCCGCAGGACGCCGCCCCGGCACCGCCCGACCCCACGGACGACACCGTGCCCGACCCGCTGGACGACACGGACGACACCGTGACGGAACTGCGGGAGCCGCTTGACGAACCGCGCGGTGACACCAAGGACGGCGAGCCCAAGTCGCTGCTCGGGTCGGTCGGGCCCGCCCTCACCGGCCTGGTCAGCTCTCTCCTCGGCTCCGTGCTGGGCGGCCCGCCCGCGCAGAACTCCCCGAAGGCCGAAGTCCCCGCCGAAGGCCCGGCCGAAGTCCCGGCCGAAGACCCGGCCGAAGAGGCCCTCAACGAGCCGCCTGAATTGACCGGTTGATCTGAGAGTGAGCGGCCACTTCATTCGAGTGAGTTCCCGGCGGCCCCACGGGCCAGGGGTTTCCGTACCGGACTCGGCTCGTTAGTTCCGGCGAAGAGAGACAGCGGGCAGACGTTGCCTGCACAGTGCTCACCCACAGGCGACGCACGTCGCCGAGGAAGGAACATGATGAAGGCCCTGAAGGCTGTTGCTGTCCTTGCGGGTTCGCTCGCCCTCGCCGGTTCCGCCGCGCCCGCGTTCGCCGTGGGTCCGACGCCCGCCGGCCTGAACGGTGGCCTCGACAGCCTCACCGGCCGCTCCGCGCTCGACACCAAGCCGGTCACGGACGTGCTCAACCCCGAGAAGAGCGACTCCGGCGCCGGCAAGGCCACCAAGGGCACCAGGGACAGCAAGGACACCATGGACATCGTGAAGTCCGCGGACGGCCCCGCCAAGTTCATCGGTCAGCTTCCCCTCGCCAAGTAGCGTCCGTTCGCCCCACCGGGCGCCCGCAGTACCGCACCACCGCCCCCGGCCGGGCCGGTCACCTCTTCCACGGACCGGCCCTCCGGCGCTTCCAGGCGGCACACCGGCGCCGCAGCCGACCGGGTGACCTCTTTCGTGTGATGGCGGACCTGGGCTGCGCCACACGAGTGACAACCGCGCGGGACCCGTACGCCCGCGTCTATACGGTTCCCCCCATGACCTCGACTTCCGGCGCACGGCCTCACCACCGCCCGCCGCCCGCACGGACCCCGCGCTGATGCGCCGCACCACCGAACGGCCGCACCGAGTACCGCTCCAGGCCGTCGGCGAGCGCGGTACGCACCGTGCCGGCGCGCCTTCCGCGGATGCGCCCCCTGCACAGGAGGCCGACCGGTCCTTCGGTCTGCTGCTGGTGACCACCGGCGCGGCGGGGCTGCTGGCGGCGTGGGTCATCACCCTCGACAAGATGCGTCTTCTCGCGGACCCGGAGTACGTCCCCGCGTGCAGCCTCAATCCCGTGGTCGCCTGCGGCAACATCATGCGCAGCGAACAGGCGGCGGTGTTCGGGTTTCCCAATCCGCTGCTGGGGCTCGTCGCCTATTCCGTCGTGATCTGCGTCGGCGTCGGCCTGATCTGCGGGGCGCGCCACCCCCGCTGGTACTGGCTCACCTTCCATGCGGGCACCGCATTCGGTGTCGCGTTCTGTAGCTGGCTGCAATTCCAGTCGCTCTACCGCATCAACTCTCTCTGCCTGTGGTGCGCTCTGGCCTGGGCCGCCACCACGCTCATGTTCTGGTACGTGACGGCGCACAACGTACGTGCCGGATTTCTGCCCGCCCCGCGGGGAGTGCGCGCATTCCTGAGCGAGTTCGCGTGGGCGCCTCCCGTGATGCACGTGGGCGCGATCGGAATGGCGGTCGTGACGCGCTGGTGGCATTTCTGGACCGGCTGAAAGGGCGAGCGGCGGGCGCCTGCCGGCCGACGTGCCAATCGGCCCAATATCCGCTCTCGAAGGAGTGGGCCCGGCTTTTCGCGGTCTCTCTTTTCCGATGCCCCGGGGAGGATCGTCGCGAACGCCTCCCCATGCCCGGGGCGGCGCGAACACTCGACCAGAGGGTGAAGATGATCAAGAAGGCAATTGCTTGTGCGGCCGTTGTTGTCGCTGCCATGGCAGTCGGTGCGGGCTCGGCGTCCGCCTGCGACCGCGAGTACTCCGCGGGCTGGGGCGGCAACAACTTTGACATCGTCAAGTCTTCGTCCAACGCGGGAATCTTCAGCGGCGGTAGCTTCGGTGGCTTCCGTGGCGAAGAAGACGACGACTGAGTAGCCGCAGTTCTCGTCGGCTCTTCACGGGGCGGTTGCAAGACCACCCCGTGAGGGGCTTTTTTATTTGTCAAACAACGAACAGCAGGGAAACAACAAAACGCCGGGGCCGCTGTCGAGACAGCGGCCCCGGAGCCGTAGTAGGACTCGCCTACCGCCGGACTGCTTCAGCGTCAGTCGATGACGGCGCCGAGGATGGGCAGCGCGGGGGCGGAGGAGTCGTCGTGGACCTTCGAGTGCTGGCGGACCTCGTTGCACTGGAAGGTGCGGGCCTCGTCGAGCACCTCGATGGTGATGACGTCGATGTCCTGGATGGTCGGGCAGACGTCGCGGATGATCTCGATGTTCTGCGAGTAGTGACCGTGCACCTCCTCGTCAGCCATGGCAGGGGTGACGGCCATGCCGGTGGCGGTCAGCGTCAGCATGGAGCCCGCGAGGATCTTCTTGGTGTTCATGGCTTTCTTGGTGCCTTCCTGGCGTCCGGTAGCTGCGACGCTTTTCAGTAAGCGTCGACAGTCCTTCTAACGGGATTTAAGTTGTCGGGGTTCCGACCCGCAAAACCCATTCACCCTTTTGCAGCAACAGGCAGCGGCCGAGTGCTTCACTTATCATCCGTATGTCGCATTACCTGCCCTGGGGCGGGTAAATAAATGGGCCCCGGGGCGCACGGTCGTACCGCCGCCCGGGGCCCGTTCCCCTCTATACGAGGGTGTTCAGCATCCCGCAAGAATGCCCAAGTCCTACTGGTCGACCACCTGGCCGAGGAGCGGCAGGGCCGGCGCGGCGGAGTCGTCGTGGACCTTGGAGCCCTGGCGGACCTCGTTGCACTGGAAGGTGCGGGCCTCGTCAAGCACCTCGATGGTGATGACGTCGATGTCCTGGATGGTCGGGCAGATGTCGCGGATGACCTCGATGCTCTGCGAGTAGTGACCGTGCACCTCCTCGTCGGCCATGGCCGGGGTAACGGCAACGCCGGTGGCGGTGAGGGTCAGCATGGAACCAGCGACAATCTTCTTCACACTCATGGTGTGTACCTTCCTACGCATATGCGGGCATCTCCCAGTGAGTGCGCCAGCACCCTCTTAACGGGAGGCCGAGTTGGACGTTTCCCTGCGGGCGCAGTAATCACCCGGTTGCAGCATCAATATGTCTATTGGGTATGGCGCGATAATATTTTTGGGCGAGTCGGGCGTGCAAATGAGTGAAAGATCTTCGGTGCGCGCAACTTCCGTCGCGTCTCGACGGTTTAGTTCGGCGTCGGCACCCAGTCGGGTGCTAAATCATCCGGGAAGGAGCGCTCAGTAAAATGAACTCTATGAATAAAAAGGTGCTGGCCGGCTCGATGCTGACTCTGGCGGCGACCGGAATGGCTGTCACGCCGGCCATGGCCGACGAGGAGACCCACGGTCACTACTCGCAGAACATCGAGATCATCCGCGATGTCTGCCCGACCATCCAGGACATCGACGTCATCACCATCGAGGTGCTCGACGAGGCCCGCACCTTCCAGTGCAACGAGGTCCGTCAGCACTCGAAGGTCCACGACGACTCCTCGGCGCCCGCCCTTCCCCTCCTGGGCGCGGTCCACAACTGAGGATCCACTGAAGTGCCCCGAGGTCCGGAAGGTGACCTTCCGGACCTCGGGGCACAGGTGTTCACAAGATGTTCCCTGACGGGGGCGGCGTGTCCAGGAGTGGACCGCCGCCCCCGTCGGCGTCACGCGGTCGACGTCACATGTCAGAAGCGCACCCTGCGCACCGGCAGGAGGCAACGGGCACTGGACGAAACCATCTGCTCGTCCGAGACGAACGCGCGCAACTCCTCCGCGCCGACCGGCTCTCCGTGCACGGCCTGCTGGGGCCACGGGCGCAGGGCGCAGATCAGATAAGCCGTGCCGCTCTTGTGGGCGGCCTGCTGCCACTGCGGCGAGACGGGGCACTGGACATGCAGGAAGGGCAGGCTGAGTACGGCTTGTTCGGCCTCCACGAGCAGCGAGACCGAGGTGCGGGCGACGCGCGTGAGGTCAGCCACCCCGCCACCGACCGTCAGACCGGCCTTCTCCAACTCGGCCCGCAGGGCCTCCGAGCCCGCTTCCGGCCCGTCACGGCCGTCCCCCCGCGAACAGATGAGGAGGAACGGCGTCACGGGCCCGTCGTCCCGCACGGGCTCGTTGGCCCACGGAATGGCGACGAGGGTGCCCAGGAGGGAACCCTCCTGTTCTGGCTTCACAGCAGTGGTAGAGGTCATGCTCGCGGATGCTAGTGGTGCCTTCGCCCGGCTTGAGGCCCATTTACACCCGTTCGGCCGATGCCTGCGACAGTGATTCCCCCGGCCGGGTAAAGGTCACAGGAGTTGTACGCCGTTACGGGCCAGGTAGGCCACCGGATCGATGTCCGAGCCGTATTCGCGGCGGGCCCGTATCTCCAGGTGGAGGTGCGGGCCCGTGGCGCGTCCGGTGGCCCCGGTGGTGCCGAGGAGGTCCCCGGCGGCGACGTCGGCTCCCTGGCGCACCGAGATGCTCGACAGGTGGGCCGCGAGGGCGTAGTGGCCGTCCGGCAGCAGAATCGTCACGGCGTTGCCGTACGCCCCCGACCAGCCGGCGACGAGGACGACGCCACCGCCCACCGCGTAGGTCGGCGTCCCCGTCGGGACGGCCAGGTCGATGCCCGTATGGTGCCCGGCGAGCCAGTTGCCGCGCACTCCGTAGGCCGCGGTGACCGTGAAGGTGCGGCGCAGGGGCAGTGCGTACTGCTGGGGCGCGTCCGGGAGGCCGCCGGTCCGGTCCGCGCCGTAGCGGTCGTCGGCCGTTCTCAGGGCGGCTTCGAACTCGGCGTCGTACGCACCGGTGCAGACGTGGCCGGGCGGGGCGGGGTCCGGCCGGGCGGCGGCGCGGGACGCCGTCAGCGGTATCGCTCCGCCGGCCAGCAGCGCCGCTGCGGTGCCCAGGGCGCGCCGTCGTGTGGTGGTGGCCGCTTCTGCCGCTCTCGCTATCTCCTGTTTCATGCAGCTACTTCACTGGTGCCGGGCCCGGCCTGCATCTCGGGTGACCCGCCTGGCGTATCCCGGCCGCGCGGGACCCGCCCCGGCCTAGGCCGACGGGGACACCCCTTCGTCCGCGCCGAGCTCGGCCGGCGGCGGCCAGTGGGGACGGGCGGACTCGGGGAGCGAACGCAGGGCCTGCCCGACCGAGGTGTGGGACGAGAACAGGGCCGTGCTCCCGCTGTGTTCGAGCAGGGTGGCCAGCCTGCGGCCCACGCCCGCCAGCATCAGCTCACCGTCCTGCCGCCGCAGCAGCCAGTGCAGGGCGAGCAGACAGTTGAGGCCGCGGGAGTCGCAGAACGTCAGCGCCGTCACGTCGAGGACGATGTGGCGCCGGCCCGCGTCGACCGCGCCGGCCAGCGTGTCCATGAAGAACTTCTCGGAGGCCTGGTCGAGTTCGCCGCTGAGCCGCAGTACGGCGCAGAGGTCGGAGTGGGCGAGACGCGCAATGGACAATCGGTGGGACGGCATGCCCCTCACACCTCCAAGGGCCGTCGGCGGGCACCGGTCGGACGTCGGCTCCGGACCGGCTCGGAGATCTGCTCTCCGGGTATACAGGATCGACTGGGTGCCGTCTGCCCGCGGGGTCCGAGTCACAGCTGACACCGGTCCGCGCCAACCGGCCACTCGAAACGGACAATTCACCCATCCGTCCGGCAGTGGGACACGCCCTGAGCGCTCCGCCCACGCATACGTTGGTTCCTCGGTCCCTCTCCCGAGGACATCGGGCCGAAGACACCGGGCCGACAACATCAGGAGCGCGCGTGAAGATCGATTGCGTCGGTGGCGGGCCTGCCTCCCTGTACCTGGCCATCCTCGCCAAACTCCAGGACCCGGCCCACGAGATCACGGTCCACGAGCGGCACGCGGCCGGAGCCCGTTTCGGCTGGGGTGTCACCTACTGGCCGGACCTCCTGGCCGACCTGTACGCCCACGACCCCGACTCCGCCCGGCTCATCGAGGAGCAGTCCGTGCGCTGGCAGGGCGGGTTCGCCTATGTGGGCGACCGGACCACGGCCCACGACGGCGACCCCGGGCACGCCATCGCCCGCCACCGGCTGCGCACGATCCTCGCCGACCGGGCCCGCTCGCTGGGCGTACACCTGGAGTACGGCCGGGAGATCGGCGGCCGCGCGGACCTCCCCGACGCGCACCTCGTCGTGGCCGGGGACGGGGCGCGCAGCAGGCTCCGCGCGGAACACGCGGACCGGCTCGGCACCCGGGTGACCACGGGCGCCAACCGCTTCATCTGGCTCGGCACGACCCGCGTCCTCACCGCGTTCACCTTCGCCTTCGTCGAGACCGACCACGGCTGGATCTGGTGCTACGCCTACGGCTTCAGCGCCGGGCACAGCACCTGTGTCGTCGAGTGCTCCGCCACGACCTGGGCGGGGCTCGGCTTCGACCGGCTCGGCCACGACGAGACCCTGCGGCTGCTGGAGAAGCTCTTCGCCGACCTGCTCGAAGGCCATGAGCTGCTCGGCCGCAGGGACGTCGAGAGCGCCGCCCAGTGGCAGGCCTTCCCCACCGTCACCAACGAGTCCTGGTCGCACGACGGCCTCGTCCTGATCGGCGACGCCGCCCACACGACGCACTACTCCATCGGCGCCGGCACGACCCTCGCGCTCCGCGACGCGATGGGCCTCGCCCGCGCCCTGCGCACCGCCACCGCGCCGGCGGAGCTCCCGGCCGCCCTCTCCGCGTACGAGAGGGAGCGCAAGCAGGCCCTGCTCTCGGTGCAGAGCGCCGCGCGGCACAGTGCCCAGTGGTACGAGAACCTGCCCCGCTACATGGGCCTTGAGCCGCACCAGATGTTCGCGCTGCTCGGCCAGCGGCACTCGCCGCTCCTGCCCCACGTGCCGCCGCAGCTCTACTTCCACCTGGACCAGGCCGTCGGCCGCCTCCAGGCCCTGCGCTGGCTCAAGCAGCGCCTGGGCCCCCGCCTCGCCCGCACGTTGCAGAGCCGCCGGGGCCGGGAGGGAAGCGGCTCCTAGCGGCCGTACGTCTCAGTCGTACGTCTCAGTCGTACGTCTCAGAAGTGCAGCATCGACAGGAGCTCGGGGCTGCGCAGGCCGGTCGGCGCCTCCGGGAGGCGCTGGTCCGGTCGTATCCAGCCCGCCTGCTCGGCGGCGGTGACGGCGGCCGTCTCCGCCCGGTCCGCAGCGGCGTTCAGCGCCTCGTCCGCGCCGAGGGCGTCCCGGCCCGCCGCGGCCGAGGCGGCCTGCGACGCCGTGAGCGCGGCACGGTACGCGGCGACGGCGGCCCCGCTCTCCCCGTCGCCCGACTGCCCGAGCTGCGCGGTCTGCGCGGCGGCGGCCGCGGCGTTGCGCGCGCAGCGGGAGTCGGCCGCCGGGTCGGGGGCGGACTCGGAGAGCACGGCGAGGGCCTGGACGGCGGCGCGGGCGGCGTGGGAGGCCTGCCGGACGGTGTGCTGTTCGGCGCCGTGCCGCTCGATGTGGTGGCAGATCGCCGCGGCGCGGCGGGCCGCGCTCCTGGCGCGGGCGGCGTGACCTGCCCGAAGGGCCGCTTCGGGGTCCGCCCCGGGACCGGACGCGGGGCCTGCCTCCGGGGGCGCTTGCTCGTCGTGGGCGCGGTCGCTCATGGTCGTCTCCTCGTCCGCGGGACGTGCCGGTGACGGCGGCGAATGTCCGGCAGGGTGACAGCTGCGGCCGCAACAGGCCAGGGTCAGACAAGGATTCCGAGGGCCGAGTCCAGCGACCACGTCTGCCAGCTCCAGGTGAAGAAGGCGACCAGGGAGGCCAGCGCCATCATGAGGTTCTGCCCCTGCTCGGCCCAGTCGTGGATCATCAGGACGAGGTAGATGAGGTTGAGGACGAGGCCGCAGACGAGGGCGACCGGGGTGAGGAAGCCGAGGATCAGGCCGAGGCCGAGGGCCAGTTCGGCGTAGGCGACGACGTACGCCATCACGCGCGGCCGGGGCCTCACCACGACGTCGAACCCCCGGCGCACGGCGGGCCAGCGGTGTTTCTCGGCGATGCCCGCCGCCCAGCCGATGCCACCGCCGCCGAACCACTGCTTCTTGTCCTTGTGGCGCCAGCTCTCCAGCCACCACAGACCGATGCCGATCCGGAGTACGGCCACCCACTCGGCTCCACCGAGCCAGATCGTCTGCATCGCGCGCCCTCCCGAGGCCAACTGACGGGGCGTCAGTTCAGCGGATCGGGCCGTGGTGCGCAAGGGGTCGAGTTGCGGGCGGGCGCTTGCCGTCGCCCGGGTGAGGCCATAACCTCGATCCGATGGAATCTGATGGAGCGTCAGATTTAGTCGGGTGTAACCGGCAGGCAGCGGCAGCAGCGGTAGGGGGCACAACAGTGGTCAGCAGCGAGGTCGGCACCAAGGAACTCCCCCGGGTCATCAGCGTGGACGACCACGTGATCGAGCCCGCGCACCTCTTCGAGAAGTGGCTCCCGGCCAAGTACCGCGACCGGGGCCCGAAGCCCTTCACCGCGGGCATCGGCGAGCTGGAGTACGTCGGCGGCAAGTACAGGTTCACGACGGATCCGGCGGGCCAGATCACCGACTGGTGGGAGTACGAGGGCAACATCTTCCCGTACAAGCGCATCATCGCCGCCGTCGGTTTCTCGCGCGACGAGATGACGCTCGACGGCATCACCCGCGAGCAGATGCGCAAGGGCTGCTGGGACCCGAAGGCCCGCCTGGCCGACATGGACCTCAACCACGTCGAGGCGTCCCTCTGCTTCCCGACCTTCCCCCGCTTCTGCGGGCAGACCTTCTCCGAGGCCAAGGACAAGGAGGTCGGCCTCGCCTGCGTCCGGGCGTACAACGACTGGATGGTCGAGGAGTGGTGCGGCGACAGCGGCGGCCGGCTGATCCCGCTCTGCCTGATCCCGCTCTGGGACGTCGACCTCGCCGTCGCCGAGATCCGGCGCAACGCCGCGCGCGGGGTGCGGGCCGTCACCTTCAGCGAGATCCCCACGTATCTGGGGCTGCCGTCCATCCACTCCGGGTACTGGGACCCCTTCTTCGCGGCGTGCGAGGAGACGGGGACCGTCGTGAACATGCACATCGGCTCGTCGTCGCAGATGCCGGCCGCCTCCCCGGACGCGCCGCCCGCGGTCCAGGCGTCGCTCTCCTTCAACAACGCGATGGCGTCGATGATGGACTTCCTCTTCAGCGGCGTCCTGGTGAAGTTCCCGCGGCTGAAACTCGCGTACAGCGAGGGCCAGATGGGCTGGATCCCGTACGCCCTGGAGCGCGCCGACGACGTGTGGGAGGAGCACCGGGCCTGGGGCGGCGTGCAGGACCTGATCCCCGAGCCGCCGTCGACGTACTACTACCGGCAGATCTTCTGCTGCTTCTTCCGCGACAAGCACGGCATCGAGGCGATCGAGACGGTGGGCGTCGACAACGCCACCTTCGAGACCGACTACCCGCACGTCGACTCGACCTGGCCGCACACCAAGGAGGTCGCGGCCGACCACGTCGGCCACCTGCCGGCGGAGCTCCAGTACAAGCTGCTGCGCGGGAACGCGATCCGCATGCTGGACCTGCCGTTCGACCGGACCGGCCGGTAGGCGGCCGACCACGGGCCGATACGGTTCATCCGACCCCCCGACGGAGAGGCGATCGGATGAGCACCCCCCGGATCAGCACCCCCCTTTCGGAGACGCTGGTCACGCTCGGCCGCCGGTACGTGCGCGCCGCCCCCGGCACCCTCGGCAAGGCGGCGCTGGCCGCCCGCTTCCTCAACCCGCGCCTGCGCCGGAGCCCGCGCCGCCGTGTCGTCGCCGACCGGTACGGCCACCGGTTCGCCGTCGACACCCAGGACCTCATCCAGCGCTACGTGTACCTCTTCGGGGCCTGGGAGCCGCACATGACGCGGTGGCTGCGGGGGCGGCTCGGTGCCGGGGACGTCTTCGTCGACGTCGGCGCGAACGTGGGCTACTTCGCCGTCCTCGGCTCGGGGCTCGTCGGGCCCGAGGGGCGGGTCGTGGCGATCGAGGCCTCGCCCGTCTTCCACCGGCGTGTGCTGCGGAACGCCGAACTGAACGGCTGCTCCAACATCCGTGCGGTCAACGCGGCCGTGTCGGACGAGCACAAGCGGCTCACGTTCATCCTCGCCAGCTCGAACAACATGGGCGCCAACAGCATCGTCCCGTACGACGGACCCGCCGAGTCCACCTTCGACGCGGACGCCACGCCGCTGCCCGAGCTCCTGGAGCCCGACGAGCTCGCCCGCGCGCGCGTGATCAAGATCGATGTGGAAGGGGCGGAAGGCGGCGTCATCAGGGGCCTCGCCCCGGCCCTCGACCGGCTGCGGCCCGACGTGGAGATCGCGGTGGAGGTGACCCCGGACCGCATGACACAGCTCGGGGACTCCGTCGAGGAGCTGATGGACACCCTGGAGAAGGCGGGCTTCCATCCCTACCGGCTGATCAACGAGTACGCGCCCGAGAGCTACCCCGGCGCGATCCGGCGCCCCGCGCCACCGGTGCGGTGGCGACAGCCGGTGGTCGGCGAGACCGAGCTGGTCTTCTCGCGGGTCGACGCGGAGACGCTGAAGTGAGCGGGGGCGTTGACGTGGCTTTGGTCAGCCGGTGCCGGGTCCGAAGTGCCACCCGAGCTCCGCGAGCGCCCTGGCCCGGGCCTCCACCACCGCCATCCGCGCTCCCCGTTCACCCGTGTCGACGTGCGCGCGCTGGCCGGTCGCCTGGCCCTCCCACTTGCGGTAGAGCAGCCCCACCTCGGACGTGAACCAGCCGCGCGCCACCGCGTCGAGCGCCAGCAGGAGACCCGTGTCCTCGGACGCGGGCAGCGCCATCCAGCCGCCCAGGGCGACGAGCAGCCCACGGCGGACGAACAGCGTCGCCGGGTGGACCGGCGCACGGTAGTCGTGGCGCGCCCAGTGGTCGAGGACCGTCCCGCGCTCGACGGGCCCGTGCCCGGGATCGCCGGGGAACCCGGCCGTGGAGCCGTCGGGCAGCAGGTCGAGGGCGCGCGAGGTGGCCCACCCGATGGTCGTGTCGCCTTCGAGCGCCGCGAGATCGCGGGCCAGCGCGCCGGGGGTGAGCTGGTCGTCGGCGTCCAGGATCTTCACGTACTCGCCGTCGGCGCGCGCGAGCGCCATGGTGCGCGCGACCCCGGGGCCGCCGGGCCGCCCCTGCGCGAACGACACCCGCTCGTCGTCCGGGACGTGCGGCGCGACGCGGTCGCTGCTGCCGTCCTCCTGGATGAGCCAGCGCCACTCCCAGCCCGCCGGAAGCTCCTGCCGGCACAGCGATGCGTACGCGTCCGCCAGGAAGGGCGCCGAGGGCGCATGGACGGCTGTGACGACGATGACGCGCCTGCGCACGGCACTCACCCACCTTTCCTGCGCCACACCCTATGACTCCGAAAGGGAGTGGACGAGAACACCAGGAAGTTTCGGTACGAAACGATCTCGCGACTTAAAACCTGAACGGGCGACGGCACATCGCCGTGGGCGCTGAATAGCGCCGGGGAATGGAAGGGCCCGACCGCTGGCGACGGGGGATGCACCAGCGATCGGGCTCTGCTGACAACAGTAACAAGGCTTATTGCGGGACGGGAGTCAACTCACCCTTTTGACCATGGAGTTGTGATCGGGATCACGCGACGGCGCCGGCCCGTTACTCGTCGCACGGCGGGTCGTACGAGAGGCGGGGAAGATACTCATCCCATTTATCCCGCGTCAGCACACCCCGCGTGGTCGAGCAAATACGGCTGACGGCTTCCTCGGTGTCCAGGTCCCACAGCCGGACCGTATCCGTACCGCTCGACACCCCGAGCATGTGGCTCTGCGGGCTGAACGCGAGGAAACTGCCGGTCTTGGCGTTGGGGCTCATCGACTGGCCGATGGGGGAGACGTCCGTCGGATCGCCGACGTCCCAGAGCCGGACCGTGTTGTCGTTGCTGCCGGTCGCCAGCGTGCGGCCGTCCTCGCTGAACGTCAGCGACACCACCGCGTCGGTGTGCCCCGTCAGGGTCGCGTCGAGGCGGGGCTTCGCACGGCGGTCCGCGACGTTCCAGAGTAGGACCGTCCCGTCGTCGCTGCCGGCGGCCAGCGTGCGGCCGTCCGGGCTGTAGGCGATCTCGTTGACCGGCCCCAGATGCCCCTTGAGGGGCGCGCCGAGCCGCTTGACGCGGCGCGGGTCGGTCACGTCCCAGAGCCGGACGGTGGCGTCCGCGCTGCCGCTGACCAGCGTGCGGCCGTCGTTGCTGAAGTCCAGGGAGTTGACGTACCCCTGATGGCCGGTGAGCGGCGGGCCGAGCCTGCGCGGCCGGTCCGGCGAGCTGACGTCCCACAGCTGGATGGTGCGGTCCGTCTCCGCGGTCGCCAGTACGCGCCCGTCCGGACTGAAGGCGAGCGCGGCGGCGAACCGCGTCCGCAGCGCGACGGGCGGGCCGTGGGCCACGGCCTTCCCGGGATCGGAGACGTCCCACAGCTGTACCGCGCGATCGCCCGTGAGCACCGCGAGCGTGCGGCCGTCGGGCGAGAACACCGGTGAACGGACGGGACCCTCCGTGGGCCGGAACGGCTTGCCGAGCGCCACCGGCCGGTCGGGGCGCCGCACGTTCCACAGCCGGACCTTCTCGTCCCCCGCCGCCGTCGCGAGCACCTTCCCGTCGGGCCGGAACGCCCCGATACGCCCGAGCATGTCCGCCGTCGAGATCGACCAGAGACGCACCTTGTTGTCGCCCGTGCCGGTGGCCAGGGTCCGTCCGTCGGGGCTGAACCCGAGGGCGTACATCTCCCCGCTGCTGCCCGCGAGGGGCTCGCCGACCTGGGACGGATGCGCCGGATCGCGGACGTTCCACAGGCTCGCCGTGCTGTCCGCGCTGGCGGCCGCGAGCATCGTGCCCGCCGGGTTGAACGCCACGGACCACAACGGTCCCGCGTGGCCGGTCAGCGGCGTGCCGAGCGGCTTGCCGCGGCGCGGGTCACGGACGTCCCAGAGGCGGATCGTGTTGTCCGAGCCGCCGCTGGCGAGAGTGGTGCCGTCCGGGCTGAAGGCGACGGAGTGCGTCGTGCTCGTGTGCCCGCGCAGCACCTTGCCGATCGGCTCGGGGCGGCGCCGGTCGGCCATGTCCCACAGTCTGATCGGGCCGTTGTCGCCACCGGCCGCCAGCGTCCGCCCGTCGGGGCTGAACGCCACGGACCGCACGGCCGCGGTGTGGCCGGTCAGCTCGGCGAGCGCCTTCGGCCGGGAAGGCTCCGCCACATCCCACAGGCGTACGGCATGGTCCTCGTTGGCGGCGGCCAGCGTGCGCCCGTCCGGGCTGAAGGCGAGCAGGTAGATCGTGCCGCCGTGCCCGGTCACCGGCGCGCCCAGCGGCCGCGGACGGCTCGGGTCCCGCACGTCCCACAGCCTGATCGTGCCGTCGTCCGCGGCGCTGGCGAGGGTCTTGCCGTCCGGGCTGAACACCGCGGTGCTCACCCAACTCGTGTGGCCGGTGAGGGGCTTGCCCAACGGCTCGGCGTGCGTCGGGTCCGACACGTCCCACAGGCGGACGGTCCGGTCATAACTCGCGGTGGCCAGAACTCGCCCGTTCGGGCTGAACGAAGTGAGGTACACGGCACCCTTGTGACCCAGGAGCGGTGTGGCCAGCGGTGCGTTGACGATCGAGATCAGCCGGTTCCGTACGCCCTCGTCGCCGGGCCGCAGGCGGTGCGCCACCAGGTCGAGCTGCGCGGACAGCGACGGATCCGTGTGCTGGGCCCGGTCGGCCTCGGCGACGACCTGCTGGAACACCGCGTCGTCCCGCTGCTGCCGCGCCACCACCGCCGAGACGACGGCCACCATCGCGAGTACGACGAGGACCGCCACCGCGCCACGGCTCAGCCAGACGAACCGCCGGCGCAGCCGGCCCGAAGCGGCCAGGAACTCCACCGCGCCCCGGGTCAGATACGTGTCGCCCGCGCTCTTCGCCCAGGCGCTCGCCTGTTCGAGCCGGGAGCCCCGGTAGAGCAGCGACGAGTCGCGCCCGGAGTCCTCCCAGGCCTTCCCGTCCTCCTCCAGGCGCTGGCGCAGCAGATGGTCGCTGCGGTCCTCGTCGATCCAGTCGCGCAGCCGCGGCCAGGCGTGCAGCAGCGCCTCGTGCGTGATCTCCACGGTCTCCGCGTCGAGCGTCACGAGCCGGGCGCGGACCAGCGCTTCGAGGGACTCCTCCGTCTTGTGGGGGTCCGTCGACTCGTCCGCCAGCTGACGGCGCGTCCCCCGTCTCCGGGTCGCCTGGGTGTCCTCGCCGAGCCGGACGAGGCGGAGCAGCAGCAGCCGCGCGGCCTGCCGCGCCGCCGGGTCGAGACCGGACCAGGCCCGCTCGGCCGTCGCCGCCACCGCGCCTTGGATGCCACCCGCCGCGCGGTAGCCGGCCAGGGTGAGCCGCCCCGTCTTCCGCCGCTGCCAGGTGGCGAGCAGCGCGTGGGAGAGCAGCGGCAGCACCCCCGCGTCGTGCGCCCCGCGCGGCCCGTCCGTGCTCACCTCCCGGACGATCAGCTCCGCGAGCCCGGGTTCGAGTTCGAGACCGACGGCCTTGGCGGGCCCGGTCACGGCCTTGCGCAGCTCACCGGTGGTCAGCGGCCCGAGCACCATGTGCCGGTGCTGGAGGGCGTCGGCCAGCTCGGGATAGCCGAGGCACTCCTCGTAGAAGTCGGCGCGTATCCCGAGGACGACGAGGGCGGGGGCGCTTTCGCCGCCCTTGTGCTCCTTGTCGTCCTTACTGCCCTTGTCCGGGGTGCAGGCGGCGTGGAGCAGCTGGATGAAGGCGCGCCGCTCCGACTCGTCCGAGCAGAGGGTGAAGGTCTCTTCGAACTGGTCGACGATGATGACGGGACGGGTCTTGTCCGAGACGGCTTCATTGTCCGAAACAGCCTCTATACCGGCCTCTGTGCCGGAGACGGTCTCCGCACCCGAGACGGCGCGTGCCGCCCATGCACTGACGGACCGACACACAGACCGGGCGAATTCGGGCGTGACGGGCTCGTCGGCTGCCGTGCCGTCCTCCGGGAGGGCGTGCGCGAGCTCGGGTATCTGACGAAGCAACTCGGTCAGAGGCTCGCTGCCCGGAACGAGCTGGAGGACGGGCCCGGTGGCCCGACCGCCCTCCTCGTCGAGCGCGCCGTTGCGCAGGGTGGGCACCAGGCCGGCGTTGAGGAGGGAGGACTTCCCCGCGCCGGACGCGCCCACGAGCATGACGAGACCGCCCGTCGCCTCCGCCGTGCGGAGCTGGCGGACGAGGGCCTCGGTGCTCCGCTCCCGGCCGAAGAACCACTGGGCGTCCTGCTGACGGTACGAAGCGAGTCCCCGGTACGGGCAGACGCTGGGGGCGGCCGGATCCTCGCCGGCGCCCGGCGGTTCCCCGCCCTCCTCGGCCCCCGGAGCCCGGTCGCCGACCGGGTCGGCCACGGCGCGCTCCCACAGGCGGTGCCACTGGGCCATGTCGTACAGACCGGCGGAGACGGGCACGGGCCGTTCGCGCCGCGCCTCGGGGATCAGGACGTGCAGTACGGCCGCGAGCGCGGCGAACTGGGCCGGCACGTTCTTCGCCCGCCGCCAGTCGCTGATCCGCTGAGCGGACACCCGTACGGGCCGCCCCCGCTCGTCGACGCGCTGCAACCTGACGACCGCTTCGGCCACACGCTTGAGGGGCGGGTTACCGGCTTCCTTGTACAGCAGCGCGAGACGTTCCGCGAAGCTTGTGCGTGCCCCTGAGTCGGAACTCAAGGCCTCCACCCCTTACTTCCGCCGCGCCTGGACATCCGGACCGGAAAACTCACTTTATACGGCTGACCTGCGCGGAAGGCGTCCGGACGAGGGCGGGCCCTCCTCCCGGAGACCGGTAACTGGCAGGATTTCGTCGCAGTAGCGAACCAACCACGCAGCGTCCTGGCAGGTCACCGGCGCAGTGCTCACGGAGGCGGCTCACGCCACCGATGGTTCTGAGCCTGGCTTGCGTCACAGTGACGACGGGATCGTCGCGTGGTCCCAGAGATCAGTGCAGACGGTCATATACGGACCGCGTTCACATCGAAGGCGTTTCCGGACTTTCCCTGATCCGCGCCGATGCGGAGTTCCATCACGGTCGGCGTTGTACGCGTCGATCGGTGCCGGTCCCCACGAGGGGAGGGACCGGCACCGGTCCGACGCACCGCTACTCCCGCTACTCATCACAGCCCGCACGCCGGCATCGGCGTGGCCGGGCTTTCACGCGTTCATGGCTGCGCGCCTCCCGCCGCACTCACACTCGATTACCTAACTGCCGAACACCCAAAAACCTAAGCCCGCCAGAGTAGACATTGAGTGCTGACGTGGTTATGGTTTCTCTCGTACCCCAGAGAGACCGCAGGGCCCGGCAGAGACGAACTGCCGGGCAGCAGTACCCGCAGTAGCAGTACGCAGGACGGTCCGGTGGTGGAGTTCCGAAGCCAGGGTTGCAGTCAGGACGGCGACGGGGCTGACGACCGGACCGGGCGGCCCGCAGTGATCAGGGGCCGCCACCAGCAGGACCGCAGTACCCGCAGTAGCAGTACCCGCAAGTCCCGCAGGACAGCGATAGTGAGGTGGTCTCCGGTCAAACAACCGCGATCCCCGCACCCCCGACAGCCTTCAGGTCGGGCCTGCGGCCACAGAAGGCCGACGCGATATCAAGGTCGGCAGATGATGTAGCAACTCCTTAGGGGCCCTGGTGTCGTACGGCACCAGGGCCCCTCGACGTGTTCATGGAGTGGAGTCACCCAGATAGAACGCAGATAGAACGCACAAAAAGCAGATGGCCAACCCACTCTCAAGAGTGGGTTGGCCATCTGCTTCAGCTGTCGGGGTGGCGGGATTTGAACCCACGACCTCTTCGTCCCGAACGAAGCGCGCTGCCAAGCTGCGCTACACCCCGATGTCGTTGCTCCACTGGCCTGACGGGCAGGCCGTGGCGACATCGATTACTTTAGCGGACCGGCGGCCGGAGACGAAATCCGGTTTCCTCTCAGCCCTCGGGCAGGCCCCGGGCAGGCCCGGTACAGCCCCCGGCCCCCGGTCCAAGCACGCCTCAGTCCCGAGGCGCCAGCGTCAGCAGCGTCGCCTCCGGAGGGCACGCGAAACGCATCGGCGTGTAGCGGCTCGCCCCGCAGCCCGCGGAGACGTGGAGGAAGGACTTCTTGCCCTCCGCCTCGTGGCGGGAGAGGCCCTTCACGCGGTCCGTGTCCAGGTCGCAGTTGGTGACCAGGGCGCCGTAGAAGGGGATGCAGAGCTGGCCGCCGTGGGTGTGGCCGGCGAGGATCAGGGGGTAGCCGTCCGCCGTGAACGCGTCCAGGGAGCGCAGGTACGGGGCGTGCACGATGCCCATCGAGAAGTCGGCGCCGGACTCCGGGCCGCCCGCCACCTGCGCGTACCGGTCGCGCTTGATGTGCGGGTCGTCCAGGCCCGTGAGGCCGATCTCGTAGCCGTCGATCTTCAGCGAGCCGCGGGTGTTCGTGAGGTTGACCCAGCCCGCCTCGTCGAAGCCGTCGCGCAGGCCCTCCCACGGGTTGTGGATGACGCCGACCGCGGGGGCGTTGCCGTTCAGTCCGTGCTTGCCCTGCGCCTTCTCCAGCAGGTAGCGGGCGGGGTTGCGCAGCCTCGGGCCGTAGTAGTCGTTCGAGCCGAAGACGTACGCCCCGGGGAACTCCATCAGCGGGCCGAGCGCGTCCAGCGTCTCCGGGACGCCTTCCGGGTCCGACAGGTTGTCGCCCGTGTTGATCACGAAGTCGGGCCGCAGCCCCGCCAGCGACCGCAGCCACCGCTGCTTCTTGCGCTGTCCGGACACCATGTGGATGTCGGAGACCTGGAGGACCCGCAGGGGACGCATCCCCGACGGCAGTACGGGCACGGTGACCCGCCTCAACCGGAAAGATCGGGGCTCGATGCCGAACGAGTAGGCGAGACCGGCCGCTGCCGTCGCCGTGATGCCCAGAGGTACTGCGTATCGCGCGCGCATCCCCCCATCGTGTCAGACACCGGCAGCCGTCCATCCGGAGGGCGTTGGGGGCCAACCACCGGCCCCAGCAGGCCGACCGAGCGGAAATCGAGGGGCAGGCGACTCCCCGCACCTGCCACAATCAACCCATGACCACCCTCAAGGCCAAGCTGCACGAAGACCTCACCGCCGCGATCCGGGGGCGCGACGAGCTGCGCTCCTCGACGCTCCGGCTGACCCTCACCGCGATCACGAAGGAGGAGGTCGCGGGCAAGGAGGCGCGCGAGCTCTCCGACGACGAGGTGCAGAAGGTGATCGCCCGCGAGGCGAAGAAGCGCCGTGAGGCCGCCGAGGCCTTCGCCGAGGGCGGCCGCGCCGAGCAGGCCGCGAAGGAGAAGGCGGAGGGCGAGATCCTCGCCGAGTACCTCCCGAAGCAGCTCTCCGACGACGAGCTCCGGGAAATCGTCGCCCAGGCCGTGGCGGAGGCGAAGGCCGCCGGCGCGGAGGGGCCGCGCGCCATGGGCCAGGTCATGAAGATCGTGAACCCGAAGGTCGCGGGCCTGGCCGAGGGCGGCCGCGTCGCCGCCACGGTCAAGAAGCTCCTCGCGGGCTGAGACCAGTGGGTTGAGAACGGGCGGAAAGCACGCCGTCGCCGGGCGCCCGTAGCGCCGCGCCGCCTCCCGCACCCGTAACGCCGATGAGGGCGCCCCCTGCCTCAGGGGACGCCCTCATTCACGTACAGGAGAAGCACAGAGCGCGGAGGCTACCGCGGCCAGCCGCCGCCGATCCCGCCCCCGATGCCGTTCCCGCCGCCTCCGTGACCGCCGCCGTTCCCGCCGCCGCCGAGCACGTCCGGCGGGATCGAGAAGCCGGGCCACGGCTCGCCGCCGCCCCCACCACCGATACCGCCGCCGATCGCGCCACCGTCACTGCCACCGCCGCCGTGACCGCCGCCCCCGTTTCCGTTGCCGCCGTCACCGCCCGGCTTGCCGTCGTCGTGGCCGCCGCCGTGGTCCCGGTCCTTGGCCTTGCCCCCGCCGGGGATGTGGACGGTGCTGAAGCCCGGCGCCGGCTTGCCCGCGAGGGCGCCGCTCATCGCGTCGCGCCAGATCGGGCCCGGCACCTCGCCACCGAAGACCTTGTCGTACGGGACGCCGCCGATGGTGATGTTGACCATCTGCCGCTTGTGCATCGGGTCGCCGACCCAGACCGCGCCCGACATGTTCGGGGTGTAGCCCACGAACCAGGCGGCGTAGCGGAAGTCGGTCGTACCCGTCTTGCCCGCGCTCGGGCGGGAGCCGAGGCCCGCCTTCTTGCCCGTGCCGTCCTCGACCACGCCCTGGAGGAGCGTGTTGATGGTGTCGGCGGTCTTCTCCGACATGGCGCGCGAGCACTTCGACTTCGGCACCGGCAGCGACTTGCCGCCGAGCGTCGTGATCGCCTCGATGGCGATCGGCGTGCAGTACGTGCCGCGCGAGGCGAAGGTCGCGTACGCGCCCGCCATCGTCAGCGGCGACATCTCCTGGGTGCCGAGGGCGATGGACGGCGCCTGCACGATCTCCTTGCCGTCGGCCCGCTTCACACCCATCTTGTCGGCCAGCTTCGTCACCGGGCAGATGCCGATGTCTCCGATGAGCTGCACGTAGTAGGTGTTGACCGACTTCGCGGTCGCTTCCTCCATGCCGTACGGACCGACCTCGGTCTCGTTCTCGTTGGTCAGCTTCGCGCCGCCCGTGTTCACCCACTGCTTGCCGCCGCAGGTGGCCACCCGCTGCGGATACGGCATCTCGTACGGGGACGAGTAGACCTGCCCCGCCGACTTGCCGCCCTCCAGGGCCGCCGCCGCGACGATCGGCTTGAACGTCGAACCGGGCTGGTAGCCCGCGCCGCCGCCCATGGCGTCGTCCACGGAGAGGTTGATCGTGGTCTCGTCCTTCTTGAAGCCGTAGGGACGGGACTGGCCCATGCCGAGGATCCGGCCCGTGCCCGGCTCGACGATGGTGGCGGCGGTCGCCACGTCGTCGGTCTTGTTCACGTGATTCTTTATCGAGGCCTGCACCGAGTCCTGGGCCTGCGGGTCCAGCGTCGTGCGGACCTTCAGGCCGCCCCGGTTCCACACCTTGGCCCGCTCTTCCTTCGTCTTGCCGAAGACCGGGTCGTTCAGGAACACCTCGCGCACGTAGTCGCAGAAGAAGCCGGCGCCGCTGACCGAGGTGATGCAGCCGTTCTTGGGCCGGCTCACCTTCAGGCCGAGGTCGGTCTTCTTGGCCGCGTCGGCCTCCGCCTGCGAGATGTCGTGCGTGTCGGCCATCCGCTGGAGCACCACGTTGCGCCGCTTGGTGGCCTCGGCCGCGTCATTGACCGGGTCGTACCTGCTGGGCGACTGCACGATGCCGGCGAGGAGCGCGGCTTCTTGGACCAGCAGGTCCTTGGCGGGCTTGGAGAAGTACCGCTGGGACGCGGCCTCGATGCCGTACGCCTGCTGACCGAAGTAGGTGATGTTCAGGTAGTTCTTGAGGATGCGCTTCTTGCCGAGCTTCTCCTCGACCTGGATCGCGTACTTCAGCTCGCGGATCTTGCGGCCCAGCGTCTGCTGCGTGGCCTCGGCGACCTTCGTCGGGTCGTCGCCGGCCTCCTCCACGAAGACGTTCTTCACGTACTGCTGCGTGAGCGTGGACGCGCCCTGCGAGACGCCGCCGCTCTGCGCGTTCTGGTTGAGGGCGCGCAGGATGCCCTTGAGGTCGACCGCGCCGTGCTCGTAGAAGCGGGCGTCCTCGATCGCGACGATCGCCTTCTGCATGTACGGCGAGATGTCCTTGAGCGGCACGACCGTGCGGTCACGTGAGTAGACCGTCGCGATCGCTCCGCCCTTGTTGTCCAGGATCGTGGTGCGCTGACTGAGCGGCGGCTGCTTGAGGTTGGCGGGGATCTCGTCGAACCCCTCGACCGAGCCCTTGGCCGCGAGACCAAGGGCCCCGACCGCGGGCAGGGCGATCCCGGCCAGCACCGCACCTGCCAGGACGCTGACTCCTAGGAACTTCGCGGCCTGCTGAGTTGGTGACAGACCACCGCCCGAGCGCTTCTTTCCCATGAGGGCAGCCTACGTTCTGATTCGCCGGACAGGCCTTAATGCCTTGGCCTAAGCTGCTCCCAACTGTCACAGCGGTGCGGTTCGGCAACAAGCCCTGCATCGCTCCAGGATCCGACGAATTCCTGTCCGAATTCGCCTCATGTGGCGTCCGGCGTCCGTTGTGACGCAACTGAACTGTCCCGGAATGCCGGGTACCTCACGGATGTCGCCCGCTCACTCCGTCGGGTGATCTGCCGCTTACGCATAGTCCGTTCGGGCCATCCAAGATTGGGCCCGAAGGGGGTGTTGCGCTGTGCCCACCTTCCGTAACGTCCTCAACTGGCGGCGGTGCATATGCCGCTGCCGCCGTGGGGGAGCCTCGATTCGGGAGAGGACGGCGCCGGTATGGGCTGGGTAACCGACTGGAGTGCGCAGGCGGCCTGCCGCACTACCGATCCGGATGAACTGTTCGTTCAAGGAGCAGCGCAGAACAGGGCCAAGGCGGTGTGCACCGGATGTCCGGTGCGGACCGAGTGCCTGGCCGACGCGCTGGACAATCGCGTCGAGTTCGGCGTGTGGGGTGGCATGACGGAGCGGGAGCGACGCGCCTTGCTGCGCAGGCGTCCCACCGTCACCTCATGGCGCAGGCTCCTGGAGACTGCGCGCTCCGAGTACGAGCGCGGCGCGGGCCTGCTGCCCGTGGACTTGGAGGACGAGGAGACGTACGAGAGCTACGCGGCGGTGGGGTAGGCCGTCAGGGCGATGAGCCCCGTGCCGGGGCGTCCGGGCCGGCGCACCCCACGTTCCGTCAGCCCGCCAGTCGGTCCCCTACGGCCCGGAGCCCGGCAAGGTCATGCACATCCCCGGGCAGCGCGGCCACTTCGGCCACCGCCACCTCGGGGTGGAGCGCGGTGAAGCGATCGCGCGTGCGCTGTTCCCGCGTGAGCAGCTGCATGCGCTCCGCGTGCAGCCGCAGCAGAGCCGCGGTCAACTGCTCGACGGACGGGTCGGGCGCCACGGACGCATCGGAAGCGACGGACGGGTCGGGCGCCACCACGGACGCATCGGAAGCGGAGTCCTCTGAAGTCGCTTGTTTTTCGGGGGAGTTACGATCTCCTACCTTCCCGTCCCCCTGATCCACAATGCCGCTCTCCTCAAGATTTTCTGCGGCGGCGAGTGCCCGCTCGGCCGACAGCTGAGCGGCGCCGCTGCCATGCACCCGGTTCAGTACGAGACCGGCCAGCGGCATGTCGTCCGCGGCGAGCCGCTCCACGAAGTACGCGGCCTCCCGCAGCGCGTCCCGCTCCGGCGAGGCCACCACCAGGAACGCCGTGCCGGGCGCCTGCAACAGCCGGTACGTGGCGTCCGCCCGCGTGCGGAAACCGCCGAACATGCTGTCCATCGCCGTCACGAACATCTGCACGTCACGCAGGAGCTGCCCGCCGAGCAGCTTGCCGAGGGCCCCCGTCATCATCGACATGCCGACATTCAGGAACTTCATCCCGGCCCGGCCGCCCACCTTCGCCGGCGCCATGAGGAGCCGGATCAGCTTCCCGTCCAGGAAGGACCCGAGGCGCTTGGGGGCGTCGAGGAAGTCAAGCGCCGAGCGCGAGGGCGGCGTGTCCACGACGATCAGGTCCCACTCGTCCCGGGACCGCAGCTGCCCCAGCTTCTCCATCGCCATGTACTCCTGCGTGCCCGCGAAGCCCGCCGAAAGCGACTGGTAGAAGGGGTTGTTCAGGATCGCCCTGGCCCGCTCCCCGTCCGTGTGCGCCTCGACGATCTCGTCGAAGGTGCGCTTCATGTCGAGCATCATGGCGTGCAGCTCACCGGCGCCGTCGATCGCCTTGACCTGCCGCGGGACGTTGTCGAGCGAGTCGATGCCCATGGACTGGGCGAGCCTGCGCGCCGGGTCGATGGTGAGCACGACGACCTTGCGGCCCCGCTCCGCCGCGCGCAGCCCGATCGCGGCCGCCGTGGTCGTCTTGCCGACGCCTCCGGAGCCGCAGCACACCACGATGCGGGTCTTCGGGTCGTCGATCAGGGCGTCCACGTCCAGCGCGCGCCCGGGGGCCAGCGTCCGTGCCGCTTCCTGGCTGCTCGTCATGCGATCCCCTGCTTCCGCAGTTCCGTGGCGAGGTCGTAGAGGCCCGCCAGGTCCATCCCGCCCGCGAGCAGCGGGAGTTCGTGCAGAGGCTGGCCGAATCCGGTCAGCTGGTCGCGCTGGTCGCGCTCCAGGGCGTACCGCTCGGCGTACTCGGCGGCCTGCTCCAGGAGCGGATCGACCAGCCGCTCGGCGCCGCCGCCGCGGCGCGCACCGCCGAGGCCCGCGGCCGACAGCGACTTGGCGATCGCCGTACGAGGCGTCCGGTCGAGGCCCAGCTCCAGCGAGGCGTCGCCCAGCAGGGCCGGACGCACCATGTTGACGATGACCCGCCCCACGGGCAGCTGGGCGCCCCGCAGCTCGGCGATCCCGTCGGCGGTCTCCTGGACCGGCATCTCCTCCAGGAGGGTGACCAGGTGCACGGCTGTCTCGGGGGACTTCAGGACCCGCATCACGGCCTGCGCCTGATTGTGTATCGGGCCGATCTTCGCGAGCCCGGCGACCTCGTCGTTCACGTTAAGGAAGCGGGTGATGCGTCCGGTCGGCGGGGCGTCCATCACCACGCAGTCGTACGCGTACCGCCCGCTCTTGTCCTTGCGGCGCACGGCCTCACAGGCCTTGCCGGTCAGCAGGACGTCCCGCAGGCCCGGCGCGATGGTGGTGGCGAAGTCGATGGCGCCGAGCTTCTTCAGGGCCCGGCCCGCGCCCCCCAGTTTGTAGAACATCTGGAGGTAGTCGAGCAGCGCGAGCTCGGGATCGATGGCGAGGGCATACACCTCCCCGCCCCCGGGAGCGACGGCGATCTTCCGCTCCTCATAGGGCAGCGCTTCGGTTTCGAAGAGCTGCGCGATGCCCTGCCTGCCCTCGACCTCGACGAGGAGGGTGCGTTTGCCCTCCGTCGCCAGGGCGAGCGCGAGGGCCGCGGCCACCGTGGTCTTGCCGGTACCGCCCTTGCCACTGACGACCTGGAGCCTGCTCACCCTTCCGAGCCTAACCAGTCGCCGCACGGACCATGCAGGAGCCCACCCTGAGCAGCCCCGCACACCGACTACAGTCGGCCATATGACCAAGTGGGAATACGCAACCGTGCCTCTGCTCGTCCACGCCACGAAGCAGATTCTTGACACCTGGGGCGAGGACGGCTGGGAGCTGGTCCAGGTCGTCCCCGGGCCGAACAACCCCGAGCAGCTCGTGGCCTACCTGAAGCGGGAGAAGCAGGCATGAGCGGCGCCGTCGAGGCCCGCCTCGCCGAGCTCGGCCTGACCCTGCCGGAGGTCGTGCCGCCGCTGGCCTCGTACCAGCCGGCCGTCCAGTCCGGCGTGTACGTCTACACCGCGGGCCAGCTCCCGATGGTGGACGGCAAGCTCGCCGTGACCGGCAAGGTCGGCGGCGAGGTCACCCCGGAGGAGGCCAAGGACCTGGCCCGCACCTGCGCGCTGAACGCGCTGGCCGCGGTCAAGTCGGTCGCCGGTGACCTGGACCGCGTCGCGCGCGTCGTGAAGGTCGTCGGCTTCGTCGCGTCGGCCCCGGACTTCACCGGCCAGCCCGGCGTGATCAACGGCGCCAGCGAACTCCTCGGCGAGGTCTTCGGCGACAAGGGCGTGCACGCCCGCAGCGCCGTGGGGGTCGCCGTGTTGCCGCTGGACGCCCCGGTCGAGGTCGAGTTCCAGGTGGAGCTCGCAGAGGCGTGAAACGGTCCCTCCGGAGTGGCCGATTACACCAAGCGGCGCTCCGTAGGGCCCGATTGTTGCCTCTCGAACATCAGCCCACTAGGGGATAGCCTCCGCCCATGGCAAATGGGCAGTGGTACCCCCCGGAGTGGCCCGACCGCATCCGCGCCCTCGCGAGCGGCGAGCTGACTCCGGCCACCCCGCGCCGCGCCGCGACCGTCATGCTGCTCAGGGACGGCGCGGAGGGCGCGGAAGTACACATGCTGCGCAGACGCGCCTCCATGGCCTTCGCCGGAGGCGCGTACGCGTATCCGGGCGGCGGCCTTGACCCGCGCGACGACGACCACCTGGTGCGCTGGGCGGGCCCGTCGCGCGCGTCCTGGGCGGCCCGGCTGGGCGTCGAGGACGAGGCCGCCGCCCAGGCGATCGTGTGCGCCGCGGTCCGCGAGACGTACGAGGAGGCGGGCGTCCTGCTGGCGGGCCGGACCCCGGAGACGGTCGTCGGCGACACCACGGGCGACGACTGGGAGGCGGACCGCGAGGCGCTGGTGGCCCGCGAACTCTCCTTCGCGCACTTCCTGGACCGCCGAGGCCTCCATCTGCGCAGCGACCTCCTCGCCGCGTGGGCCCGCTGGATCACCCCCGAATTCGAGCCCAGGCGCTACGACACGTTCTTCTTCGTGGCCGCGCTCCCCGAGGGCCAGCGCACCCGCAACGCCTCCACGGAGGCCGACCGCACGGTCTGGATCCGCCCCGCCGAGGCGGCCGCCGGCTACGACGAGGGCGAGCTCCTGATGATGCCGCCCACGATCTCGACCCTCCGCGCCCTGAGCGCCCACCCGACCCCCCGAGCCGCCCTGGCCGCCGCCCCCTCCCAGGACATGACACCGGTCCTGGCCCAAGCCCACATGGAGAACGGCACCTTGGTCCTCTCCTGGCCGGGCCACGACGAGTTCACAAAGCACATCACCGCGGCCACCGACCGGTGACACCCCCGTGCCCCCGGGGAGACCCCCCACCGGCCGGAACCCGCAAACGCGCCGGAGGGGACGTGGGGGTATGTGCGAACGGAGCACCGAGCGCACGCTGGCGTCTTTGTCCGTGTGCCGCGGCGCAGGGATGGCGAGTACGCACATACCCCCGCGGCCCCGCCCCACGAAGCACCCGAGGCGCTTCACACCACGGCCCGCAGAGGACCACAGAGAACCGCCACCGCCCCCGAGACAGGAGTCACCCCCGCATGACCGATGCCGCCGCCCTCCCGGGCCAGCCCCGCGGCGGAGTCCTCACCGGCCCCGCCACCGCCCGCGCGGTCAACGTCCTCGCGCCCAACGCCTCCGCGATGACCCTGGACGGCACGAACACCTGGATCGTCTCCGAGCCGGACTCCCCGCTGGCGGTGGTCATCGACCCGGGACCGCTCGACGACGCCCACCTGAGCCGCGTCGTCGAGACGGCCGAGAAGGCGGGCAAGCGCGTCGCCCTGACCCTGCTCACGCACGGCCACCCCGACCACGCGGAGGGCGCCGCCCGCTTCGCGGAGCTGACACGCACCCACGTACGCGCCCTGGACCCCGCCCTGCGCCTCGGCGACGAGGGCCTGGCGGCCGGCGACGTCATCACCACGGGAGGCCTGGAGCTGCGCGTCGTCGCCACCCCCGGCCACACGGCGGACTCGCTCTGCTTCCACCTCCCGGCCGACCGCGCCGTCCTGACGGGCGACACGATCCTCGGCCGCGGCACCACGGTCGTGGCGCACCCCGACGGCCGCCTCGGCGACTACCTGGACTCCCTGCGCCGGCTGCGCTCCCTGACGGTCGACGACGGCGTCCACACGGTCCTGCCGGGGCACGGGCCGGTCCTGGAGGACGCGCAGGGGGCCGTCGAGTTCTATCTGGCGCACCGCGCGCACCGGCTGGCGCAGGTCGAGACGGCCGTCGAGAGCGGCCACACCGCGGCCGCGGACGTCGTCGCCCACGTGTACGCCGACGTGGACCGCTCCCTGTGGCCGGCCGCGGAGCTGTCGGTCAGGGCGCAGCTGGACTACTTGCGGGAACACGGCCTGATCTGACCCCGGAAAGCGCGATGGGTCCCGCCTCCGAAGAGGCGGGACCCATCCACGTACGAACACATACAGGCCACGTGCAGGCCCTGTACGGAAGAAGCGTCAGCGCGACCGCTTGGCCAGCCGCTCCACGTCGAGCAGGATCACGGCGCGGGCCTCGAGCCGCAGCCAGCCGCGACCGGCGAAGTCGGCGAGCGCCTTGTTGACCGTCTCGCGGGAGGCGCCGACCAGCTGGGCGAGCTCTTCCTGCGTGAGGTCGTGCACGACGTGGATGCCCTCTTCGGACTGCACGCCGAAGCGGCGCGACAGGTCGAGCAGCGCGCGGGCCACCCGCCCCGGCACGTCGGAGAAGACCAGGTCGGACATCTGGTCGTTGGTCTTGCGCAGGCGCCGGGCGACGGCGCGCAGCAGCGCGGCGGCTACCTCGGGCCGCGCGTTCAGCCAGGGCTGGAGGTCGCCGTGGCCCAGGCCGAGCAGCTTCACCTCGGTGAGGGCGGAGGCCGTGGCGGTCCGCGGGCCGGGGTCGAAGAGCGACAGCTCACCGATCAGCTCGCCGGGGCCGAGCACCGCGAGCATGTTCTCGCGGCCGTCGGGCGAGGTGCGGTGGAGCTTCACCTTGCCCTCGGTGACCACGTACAGCCGGTCTCCGGGGTCGCCCTCATGGAAAAGAGCATCCCCGCGCGCGAGCGTCACCTCACTCATGGAGGCGCGGAGCTCCGCGGCCTGCTCGTCATCGAGCGCCGCGAAGAGCGGGGCGCGCCGCAGAACGTCGTCCACGAGTTCTCTCCTTGTCGACCTGCTCAGGGGATCTTGGTTTCCCGCATATCAGGGGTCCGTGTTCCCCATTTTGCCGGACGGTCCAAACAGTGTGATCAGTCACAAGTCTGCCGCACCGGCGCCGCGAGCTGTGCGGGAGGGGGCCAATTGGGGGCCGATCCCTGGGGTCAGGGACGGATGTCAGTGTCGGGCTCTAGGCTGGCCGGGTGTCCAAAAAGCCGGTGAGAGCACAGGCCGAGGGGGCTGAGCCGGTGGCCGCCCTCCGGGATTCCGCTGTGGGCGAACACGCGTCCAATGCTTCCAATAAAGCGACAAAACGGACACCTTCCCTGATGTCCCCGGCGAAGAGGTCGACCCTGTGACCGCTGAGAAGACGACGCCCGAGAAGACCACCAAGAAGACCGCCAAGAAGAAGGCGACGCCCGGGACGCCCGCGACGAAGAAGACGGCCCCGGGGACGCCCCCGAAGAAGAAGGCGGCGCCCGAGAAGCCGTCGACCGCCCTCGTCCGCCGCGCCCGCCGGATCAACCGCGAGCTCGCGGAGGTGTATCCGTACGCCCACCCGGAGCTGGACTTCGAGAACCCCTTCGAGCTCCTGGTCGCCACGGTCCTCTCCGCCCAGACGACCGACCTGCGGGTGAATCAGACGACCCCGCGCCTCTTCGCCAAGTACCCGACTCCGGAGGACCTGGCCGCGGCCGTGCCCGAGGAGGTCGAGGAGCTGATCAGGCCCACCGGGTTCTTCCGGGCCAAGACCAAGTCGATCATGGGCCTGGCGAAGGCCCTGCGGGACGACTTCGGCGGTGAGGTGCCCGGCCGTGTCGACGACCTCGTCAAGCTGCCCGGAGTGGGCCGCAAGACCGCGTTCGTCGTCCTTGGCAACGCGTTCGGCGTCCCCGGCATCACCGTGGACACCCACTTCGGCCGGCTGGTCCGCCGCTGGAAGTGGACCGAGGAGACCGACCCGGAGAAGGTCGAGGCGGCCGTCGCCGCGCTCTTCCCGAAGAGCGAGTGGACGATGCTCTCGCACCGGGTGATCTTCCACGGCCGCCGCATCTGCCACTCCCGCAAGCCCGCCTGCGGCGCCTGCCCCATCGCCCCGCTCTGCCCGTCGTACGGGGAGGGCGAGACGGACCCGGAGAAGGCGAAGAAGCTCCTGAAGTACGAGATGGGCGGCTTCCCGGGCCAGCGCCTCAAGCCGCCGCCGGACTATCCGGGCAAGCCGGCACCGCCGCTCGCGGCGGGGTGAGGCGCCGCGGACACGTACCGACAGCACCGGCGCGGAGCGGAACGAACCACAGGGCCAAGAGCGTTGTCCAGAGACGGACGGGGGTGCCGATGACGCACGCGAGCGACACGACGGACAGCACGACCAGCAACACGACCCACCTGAGCAACAGCCACCCGAGCAGCACAGCCCACGCGAGCAACAGCCACCCGAGCAGCACCCATACGAGTACGAGTGACGGCAGCCCCATGCTCAGCACCGCAGGCCTGCCCGCCTGGCTGGACCCGGTCGTCCACGCCGCGCGAACCGTCGAGCCGCTCCAGCTGAGCCGCTTCCTGCCCCCGGAGAGCGGCGCCGGCCGCCAGTCCGCCGTACTCGTGCTCTTCGGAGAGGGCGAGAAAGGTCCCGAGCTGCTCCTGATGGAGCGCGCCGGCTCCCTCCGTTCGCACGCGGGCCAGCCCTCCTTCCCCGGCGGCGCCCTCGACCCCGTGGACGGCGACCCACAGGGCGAGGGCCCGCTGCGCGCCGCCCTGCGCGAGGCCGAGGAGGAGACGGGACTCGACCCCCGGGGCGTCCAGCTCTTCGCCGTGCTGCCCCGCCTCTTCATCCCGGTGAGCGACTTCGTGGTCACCCCCGTGCTCGGCTGGTGGCACACCCCGACACCGGTGGGGGTCGTCGATCCGAACGAGACGGCGCGGGTCTTCACGGTCCCCGTGTCCGATCTCACGGACCCGGCGAACCGGGCGACGGCGGTGCACCCCCGCGGCCACGCCGGCCCTGCGTTCCTCGTCGAGTCCGCTCTGGTCTGGGGTTTCACCGCAGGGGTGATCGATAGAATCCTGCACTTCGCGGGCTGGGAGCGCCCCTGGGACCGCGGCAGGCGGGTCCCGCTCGACTGGCACGCATGACAAGGTTGCGTGGAATGGGCGACCGCGATGCGAGGCGAGGATTGAATCGGTGAACGTGCTGGACGTCCTGCTGCTGCTCGCCGCCGTGTGGTTCGCGGTCGTGGGGTACCGCCAGGGCTTCGTGGTCGGCATCCTCTCGGTGATCGGATTCCTGGGCGGCGGCCTCGTCGCCGTCTATCTGCTGCCGGTGATCTGGGACGCGGTCAAGGAGGACGACGCGGCCACGGTGAGTACGACCGCGGCGGTGGTGGCCGTCGTCATCGTGATCGTCTGTGCCTCGATCGGCCAGGCCTTCACCACCCACCTCGGCAACAAGCTGCGCAGATACATCACTTGGCAGCCCGCCCGCGCCCTCGACGCGACGGGCGGCGCGCTGGTGAACGTCGTGGCGATGCTCCTCGTCGCCTGGCTGATCGGCTCCGCCCTCGCGGGCACGACGCTGCCGACGCTCGGCAAGGAGGTGCGCAACTCCAAGGTGCTCCTCGGGGTCTCCCGCGCGCTGCCGGGCCAGGCCGACACGTGGTTCAACGACTTCTCGTCGGTCCTCGCGCAGAACGGCTTCCCGCAGGTCTTCAGCCCGTTCTCGAACGAGCCCATCAAGGACGTCCGGCCCCCGGACCAGAAGCTCGCCAAGAGCAAGGTCGCCACGGAGGCCAAGCGCTCCATCGTGAAGGTCCGCGGTGAGGCCCGCAGCTGCGGCAAGGTCCTGGAAGGCACCGGCTTCGTCTTCGCCGACCGCCGCGTGATGACCAACGCGCACGTGGTCGGCGGCGTGGACGAGCCGACGGTCCAGATAGGCGATCAGAACCAGGTGTACGACGCGAAGGTCGTGCTCTACGACTGGGAGCGGGACATCGCCGTCCTGGACGTGCCCACGCTGAAGGCGCCGGCGCTGCGCTTCACGTCGAAGGACGCGCCCAGCGGCGCCGGCGCGATCGTCGCGGGCTTCCCCGAGGACGGGCCGTACGACGTGCGCCCCGCGCGCGTGCGCGGCCGCATCCAGGCGAAGGGCCCGGACATCTACCACCGCGGCACCGTCCGCCGCGACGTGTACTCGCTCTACGCGACGGTCCGCCAGGGCAACTCCGGCGGCCCGCTGCTCACGCCCGACGGCCAGGTCTACGGCGTGGTCTTCGCGAAGTCCCTCGACGACCCCGACACGGGGTACGTACTGACGACGGACGAGGTGCGCGAGGACATCGAGCGCGGCCGCACCGCCAACCAGGAGGTCGACAGCCAGGGTTGCGCGCTCTAGAGCGGTGGCGGTGCCGCGAATGCCCCTCTGGAGCGTGCCAGGGGGGCCGGAGAGCCGGGGCCCGTCGCGTCAGTCGCGTGTGTGCCGAAGCCGCGCGGAGACCCAGCGGGCCCTCCGGCGGAGGATGCGGGGAATGCCCATCGCCTGAGTGGGGCCGTGGTGGCCCGGGTCTTGCTGCGGCACGCCCCTCTCGTGGCTGTTCAGCGCTGCGGCCGAGCGGCGATTGCGTGCTACGTCACTGTAGTCGTGCGTCCAGCCCATACCCCGACGTGTGCCCGCGCCCCAAGGTCGGTAACCGCGCGCAGGGGCCCCAATTGGCCTATGCGCCGGGCAATTGGCGTTCGTAGGACAAGTGTTCGCCGCGCACACCCTTCCCGTTTCACCGGTCGGGCTCGGGGTCCTTCAGCCAGTTCACCAACTCCGTGGAGAACGCCCCCGGATCCTCCTCGTGCGGGAAGTGTCCGAGGCCGTCGAACAGTCGCCAGCGGTACGGGGCTTCGACGTACTCACCGGATCCCGCCGCGCTCCTCGTCCGCATCACGGGGTCCAGCGAACCGTGCAGATGCAGCGTCGGCACCCGCACCGGACGCTTCATGCGCCGGTTGAACTGGATTCCGTCGGGCCGTGCCATCGACCGCACCATCCAGCGGTACGGCTCGATCGAGCAGTGCGCCGTCGAGGGGATGCACACCGCGCGCCGGTACGTCTCGACCGCGTCGTCGTCCGGCAGCCGCGGCCCCGACCAGTCCCGCACCAGACGCCCCACCAGGGCCCCGTCGTCGGCGACCAGCTGACGCTCCGGCACCCACGGCCGCTGGAATCCCCAGACGTACGAGGCGGCCGCGGTCTGCTTGCGGTCCGACAGCATCGCCGAACGCCAGCGCCGCGGATGCGGCATCGAGGAGACGGCGAGGCGGCGCACCAGCTTGGGCCGCATCACGGCCGCCGTCCACGCCAGATACCCGCCGAGGTCGTGCCCGACGAGCGCCGCGTCCGGCTCGCCGAGGGAGCGCACGACGCCGGTGATGTCGAGCGCGAGGTTCGCCGGGTCGTAGCCGCGGGGTGTGCGGTCGCTGCCGCCCACCCCTCGCAGGTCCATCGCGACGGCCCGGAAGCCCGCGTCGGCGAGCGCCACCATCTGGTGCCGCCACGTCCACCAGAACTGCGGGAAGCCGTGCAGCAGAAGGACCAGCGGCCCGTCGCCCAGCTCGGCGATGTGGAAGCGCGCGCCGTTGGCGGCCACGTCCCGGTGGGTCCAGGGTCCCTCGATGCGGACGACCGAGGCGGGGGATTGGGCCGATGGGGCGGCGGGGTCCGTCATGAGGACGAGCGTGCCACAGTGGCCCCCGTCTCACCGACTCGGACCTCGACGGCACTCGCGGGGCTCACCGCGCGGGGGTGGGGTTTGACGTTCCCCAGTACGGCAGCCGTCTCTTTGGCCGATGCGGCGACCTTCTGGGGGCCCTTGCCCTTCTTGGCCTTCTTCGCGAAGACGACTCCGATCAGCGCGAGCACCCCGGCCACCAGCACATTGGCGGCGAAGGACAGCAGGAAGCAGACGGCGAGGTTCCAGTCGCTCCAGGTATGGATGCCGTACGCGAGCGCGAAGCTCAGCATCGGCAGCGAGAAGATGAGGACCGTGCCGGCCGCGGCGAACGCGCCGCCGCCGATCGCGCCGCGCTTGACGTCCTGACGCAGCTGGGCCTTGGCCAGTGCGATCTCGTCGTGCACCAGCGCGGACATCTCGCCGGTCGCCGTGGCGACCAGCTGGCCGAGGCTGCGCTCGGCGCCGACAGGACCGTCGGGTGAGCTCATCGCGTTCTCCCCTTTTTCTCTTCTGATCTCTTCTGGGATATGTCTGCTCAGATCATGCCGGACCGTTGCCGTCCTCGCGTTCCCCACCCGAGACTTCGGCAAGCCTTCGGTGCTCGGCGGCCTTCTTCTCGTAGATGGCGGCCATCCGGCGGTGGTACTCGGGGTCGTCCTTCTCGTAGATGTCGGGCACACCGCTGAGGTCCTCGTCGCGCTCCTCGTCCTCCCACAGCTTGCGGTACTTGGCGTTCCGTATCTTCAGAAGGATGCCGGAGAGCACGGCCGCGATGAGGGAGCCGCTCAGGACGGCCGCCTTGATCTCGTCGGTGAGCAGCGGGTCCGCGGTGAAGGCGAGTTCACCGATCAGCAGCGAGACGGTGAAGCCGATGCCGGCCAGCGAGGCGACCGCGAAGACGTCGGGCCAGGCCAGGTCGTCGTTGAGTTCGGCCTTGGTGAAGCGCGCCGCGAGCCACGTGCCGCCGAAGATGCCGACCGCCTTGCCGATGACCAGGCCGAGGACGACGCCGAGCGTCTCCGGCTGGGTGAACACATCCCCGAGCGCGCCGCCCGAGACGACCACCCCGGCGCTGAACAGGGCGAACAGCGGCACGGCGAGACCCGCGGAGAGGGGGCGTACGAGATGTTCGATGTGCTCGCCGGGGGAGTGCTCCTCGTTCGCGTCCTCCTTGTGGCAGCGCAGCATCAGGCCCATGGCGACGCCCGCGATGGTGGCGTGGATTCCGCTGTTGTACATCAGGCCCCAGATGGCGAGCGCCAGCGGAACGTAGATGTACCAGCCGCGCACCCGCTTCCTGAGCAACAGCCAGAAGACGGCGAGGCCGAGGACGGCGCCGCCGAGCGCCGCGAAGTTGAGGTCGCTGGTGAAGAAGACCGCGATGATCAGGATCGCGAAGAGGTCGTCGACGACGGCGAGGGTGAGCAGGAAGGCGCGGAGCGCGGACGGCAGTGAGGTGCCGATGACGGCGAGGACCGCGAGCGCGAAGGCGATGTCGGTCGCCGTCGGGACCGCCCAGCCGTCCAGGGAGCCGCCGCCGACGGTGTTGGTCAGGACGTACACGAGCGCGGGCACGGCCATGCCGCAGAGCGCCGCGACGACGGGCAGGGCCGCCGCCCTGGGGTCGCGCAGGTCGCCCGCGACCAGCTCGCGCTTGAGTTCGATGCCGGCCACGAAGAAGAAGACGGCGAGCAGGCCGTCGGCCGCCCAGTGCTGGACGGAGAGGTTCAGGCCGAGCGAGCCGGGGCCGAGGTGGAAGCCGCGGACGGAGTCGTACGATCCGCCGGCCGTGTTGGCCCAGATCAGCGCGGCGACCGCGGCGACGAGCAGCAGGACACCGCCGACGGTCTCGGCGCGCAGGGCTTCCGCGACGAAGTTCCGCTCGGGCAGGGAGAGGCGTCCGAGCACCTTGCGGTCGTTCTTGCTGGGGACGGGCGCGGACACGTGAGTCGACCTCCGGTCGGGTAGGCAGGGCTGAGCACATGCCGACCAGACTTCCCGGCGCACCTGGGTACTTCTCGTACGTCGTACCGCCGCGTGATCTTGTCGCGACGTTGACGCGTTCCTTAGCTTACCTAACGTACGCCCGGACGAATCCAGTGATCTTCACCTTAAGTGCAAAAAGGGCACCCGGCGCGCTTGGCGCCGGGTGCCCTTGCCCTCCTGCGGAGAGGTTCAGTCCTCGCTGGGAGCGGCCGGAAGCTTCGTCTGGATGAGGTCCATCACGGACGAATCGGTGAGCGTCGTGACGTCACCCAGCTCGCGGTTCTCCGCGACGTCCCGCAGCAGGCGGCGCATGATCTTGCCGGACCGGGTCTTCGGCAGCTCGGCCACCGGCAGGACCCGCTTCGGCTTGGCGATCGGGCCGAGCGTGGCGCCCACGTGGTTGCGCAGGTCCGCGACGAGCCCCTCGTCCTCGGCGCTCGCCGTGCCCCGCAGGATCACGAACGCCACGATGGCCTGGCCCGTCGTCTCGTCGGCCGCGCCCACGACCGCCGCCTCGGCGACCGCCGGGTGCGAGACGAGCGCCGACTCGACCTCGGTGGTGGAGATGTTGTGCCCGGAGACGAGCATCACGTCGTCCACCCGGCCGAGCAGCCAGATGTCGCCGTCGTCGTCCTTCTTGGCACCGTCACCGGCGAAGTACCGGCCCTCGAAACGCGACCAGTACGTGTCGATGAACCGCTGGTCGTCGCCCCAGATGGTGCGCAGCATCGACGGCCACGGCTCGGTCAGGACGAGATAGCCGCCGCCGCCGTCCGGCACCTCGTTCGCCTCGTCGTCGACGACGGTGGCGGAGATGCCCGGCAGGGCGCGCTGGGCGCTGCCCGGCTTGGTCTCGGTCACGCCCGGCAGCGGCGAGATCATCATCGCGCCGGTCTCGGTCTGCCACCAGGTGTCCACGATGGGGCACTTGTCGGCGCCGATGTTCTTCCGGTACCACATCCACGCCTCGGGGTTGATCGGCTCGCCGACCGACCCGAGCACCCGCAGGCTGCTGAGGTCGAACTTCGCGGGGATGTCGTCGCCCCACTTCATGAACGTGCGGATCGCCGTGGGCGCCGTGTACAGGATGGTGACCTTGTACTTCTGGACGATCTCCCAGAAGCGGCCCTGGTGCGGGGTGTCGGGGGTGCCCTCGTACATCACCTGGGTCGCGCCGTTCGCCAACGGGCCGTACGTGATGTACGAGTGGCCGGTGACCCAGCCGATGTCGGCCGTGCACCAGTAGACGTCGGTCTCCGGCTTGAGGTCGAAGACGGCGTGGTGGGTGTAGGCCGCCTGGGTGAGATAGCCGCCGGAGGTGTGCAGGATGCCCTTCGGCTTACCGGTGGTGCCCGAGGTGTAGAGGATGAAGAGCGGGTGCTCCGCGTCGAAGGCCTCGGGGGTGTGCTCGGCGGACTGCCGCTCGGTGATCTCGTGCCACCACACGTCGCGGCCCTCGGTCCACGCCACGTCCTGCCCCGTGCGCCGTACGACAAGGACGTGCCGGACGCCGTCGACGCGGCTCACGGCCTCGTCCACGGCGGGCTTGAGCGCGGAGGGCTTGCCCCTGCGGTACCCGCCGTCGGAGGTGATGACGACCTTCGCGTCGGCGTCCTCGATGCGCTTGGCGATCGCGTCCGAGGAGAAGCCGCCGAAGACCACCGAGTGGGCGGCGCCGATGCGGGCGCAGGCCAGCATCGCGACGACCGCCTCGGGGATCATCGGCAGATAGACGGCGACGCGGTCGCCCTTCTGGACGCCCAGCTCGGTCAGCGCGTGGGCCGCGCGGCTGACCTCGGCCTTGAGCTCTGCGTAGGTGATGGCCCGGCTGTCGCCGGGCTCACCCTCGAAGTGGATCGCGACACGGTCGCCGTTGCCCGCCTCGACGTGGCGGTCCACGCAGTTGTACGCGACGTTGAGCTGCCCGTCGGCGAACCACTTGGCGAACGGGGGGTTCGACCAGTCGAGCGTCTCGGTCGGCTCCGTGGCCCAGGTCAGCCGGCGGGCCTGCTCGGCCCAGAAGCCGAGCCGGTCAGCCTTGGCCTGCTCGTACGCCTCCGCCGTGACGTTCGCGGCGGCTGCCAGCTCCGCCGGCGGTGCGAAGCGACGCTCCTCCTTCAAGAGGTTGGCCAGGCTTTCGTTGCTCACGACATCTCCCTTGCGCTGCTTTGCCGGGGGCGACCGTTGTGTCCGAAGCCACAGCTCATCAGACGCGACCCGTGGTGACAAGGGTCTGCCGGAAATTGGTTTAGACCTTTACCCGCTTCACCCCGAAGGGGTCGGCTCAGCCCTGTCCTCTTCCGTCGCGAGCACCTGATCGAACACCTCCTCGGGGAACGGCTCCAGGCCGGTGCCCTCCGTCAGGAGATAGGCCTGCGCCTCGCCGACGTGGAAGTACATACCGTGCAGCTCAAGATCACCTTCGGCAAGTCGGCGCGCCACCGACTCATGCGCCTTCAAGTGCTCCAACTGCTGCACCACATTGGTGAGACAGAGCTGCTCCACCGCGTCGGCGGGGGCTCTTCCCGCCAGGCGCGCCCACGCCCTGTCCTGCGCGCCCATCCGCTCCACGCTCGGCAGGCCGTGCCGCAGCCACCGCTTGAGCGGTGTCTGGGCGCCACCGGGCGGGGCGCTGAGCAGCGCCTGCATGGCGCCGCACCCGGAGTGCCCGCACACGGTGATGGACCGCACCTGGAGCACATCGACCGCGTACTCGATGGCGGCGCCCACCGAGTCGTCACCGCTCTCGGCACCCGGCAGCGGCACCAGATTGCCCACATTGCGCACGACGAAGAGGTCACCGGGGCCGCTCGACGTGATCATCGAAGTGACGACCCGGGAGTCCGCGCACGTCAGGAAGAGCTGTGCGGGCTGCTGGCCCTCGCGCGCGAGCCTGGCGAGCTCACCCCGCACATGAGGCGCCGTGTTCCGCTGGAAGGCGCTGATGCCGCTGGCCAGTTGATGCCCGCTGGGCCGGCGCACCGCCCGCCCGTCCCGCTGCTCCTCCTGCGGCCGGTCGCAGTGGTGGTTGCGCCACGGCGCCCAGGGCCGGCAGCAGGAGTGGGAGGAGCTGGCGGGCTCGGCGATACGGGTCCCGGAGCGGCCGGTGATCTCGACGCTGCCGCCGTGCGCGGTGTGCGAGTCCTGCCAGCACTGAAGCGATTCGTACGCGGCGTGGTCCATGAAGGAACCGTCCAGCTCCACGATGACGTCCGACCCCTGCGGGACGAGGTGCAGCGCCTTGCTGAGCCGGGGCACCGCGAGGAACGTCAACTGCCCGCGCACCCGCAGGCGGTGGACGCCCGCGTCGTCCTCGCAGTGGGTGATACGGGTGCGGGCGAGCCGGTGCAGCGAGACGGCGACGGCGACGGCGACGCCGAGTGCCACGCCTTCGAGGACACCGAGGAAGACCACGCCGAGGGTGGTGACGGCGTAGACGACGATCTCGCGGTGGCGGGTGATGGTCCGGATGTGGTTCAGGCTGACCATCTGGATGCCGACGGCCATGACGAGGGCGGCGAGGGCGGCGAGGGGGATCAGCTCCAGGACGGGAACCAGGAGGAGTGAGGCCACCACTACCCAAACGCCGTGCAGCATCGTGGAGTTCCTGCTGACGGCGCCCGCGCGCACATTGGCCATGCTGCGCACCGCGACTCCGGCGACGGGGAGGCCGCCGAGCGCACCGGACACGATGTTCGCCGAGCCCTGGCCGAGCAGTTCGCGGTCGAGGTCGGAGCGGCGCACGCCCGCGTGCAGCTCGGCCTGGCTCGCGACGACCTTGTCGACGGCGACGGCGCCGAGCAGCGACTGCACGCTGCACACCAGCGTGATGGTGAGCACTGCGGCGACGAGCCCCAGCGCGGGACCTTCCGGCAGCCCGACGAGCGCGTGACTGCGCCAGGACGGCAGGTCGACCTTGTCGACGTGGAGCCGGGCGAGCGAGGAGACGGCGGTCGCGGCGGCGACGGCGACGAGGGCCGCGGGCAGCACACGGGCCATGCGCCCGGCCCGCCCGGGGATCCGCGGCCAGAGCAGCAGGATCGCCAGCGTCAGGACACTGATCGTCAGGGCGGCCGGATGCAGGTCGGCGAGCTGGGCGGGCAGCGCTCTGAGGTTGTCGAGGACGACGCTCTGCGGGGTGCCCCCGAGCACGATGTGCAGCTGGGCGACGGCGATGGTGACGCCGATGCCGGCCAGCATGCCGTGGACGACGGCGGGGCTGACGGCGAGAGCCGTGCGGGCCACGCGCAGGCAGCCGAGGCCGAGTTGGGAGAGTCCGGCGAGGACGGTGATGGCGCAGGTGGTCCGCCAGCCGTACTGGTGGATGAGGTCGGCGGTGACCACGGTGAGCCCGGCGGCGGGGCCGCTGACTTGCAGCGGTGATCCGCCGAGCGCTCCGACGAGGATGCCGCCGACGGCGGCGGCGACGAGGCCCGCCTGGAGCGGTGCCCCGGTGGCGAGGGCGATGCCGAGGGACAGCGGCAACGCGATCAGGAAGACGGCGACCGACGCGGAGAGGTCGGCCCCCGCGATGCGGAATCGCTTGCCGGGCGGCGGGGCGTGGGGCTCCTGGTCGCGTGGCGTGTGATCCGAGTCGGTGGTGCGAGTGGGGACGCAGGCAGACATGTTTCCCGTCTCCTCCGGGGCAGCGCGGTCGCGGACAAGGGGTCCTCCGGAGGTCCCCGGAGGCAGATCGCGGCCGTGGGTCACGGCGTGACAGCGGCGGGATTTCTCAACTCTCGGTAAACGAACCGTAATCCAGAGTAAAGGATCTGGGCGAACTTTCGCGGCAAATGGGGCAATAGGTCACTCTGATGAGTGAATAAAAAAGGTAAGCGGCTTGTCGTACCATCGCTTTTTGGACTCCGTGCGAACTTCGGTGTGTTATGTCCCGACTTGCACGGAAAGTAGGTGGGCGGAACATGGCCGCCACCCGGAGGATCACCGCGAGCCTCACCGCCCTGGCGGCGTGTGGAGCCGCACTGGCCGGCTGTGCCGGCGGAAGCGCCGGCTCGAAGGAGGGCGCTCACGGCGCGAAGAAGGCGGCCGGTGCCCCGGCGCCCAAGAGCGCCGTCCGCCTGATCGGTGACGGCTCCACCGCCTTCACCGGAAAACAGCCGAACCTGCCGAGACCCGCCCGCCTCAAGCCGGGCCAGAAGCCACCGCAGTTCGTCGTCTTCTCCTGGGACGGGGCGGGCGAGGACAGCCAGAAGCTGTTCTCCCACTTCCGCAAGGTGGCCAAGCGGAACAACGCGACGATGACCTACTTCCTCAGCGGCGTGTACATGCTCCCCGAGGGGAAGCGCAGGCTCTACAAACCGCCGCAGCACGCGGCCGGCAGTTCGGACATCGGCTTCAATGACCGCGGCGGGATCAAGGACACCGTGACGCAGCTCCGCGGCGCCTGGCTGGAGGGCAACGAGATCGGCACGCACTTCAACGGCCACTTCTGCGGCAGCGGCCGCGGGGTGGGCGAGTGGTCCGTCGAGGACTGGAAGAGCGAGATCCGGCAGGCCAAGTCCTTCGTGAAGGCCTGGAAGACGAACACGGGCATGAAGAAGGCGCAGCCCCTGCCCTTCGACTACGACAAGGAGCTGATCGGCGCCCGCACCCCCTGCCTCGAAGGCCGCAAGAACTTCCTGCGGGCCGCGGGGGAGCTGGGCTTCCGCTATGACACGAGCGGCGTGAACGACCAGGTCTGGCCCAAGAAGAAGGAGGGGCTGTGGGACCTGTCGATGCAGCTCGTCCCGGTCCCCGGCCGCAAGTTCGAGACGCTCACCATGGACTACAACTTCATGGTGAACCAGTCCGGTTCGACCTCACAGGGGGACCCGGACATGCACGAGTACTGGGGCGACCAGATGCGTGACGGTCTGCTCCAGGGCTTCGACCGCGCCTACCGCGGCAACCGCGCGCCCCTGATCATCGGCAACCACTTCGAGTCCTGGAACGGCGGCGCGTACATGCGCGCCATCGAGGAGACCATCGAGGCGGTCTGCACCAAGCGCGACGTGCGCTGTGTCTCCTTCCGCCAACTCGCGGACTGGCTCGACGCGCAGGACCCGAAGACGCTGAAGAGGCTGACCAAGCTGCGGGTCGGCAAGGAGCCGAAGGAAGGCTGGGCGGCGTTCCTCTCCGCCCAGCCCGCGCCGGCCCCGAAGGGGGTCCCGGGCGCTCCGGCGATCAAGCGGTAGTCCGCGCCGGCCCGTCAGGCCGTGGCGGTCATGCGCTCACGCAGCACGAAGTCGGGGTCGACCTGGGCAGCCAGGTCGGCCCCCGTGCGCTCGTTGCCCCAGCTCTGCGCGTTCTTCAGGTGGAAGTGCACCATCTGGCTGGTGTACCGCTCCCAGTCGCGTCGGTCGTACGAGGCGTCGACGGCGTCCTGGATCACTTGCAGGGAACGGCGGTTGTCCTCCTCCAGGAGCTCGAAGCGCGGCGGGTGGCCCTTCTCCATGGCGCGCACCCAGTCCGAGTGGCCGACGGTCACCAGGAGGTCGTCACCGACCTGCTCGCGCAGGAAGTCGACGTCGTCCGGGCCCTGCACCTTGTTGCCGACGACGGCGAGGCCGACGCCGAAGTCCCGGGCGTACTCCTTGTACTGTCGATAGACGGAGACCCCCTTCCTCGTCGGCTCCGCCACCAGGAACGTCATGTCGAAGCGCGTGAACATGCCGGAGGCGAAGGAGTCCGATCCTGCGGTCATGTCCACGACCGCGTACTCGTCGCGGCCGTCCACCAGGTGGTTCAGGCACAGCTCCACCGCTCCTGTCTTGGAGTGGTAGCAGGCGACACCGAGGTCGGCTTCGGTGAACGGCCCGGTGACCATCAAACGTACGGTGGCGTCGTCCAGTTCCACGGGCCGCGCGCACGCGTCGTAGACGGGGTTGTCCTCGCGCACCCGCAGGAGCCGGGAGCCCTCGCCGGGAGGCGTCGTCTTGATCATGGTGTCCGCCGAGGTGATCCGCGGGTTCGAGCCCCGCAGATAGTCCTTGATCAGGGGCAGGCGGGCGCCCAGGGCGGGCAGCTCGGCGGCCACTGCCTCGTCGAGCCCCAGCGCGGGGCCCAAGTGCTGGTTGATGTCGGCGTCCACCGCGATGACGGGCGCGCCGGTGGCGGCGAGGTGGCGGATGAAGAGCGAGGACAGCGTGGTCTTGCCGCTGCCGCCCTTCCCTACGAAAGCGATTTTCATAACCACGAAGCGTAGCGGCTCGGGTGCGGTGCGTGCCCGACCCGCGTGAAGAAGACCACTCCTTCGTGGAGCGCGGCCCGGAAGTACGTAGGGTCGTACTCATGAGTACGACAGCCGATCCGATTGCGGCCCTGGGCGCACTGCCCGGCGTGGCCGACTCCGTGGACTCCGTGCGCAAGGCCGTGGACCGGGTCTACGGGCACCGGATCATGCGGCGCCGCAGCAACGAGATCACCTCCGAGGCGGCGCTGCGCGGCGCCCGTGGCTCCGCCGCGCTCTCCGGCGCCGAGTGGGCGCTCGAGGAGGTGCGGCGGCGCACCGACTTCAGCGGCGACGACGAGGCGCGCACGGTGGGCGCGGCCCTGCGGCTGACCGCCGAGTCCGGTCAACTCCTGTCCATCTGGCGGCAGTCGCCGCTGCGGGTCCTGGCGCGCCTGCACCTGGTCGCCGCCGCGGACTCCACCGAAGGCGCGGGCCGGCCGAGGCTGGCGGGCGAGCCCGTCGACGAACCGCTGGTCGAGCTGCCCCTGCCGGACGCGGACGAGGTGGCGGGCCGCCTCGAAGGCCTCTCCCAGCTGATCATCGCGGGCAGCGCGGCGCCGGCTCTCGTGACGGCCGCCGTGGTCCACGGCGAACTCCTCAGCCTGCGCCCCTTCGGCTCGCACAACGGCCTGGTGGCGCGGGCCGCCGAACGCATCGTCCTGGTGGGCAGCGGCCTCGACCCGAAGTCGATCTGCCCGGCCGAGGCAGGGTGTGCGGAGTTGGGCAGGGCGACCTACATGGCGGCTCTCGACGGTTACGCGTCCGGCACGCCGGAGGGCATGGCGGCCTGGATCGCCCACTGCGGCAAGGCGGTCGAGCTCGGCGTCAGGGAGTCGGCGGCGGTGTGCGAGGCGCTGCAACGGGGCGCGGCGTAAGGGCGCTCCACGCCCTCGACGGCGCTCTACGTAGAGGCCCGAAAAGGGTTGCGGCGGTACGGAATCCGTACCGCCGCTGGCATGTCCACCGAGTTACCAAGCGTCCTCGAAGTGTTGCCCATCAGGTCGGGAACATTGCCCGTCACCTGGTGCGGCTGGCCCGTAATCGACGGGTCGACGTCGCGTGGGTGCTCGGTGTTCATGCTTCGGTCCGTGGGGCCTTTGCTGCGTTAAAAGGTGATCCTCTCGGATGTCCTTGGTCTCGCGGGCCGTTGACTCCTTTGTACTCCTGTCCTGGAGTGATCGGAAGTGGTGACCGCACTTCTTTACTTTTAGGTTCAAACAGGAGCGAATCAGGCATATGCGTGCGGCCTGATTGTTCGGCGTCCGGCTCGCGTCGTCCGACGGTTCAGCTCGCGGCCGGGCGGCGGCGGCTGGCGAACCAGACGAGGCCCGCCGTGGCCGCCGCGGCGCCGACCGCTGCCGCCGCGACGAGGGCGGGGCGCGGCGGCGCGGGCAGGCGCTGCTTCAGGCGGACCGGCCGGTGGAAGTCGAGGATCGGCCACGCGCGCGTGAGCGCCTCGCGGCGCAGCGCGCGGTCCGGATTGACCGCGAAGGGATGCCCGACGGCCTCCAGCATCGGCAGATCGGTCGCGGAGTCGCTGTAGGCGTAACAGCGGTCGAGGTCGTACGCCTCCGACCGGGCGAGCTCCTTGATCGCCTCCGCCTTGGTGGGGCCGTACGCGTAGTACTCCACCTCACCCGTGAAGCAGCCGTCGTCCCCCACCACCATGCGGGTCGCCACCACTCGGTCCGCGCCCAGGAGCTCACCGATCGGCTCGACGACCTCCGCGCCCGACGTGGAGACGATGACGACGTCGCGGCCCGCGGCGTGGTGCTCCTCGATGAGGGACGCGGCCTCGTCGTAGATGATCGGGTCGATCAGGTCGTGCAGGGTCTCGGCGACGATCTCCTTGACCTGCTGCACGTTCCAGCCGCGGCACAGTGCGGACAGGTACTCGCGCATCCGCTCCATCTGGTCGTGGTCGGCGCCGCCGGCCAGGAAGACGAACTGCGCGTACGCGGTGCGCAGCACCGCTCTGCGGTTGATCAGGCCGCCTTGGTAGAAGGACTTGCTGAACGTGAGCGTGCTCGACTTCGCAATGACCGTCTTGTCCAGGTCAAAGAACGCGGCGGTGCGAGGCAAGGAGTGGTTTTCCACGAGGCCGAGCATAGGCGCCCACCATTCGGCGTAAGCTGAGGCGCGTGGGTTTGCCTGAGAAGGCTCTCGGGTACACCATGGAAGTCACGGATCGTTCGCGACCGTGCTAACCCGGTCTGGCTCCTCCCCCCCCGAGTCGGACCGTGGGGACGACCCCCGCTCTCCCCCCCGGCGGGGGTCGTCGCATGTCCGGATGGGTTTTTGGGCCCTCCGTTGATCCTCTTTCGGCCCTTGAGCCGTTCTCTTCGCCGCCTCGACCGTCTTTCGTGGCGCCCAAGATCCGTCACCGAGGGTAGTCGTGACGCTGCTCTGCGGAAGTTCTGTCATCGGCGTGTGTTGTCACTGGTATGGGTGACCGGGATATTCACAGCCATCGCCTTGTCCACAGTTATTGAGCAAGATCCACACCATTTCCATCCGGGCCGCACGCTGATTCTGCTCGTCCCGCTCGCGAAGTTCCGGCCGGATTGCCGGCCCGGTTCTTCGTGATCGCGGGGCGCTGCATTCACAGACTTGCGGCGAAGGGGATGAGGATCGTGGGGATCGCGGAGACCGTGGGGATCGCGGGTGGAGTCGGTGCGCGGGACGGGTCCGCGCCGACCGACGGATGGCAGGGCGGGCGGCAGGGCGGACAGCAAGGCCGGCGGCAGGGCGGGCCGCTGATCGTCACGGAGGACGTGGAGCTGCTCGACGACCTGTTGCGGCTGTGCGCCGCGGCGGGAGCGGTGCCCGAGGTGCATCACGGCGGACCCGGGTGCGGGGAGGGCTGGGACGCGGCCCCGCTCGTCCTGGTCGGGGATGACGCGGTGGACCGGGTGCGGGGAGCCGTGCGGCGGCGGGGTGTGCTGCTGATCGGGCGGGACCCGGACGATCCCGACGTCTGGCGGCGGGCGGTGGAGATCGGCGCCGACCAGGTGCTGCTCCTGCCCGACGGCGAGCAGTGGCTCGTGGACCGCATCGCCGACGTGGCCGAGGGCGTGGGGCGGGCCGCGCTCACCGTCGGGGTCATCGGCGGCCGTGGTGGTGCCGGGGCGTCCACCCTGGCCTGCGCCCTCGCGGTCACGGCGGCGCGCGCCGGGCGGCGCACGATGCTCGTCGACGCGGACCCGCTGGGCGGCGGACTCGACGTGCTCCTCGGCGGTGAGGGCGCCGAAGGACTCCGGTGGCCGGCCTTCGCCGCCTCGCGGGGCAGGGTCGGTGGCGGCGCGCTGGAGGAGTCACTTCCGGAGCTGCATGCGCTGCGGGTCCTGAGCTGGGACCGGGGAGAGGCGGTCACGATCACCCCGGAGGCCGTGCGGGCGGTCGTCGCGGCCTCCCGGAGGCGCGGCGGCACGGTGGTCCTGGACCTGCCCCGCCGAGTCGACGAGACGGCCGCGGAGGCACTGGCGCAGGTGGATCTCGGGCTCTTGGTGGTGCCGCCGGAGCTGCGCGCGGTGGCGGGGGCGCGCCGGGTGGCGTCGGACGCGGGAGCGGTGCTGCGCGATCTGCGCGTGGTGGTCGCGCGGGGCGCGGGCCTCGGAGCGGCCGGTGGGCTCGACTCCGAGGAGGTGGCGCGGCTGCTCGGGCTGCCACTGGCAGGGGAGGTGCCCTGGGAGGCCGGGCTCGCGGCGTCGCTGGCCGCGGGGTCGCCGCCCGGGGGAGCCGCGCGCGGGCCGCTGGCGCGGTTCTGCACCGCCTTGTGGGACCGGCTGCCGGTCGACGCCGCGGCAGGTGGCGCATGAGCGCGGTGGTCGGGGCCCGGATGCTGGACGGGGTGCGGCAGTGGCTCGCGGAGAGCGGCACGGAGCCGACCCCGGCCAGGGTCGCCGAAGCGCTGCGGGCGCAGGGCCGGGTCCTCGGTGACACGGAGATCCTCGGCGCCGCGGAACAGCTGCGGTCGGAGCTGGTCGGGGCCGGCCCTCTGGAACCGCTGCTCGCGGACGCCTCGGTGACCGATGTGCTGGTCTCCGCGCCCGACCGGGTCTGGGTGGACCGGGGCGGGGGCCTGGAGCTCACGGGCGTCACGTTCCGGGACGCGGCCGCGGTGCGGCGGCTCGCCCAGCGCCTCGCCGCCGTGGCGGGGCGACGCCTCGACGACGCGCGGCCCTGGGTCGACGCACGCCTCCCGGACGGCACCCGTCTGCACGCCGTCCTGCCACCCGTGGCGGTCGGCTCGACCTGCCTCTCCCTGCGGGTCGTGCGCCCCAAGGCCTTCACCCTCACGGAACTGGTCACCGCGGGCACGGTCCCGCCCGGCGGCGACCGGATCCTGCGGGCCCTGCTCGACGCCCGGCTGTCCTTCCTGATCAGCGGTGGCACCGGCAGCGGCAAGACGACCCTGCTCAGCGCGCTGCTCGGCCTGGTGGGCACCACGGAGCGGATCGTGCTCGCGGAGGACTCCGCCGAGCTGAAGCCCGAGCACCCCCACGTGGTCCGCCTGGAGTCGAGGCCGGCGAACCAGGAAGGAGCGGGTCTCGTCGGCCTCGACGACCTGGTGCGACAGGCGCTGCGCATGCGTCCGGACCGGCTGGTCGTCGGTGAGGTGCGGGGCCCGGAGGTGGTGCACCTGCTGGCCGCGCTGAACACGGGGCACGAAGGCGGCTGCGGCACGGTCCACGCCAACGCCGCGTCGGACGTACCGGCCCGCTTGGAAGCCCTGGGAACGGCCGCGGGACTCGACAGGGCAGCCCTGCACAGCCAGTTGGCGGCCGCGCTGTCGGTGGTCATCCATCTCGTACGGGACCGGGCCGGACGCCGCCGCATCGCAGAGGTGCATGTACTGGAGCGGGCGGACTCCGGCCTGGTGGAGACCGTGCCGGCGCTGCGCTGGGGCGAGACGGCCTTCACCCGCGAGCGGGGTTGGAAGCGACTGAACGCCCTGCTCGGGAGCGTGCCTTGGGGCGGAACCCGATGAACGCCCCGATGAGCACCTTGCCGAGCACCTTGATGTGGGCGTCCGTCCTCTGCGCGGGAGGCGCGGCCTGGTTCCTCGGCCGCTGGAACCACGAAGCCCGCCGCGCACACGCACTGTTCGCGACCGATCCGTCATACGCACCCCGAGCCCGGCGCTGGCGCCACATGCTCGCCACAGGGCGCGGCCGAATGGGCCACGAATGGTGGTGCCTGGCGGCCGGGGCGGTGATTTCGCTGCTGGGGGAGTCCGTCGCGCCGCTGATCGTGGGCGCGGCAGGGGTGCCGGTCGCGGCACGCGTGCGGCGCGCCCGGGACGCGGGCCGGGCGCGGGAGCGCCGGGGCGCGGCGGTGATCGCGCTGTGCGGAGAGATCGCGGGCGAGGTGCGGGCGGGGCGGCAGCCGGGGGAGTCACTGCGACTGGCCCTGGACGAATCCGGCGCGGGCGTGGGGTCCGGTGTCACCCGGAGCGCGGTGCTTGCGGCGGCTCGGTTCGGCGGCGACGTACCGGGGGCCCTGCGGCAGGCGGCCCAAGAGCCGGGTGCCGAAGGCCTGCTGGGGCTCGCGGCGTGCTGGCGGGTCGCGGTGGACCGCGGCGCGGGACTCGCCGTGGGCCTGGAACGACTGGAGAGCGCACTGCGTGCCGAGCGCGACCAACGTCTCGACCTGCGCGCCCAGTTGGCGGGCTCCCGATCGACAGCTGTGATGCTCGCCGGTCTGCCGGTGCTGGGTCTGCTGATGGGCAGCGCACTCGGGGCGGACCCGCTGCGGGTGCTGCTCCATACAGGTCCGGGGATGGCGTGTCTGGCGGCGGGCGGAGTGCTGGAGGGCGCCGGGGTGTGGTGGGCGCTGCGCATCGTGCGAGGGGCGGAGGGCCGATGAACGTTTTCCACAGGCTGGGGGTGACCGTGTGGGAAATCGCGGCCGTGCTCTGGCTCGCGCTGACAGCGCTGGCGTCGCGACGCGAGAGAACGCTGCGCCGCCGAGCGGCGAAGGTCCTGAACGTTCAGGCGGCAGCGAAGGGCCTGCACATGCAGAAAGAACGACCCGCGCCCAGCCGGGCGTCCCGATCTCCCGGATCCCGCGAGTGGCTCCTTGCGGCAGGCATGGCGAGCGCTGCCTACGCCCTGCTGGGCGGATGGCCGGGCCTGCTGACCGGAGCAGGTGTCGGTTACGTCGTCCGGCGACACAGCAAACGAAAACGAGCCGCCGCGCAGACCCCGGACCACGGCACACGCGTGCCGCCCCCGGAAGCAGCACGACAACTCCCCTTGGCGGCAGACCTCCTGGCGGCCTGCGTCGCAGCGGGTGCGAGCCCAGTATCGGCGGCTCAGGCGGTCGGGGAATCCCTCCAGGGCCCGGTCGGCACGCGACTGGCACGCGGCGCGGCTGAGGTGTGGCTGGGCGGCGAACCAGCGCACGCCTGGCAGCACTTGGCCGTCCTGCCCGGCGCCGCGCCACTGGCCCGACTCCTGGAGCGGGCGGGCGAATCCGGAGCGCCGGCAGCGGACCCAGTGGCCCGCCTGGCGGCGGACGTCAGGGCGGAGCGCGCCAGGACGGCGACGGCCGGAGCACGACGAGCAGCGGTCCTGATGACGGCCCCGGTGGGCCTGTGCTTCCTGCCGGCCTTTGTGGCGCTGGGAGTACTGCCGGTGGTCATCGGACTGGCGGAGGGACTGCTGAGCGGGGGGTGAGGACTTGAGGCGACAACCGACAACCGACAACTAGCAACCGACAAATGGCGGGACAGGCAAGGAGTTTGGCGATGCGGGGACAACTGATCCAAGGGTGGACGTCGACACGCAAGCGGGTCCGACGCAGCCGACGGCTGGGCACGGACGCGGGGATGGTCACGTCCGAATACGCGATGGGGCTGATCGCGGCGGTGGGTTTCGCCGGGTTGCTCTACAAGGTGGTGACGAGCGGGCAGGTCAAAGCGGCGCTGCACGCAGTCGTGGAGAAGGCGCTCGATGTCCCGTTCTGAGTCCAGTACCGAGTCCGGGCAGACCAGACAGGCCAGGCAGACCAGGCAGACCAGGCAGGCCGGGCAGAGCGAGCGCTTCCCGGGGCGAGGGCGCTTCAGAGACCGGGGATTCGTGACGGCTGAGGCGGCGGTGGTGCTGCCGACGCTGGTGCTGTTCACCATGGCGCTGATCTGGACCCTCCTGGCGGCGGCCGCGCAGATCCAGTGCGTGGACGCCGCCCGGGCCGGAGCACGCGCAGCGGCCCGACAGGACCCCGACGGCGCCGTCACAGCGGCGGCGCGGCAGGCGGCGCCGCGCGGGGCGAGTGTGTCGGTGCGCCGCGAGGGCGACCTGGTGCGGGTCGACGTGGCGGCGGACGCGCCGGGTCCGCGGGTGCTGGGTCTGGGTCTGCGTCTGCGCGCGGAGGCGGCGGCGTTGGCGGAGGAGACGGTGGGGGTGGGCGTATGAAATCCGGGAGGTGGCGTGGCGGGGGTCGGGACAGAGGGGCCGCCACCGTGTGGGTGGTCGTCGTGATGGCCGTCCTCGGCGTGATCTGCGGTGCCGTACTCGCCATGGCGCAGGCCGTCGCGGTCCGGCACCGGGCGGGCGGCGCGGCGGACCTTGCGGCGCTCGCTGCGGCGGAACGGTGGGCGGCGGGTTCCGCCGGGGCGTGCGCGGGGGCCGTCCGGGTGGCCGAGGCGCAGGGGGCGCGTGTTGTGCGGTGCGTGCTGCGGGGCGATACCTCCGAGGTCACGGCCTCCTCTTCGGCCGGCCCCTTCTCCGCCACGGTCAGGTCCCGTGCGGGCCCGCCGACCCTCGCTCCTCCACCCCTCCGTCCACCCGGCACCGCCCCAGCGGGCTAGGACCCTCAACCCTCAGCAACCAGCCCCCCCAACCCTCAGTAACCAGTCCCCCAACCCTTCCCTCAGCCCTCCCCCTCCGCCCCCACCCCCGCATCCCGCAACAACACCGAAAGGAGCCGTACCGCGCCCCGCTTGTGGAGAGGGTCGTTGCCGTTGCCGCACTTGGGGGACTGGATGCACGAAGGGCAGCCCGCCTCGCACTCGCAGGAGGCGATCGCCTGCCGTGTGGCCGTCAGCCACTCACGAGCCGTGTGGAAGGCCCGCTCGGCGAAGCCCGCCCCGCCGGGGTGGCCGTCGTACACGAACACCGTGGGAAGGAGCGTGTCCGGGTGCAGCGGGACGGAGACGCCACCGATGTCCCATCGGTCACACGTGGCGAACAGCGGCAGCATGCCGATCGACGCGTGCTCGGCGGCGTGCAGGGCGCCGCCGAGGATCTCCGGATTGATGCGGACGGCGTCCAGTTGGTCCTCGGTGACGGTCCACCAGACCGCCCGCGTGCGGAGCGTACGAGGAGGAAGGTCCAGTTTCGTCTCGCCGAGCACCTCGCCGGTGATGACTCTGCGACGCAGGAAGGAGACGACTTGGTTGGTGACTTCGACGGAGCCGTAGCAGAGCCGCCCGGCGCCCCAGGGAACCTCGGTGTCCGTCTCCAGGATGGAGATCGCCGTCGTGTCGCGAGCGGTCGTGGAGTAGGGCGGCGCGGCCTCCTCGACCAGGGCCACCGAGTCCTCCAGGTCGAGGTGGCGGACGAGATACGTACGCCCTTGGTGGAGGTGGACGGCGCCCTCGTGCACGGTGGTGTGCGAGGCGGACGCGTCGACGGTGCCGAGGAGCCGTCCCGTGCCCTCCTCGACGATCTGGACGGGCTTGCCGCCCTCGCCGCGGATGTCGGTGAGGTCGGCGGCCCGCTCGCGGCGGGTCCAGTGCCAGGCCTTGGTCCGGCGCCGGAGCAGCTTCGCGGCTTCCAGCTGCGGGAGCAGTTCCTCGGCGGCGGGGCCGAAGAGCGCCAGGTCGTCGTCGACGAGGGGGAGTTCAGAGGCGGCGGCGCAGAGGTGGGGCGCGAGGACGTACGGGTTGTCGGGGTCGAGAACCGTGGACTCCACGGGCTGCTGGAACAACGCCTCGGGGTGGTGGACGAGATACGTGTCCAGTGGGTCGTCCCGGGCGACGAGCACGGCCAGCGCGCCCTGCCCCGACCGTCCGGCGCGCCCGGCCTGCTGCCAGAGGGAGGCCCGGGTGCCCGGGTAGCCGGCGATGACGACGGCGTCCAAGCCGGAGACGTCGACGCCGAGTTCGAGGGCGGTGGTGGCGGCGAGGCCGAGGAGTTCGCCGGAGTGCAGGGCGCGCTCCAGGGCGCGGCGCTCCTCGGGGAGGTAGCCGCCGCGATAGGCGGCGACGCGGCGGACGAGGGAGCGGTCGACCTCGGCGAGGCGTTCCTGGGCGATGACGGAGATGAGTTCGGCGCCGCGCCGGGAGCGTACGAAGGCGACGGAGCGGACGCCCTGGACGGTGAGGTCGGTCAGGAGGTCCGCGGTCTCGGCGGTGGCGGTGCGGCGGACGGGGGCGCCCTTCTCACCGTGCAGATCGGTCAGTGGCGGCTCCCAGAGGGCGAAGACGAGGTCGCCCCGGGGTGAGGCGTCGTCGGCGACCTCCCGCACCGGCACCCCGGTGAGGCGCTCCGCGGACACCGCGGGATCGGCGGAGGTGGCGGAGGCGAGGAGGAAGACGGGCTCGGAGCCGTAGCGGGCGCAGAGGCGGCGCAGGCGGCGCAGGACCTGGGCGACGTGGGAGCCGAAGACGCCGCGGTAGGTGTGGCACTCGTCGATGACGACGTAGCGGAGGGCGCGCAGGAAGGAGGACCAGCGGGGGTGGGAGGGGAGGATCCCGCGGTGCAGCATGTCGGGGTTGGTCAGGACGTAATTGGCGTACTGACGCACCCATTCGCGTTCTTCGAAGGGCGTGTCGCCGTCGTACACGGCGGGGCGCACCGCGTTGCCGAGCGGGGCGGCCAGCTCGCGGACGGCTCGGCGCTGGTCGGCGGCGAGGGCCTTGGTGGGGGCCAGGTACAGGGCGGTGGTGCCGCGACCGTTCGGCGCTTCGGAGCCGTCGAGGAGGGCGGAGAGGACGGGTGTGAGGTAGGCCAGGGACTTGCCGGAGGCGGTGCCGGTGGCGACGACGACGGACTCGCCGTCCAGGGCGTGCTCGGCGGCCTGTGCCTGGTGGGCCCAGGGGTGCTCGATGCCCGCGGCTTGTACGGCGGATATGACCTCGGGCCGGATGCGGTCGGGCCAGACTGCATACCGGGCCGCGCGCGGGGGCAGGTGCTCCGTATGAGTGACGCGCGATGCACGGCTCGGCCCCGCGGTGAGCCGGTCCAGAACGGCCCGCGGGGACGTGCGTGCCGGGGCGCCCGCAGCGGGTCCTCCGGGAGAAGAAATTTTGGCCATCGGCATCGAGTGTGTCACTGGCGGGATGGACAATGGTCCGAAGGCGTCGTGCATGCGTGCCTGTAAGTGATTGAATGCCATCGCGGCTGGCGATCCGTCCTGGGGGCTCTGCCGAGGTGTCCCGAGGGATGACCGCTCGATAGCAAGGTGCTGGAGGATCCGTGGACCTGTCCCTGTCGACCCGTACCGTCGGCGATCGTACGGTCGTCGAGGTCGGTGGCGAAATCGATGTATATACCGCGCCCAAGCTGCGCGAGCAGTTGGTCGAGCTGGTGAACGACGGCAGTTTCCATCTTGTCGTCGACATGGAGGGCGTGGACTTCCTCGACTCCACCGGGCTCGGCGTGCTGGTCGGCGGCCTGAAGCGGGTGCGTGCCCATGAGGGCTCGCTGCGCCTGGTCTGCAACCAGGAGCGCATTTTGAAGATCTTCCGCATCACCGGCCTCACCAAGGTGTTCCCGATTCACACCTCGGTCGAGGAAGCGGTCCAGGCCACCGACTGAGTGGTGGCTCCGGCTGAGCGCCTTCGGCGGAGCGTCTTCGGCCTGTTGGGCCGAGTGGCTCCGGCCGAGTGGCTTCGGCCGACCGGAAGCGAGACGTCCCGGGCCTTCGGGTCCGGGACGGCAGTACAGCAGGGGACCGGGCCTGCGGGCCCGGCCCTCTGACAGCACGCGCGTCTGTCGAGGGGGATGCATGGCCACCGTTGAACTCCGCTTCAGCGCGCTGCCCGAACACGTCAGGACCGCCCGCCTCGTGGCGGCCGCGGTGGCGCGCAGGGCCGGGGTCGACGAGGCCGTCCTCGACGAGGTCAGGCTCGCGGTCGGCGAGGCCTGCACGCGTGCCGTCGGGCTCCACCAGAGCAGCGGGGTGGACGCGCCGGTGCGGGTGGCGCTGATCGAGGACGAGAAGCAGTTCTCCATCGAGGTCGGGGACGAGGCGCCTCGTGCGGCGCCCGGTGGCCGGACGCCCGGCGCCCGACCGGACGAGGGTGACGACGCGGAGCCCGAGGGCGAGGACGAGATGGGCCTCGCGGTCATCAGCGGCCTCGTGGACGACGTGGAGGTCACATCCGGCGAGTCCGGCGGCCTCATCCGCATGAGGTGGCCCACGGCGCCGGCGACGCTGCTGCCCTGACGCACCCGCGCTCGCCCTCGCCTCTTCAGGCCCTGTCACCACCACGGTGAACAGGGCCTTTTATTTTTTGATCATTTAATTGCGCCGGATCGGCGATCTACATCCCCGCCCGCATATTCAGCCACGTCTCCGGGCGTCAATGGTTTTGGGGCGTTACCGCTTTCGGGGCCAATCTTCGCGCCCGATCATTTGCTGAGAAGCAATCTCAGGTCAATTCCGTTTGTGGCGCTCTGTTTTGATCAGGTTCCGCTCCCTACAATCCGTCCACATCTTGAGCTCAGCCCAAGCGTCAAGGAGGACGAATGGCGGGGCTTTCTACCCCTCATCAGTTTGACCACCCCTCAACCTTCGCAGCCGCAGTCCTGACCGACGACAACCGCCTCATCGTGATGGTCATCGCGGCCGTCGCGCTGGCGGCGCTCGCCGTCGCGGGTGTGCTCGTACGACAAGTACTCGCGGCGGGCGAGGGCACCGACAGCATGAAGAAGATCGCGAAGGCGATCCAGGTGGGCGCGAATGCCTATCTGGGACGCCAGCTGCGCACTGTCGGCGTATTCGCCGTCGTGGTGTTCTTCCTGCTCATGCTGCTGCCCGCGGACGACTGGAATCAGCGCGCCGGCCGATCGATCTTCTTCTTGGTCGGAGCGGCGTTCTCGGCGACCACCGGCTATATCGGTATGTGGCTCGCCGTGCGCAGCAATGTCCGCGTGGCGGCCGCCGCCCGAGAGGCCACTCCGGCAGCAGGCGAACCTGAAAAGGATCTCACCGCCGTATCGCACAAGGCCATGAAGATCGCTTTCCGCACGGGCGGCGTAGTCGGCATGTTCACGGTGGGGCTCGGTCTGCTGGGCGCCTCCTGTGTGGTGCTCGTCTACGCGGCCGACGCGCCGAAGGTGCTCGAAGGTTTCGGCCTCGGCGCCGCGCTGATCGCGATGTTCATGCGTGTCGGCGGCGGCATCTTCACCAAGGCCGCCGACGTCGGCGCCGACCTGGTCGGCAAGGTCGAGCAGGGCATTCCGGAGGACGACCCGCGCAATGCCGCGACCATCGCCGACAACGTGGGCGACAACGTCGGCGACTGCGCCGGTATGGCCGCCGACCTCTTCGAGTCCTACGCCGTGACGCTCGTCGCCGCGCTGATCCTCGGCAAGGTGGCGTTCGGCGACTCAGGGCTCGCCTTCCCGCTGATCGTCCCGGCCATCGGTGTCGTGACGGCGATGATCGGCATCTTCGCGGTGGCGCCCCGGCGCGCCGACCGCAGCGGGATGACCGCCATCAACCGCGGCTTCTTCATCTCCGCCGTCATCTCGCTCGCACTCGTGGCCGCGGCCGTCTTCGTCTACCTGCCGTCCACGTACGCGGACCTGGACGGCGTCACGGACGCCGCGATCAAGGGCCACGACGGCGATCCGCGCGTCCTCGCGCTCGTCGCCGTCGCCATCGGCATCGTGATGGCCGCGCTGATCCAGCAGCTCACCGGCTACTTCACCGAGACCAGCCGGCGGCCCGTGCAGGACATCGGCAAGACCTCGCTCACCGGTCCTGCCACCGTCGTCCTCGCCGGTATCTCCATCGGCCTGGAATCGGCCGTCTACACCGCGCTGCTGATCGGGCTCGGCGTGTACGGGGCGTTCCTGCTCGGCGGTACGTCGATCATGCTTGCCCTCTTCGCGGTCGCGCTCGCCGGTACGGGACTGCTCACCACGGTCGGCGTCATCGTCGCCATGGACACCTTCGGTCCCGTCTCCGACAACGCGCAGGGCATCGCCGAGATGTCCGGCGACGTCGAGGGCGCGGGCGCGCAGGTCCTCACCGACCTGGACGCCGTCGGCAACACCACCAAGGCCATCACCAAGGGCATCGCCATCGCGACCGCGGTCCTCGCGGCCTCGGCGCTCTTCGGCTCGTACCGCGACGCCATCGCGGAAGCGGCCAAGGACGTCGGCGAGAAACTCGGCGACGGCGCTCCGATGAACCTGGTGATGGACATCTCACAGCCCAACAACCTGGTGGGCCTGGTCCTCGGCGCCGCGGTCGTCTTCCTCTTCTCGGGGCTCGCGATCAACGCGGTGTCGCGGTCGGCGGGCGCCGTGGTCTACGAGGTGCGGCGGCAGTTCCGCGAGCACCCCGGGATCATGGACCACACCGAGGAACCGGAGTACGGGCGCGTCGTCGACATCTGCACCAAGGACGCGCTGCGCGAGCTGGCCACGCCGGGTCTGCTCGCCGTGCTCACCCCGATCGCGGTCGGCTTCTCGCTCGGGGTCGGCGCGCTCGGCGCGTTCCTCGCGGGCGCGATCGGCACCGGCACCCTGATGGCGGTCTTTCTCGCCAACTCCGGTGGTGCCTGGGACAACGCGAAGAAGCTGGTCGAGGACGGCCACCACGGCGGCAAGGGCAGTGAGGCCCACGCCGCGGTCGTCATCGGCGACACCGTGGGCGACCCGTTCAAGGACACCGCGGGCCCGGCGATCAACCCCCTGCTGAAGGTGATGAACCTGGTGGCGCTGCTCATCGCGCCGGCGGTCGTCAAGTTCAGCTACGGGGACGACGCCAGCGTCGGGATGCGGGTGCTGATCGCGGTGCTCTCCATCGCGGTCATCATCGGCGCGGTCTACGTCTCCAAGCGGCGCGGTATCGCCGTCGGGGACGAGGGCAACTCGGGACGGGTGACCAAGTCGGCCGACCCGGCCGTGGTCTCGTGACCGCACCTGGGTAACCGCTCCTGGGTAACCGGCCCCGCAACACACGGGCGGGCGGCGCTTTCTGATGCGCCGTCCGCCCGTCGGCGTGTGCGGGGCGACCCGTGAGCCCTCTCTCCGCCCCCGTGCCGTTCCCCCGCTTGGTGCAAATGGCTGCAATAGCGGTGGTACCGCGCCCCCACCATGCGGATGTCGCCCAGTTGGCGTGTAAGTTCCGGGGCCGAGAGCCACGGAAGGGACCAATCCGGTGAACAAGAAGCTTGCAGCCGCACTGTCCGGCGGTGCGGTACTGGTACTCGCTTTGTCAGGGTGCAGCAGCGACGACGACAACAAGGAGCTGGACGACTGGGCCAAGAAGGTCTGCGACTCCGTGCAGCCGGAGTCGAAGAAGATCGCTGACGCCAACGCCGCGATCCAGAAGGAGACCTCCGACAACAGCTCGCCGTCCGACGTCCAGAAGACCGACTCCAAGGCGTTCAAGGACATGTCCGACGCCTACAAATCAATGGGCAGCGCCGTGCAGAAGGCGGGCGCGCCGCCGGTCGACGACGGCAAGAAGAAGACGGACGACGCCGTCAAGGAGCTCAACGCCATCTCCAAGTCGTACGGCGACCTCAAGAAGCAGGTCGACGGCTTGGACACCAAGAACCAGGCGGACTTCGCGGACGGCCTCAAGGACGTAGCCGGAGAGCTGGACAAGCTGAGCAAGAGCGGCAACGAGGCGCTGGAGAAGTTGCAGGAGGGCGAGGTCGGCAAGGCGATGGGCAAGCAGGACAGCTGCAAGAGCGCGTCCGCCACGCCCTCCGCCAAGGACTGACCCCTTCCGGCCGTACCTTCTCGATGCCCTCGACGCCCAGGCGGCGCCGGGGGCGTCGGCGCACCGGGCGGGCCACAATGGAGGCGTGAGTAACGCCAGCCGCAACACCGGCCTTCCCCTGCCCGCGTCCGACCGTGCCGACGCAGCCGCCGCTCTGCGGGACGCGCTGCTCGCCGCCGACTTCACCGCCGACGGGCTGCTCGAACTGCTCGGCGCCCCCGCCTACACGGCACTCGCCCGCAGCGAGACCGTGCCGGCGCTGCGGGCCACGCGGGGGGACGGTGCTCTCGCGGCGCTCGTACGTCTCTTCCTGCTCCAGGAATCCGTGCCCCACGCGCGCGTGGCGGACGTTCTCCCCGTCGGCGTACTCCTGGAGAGCGACTGGCTGGCCGAGCGGGACGGTGAGCTGTGGGCGACGGTGGACGTGCGGCCGTACGGCGGTCCTGGCGGTGAGGACTGGTTCATCGTCTCCGACCTGGGCTGCGCCGTCGGCGGTGCGGGCGGCATCGGCAGCCACGACGAGGGCGTCGTCCTCGGGGTCGGCGGCGCGTCCACCACACTGGCCGGCATCACGGTGCGTACGCCCGTCGCGAGCGCCCTCGACCTCGGCACCGGCTCCGGCATCCAGGCGCTGCACGCCGCCCAGCACGCCACGCGCGTGACGGCCACCGACCTCAACCCCAGGGCGCTGCGGTTCACCCGGCTGACGCTCGCCCTCTCCGGGGCCCCGGAGGCGGACCTGCGCGAGGGCTCACTCTTCGAGCCGGTGGGGGACGAGACGTACGACCTGATCGTGTCGAATCCGCCCTTCGTGATCTCGCCGGGGGCGCGCCTCACCTACCGGGACGGCGGGATGGGCGGGGACGATCTGTGCCGCTCGCTCGTTCAGGAGGCGGGGGAGCGGTTGAACGAAGGGGGGTACGCGCACTTCCTGGCCAACTGGCAGCACGTCGAGGGCGAGGAGTGGCAGGACCGGCTGCGGTCCTGGGTGCCGCGCGGCTGCGATGCCTGGATCGTGCAGCGCGAAGTGCAGGACATCACGCAGTACGCCGAGCTGTGGCTGCGGGACGCCGGGGACCACCGCACGGACCCCGGGCAGTACGCGGCGCGGTACGACGCGTGGCTGGACGAGTTCGAGGCGCGGGGCACGCGCGCCGTCGGGTTCGGCTGGATCACGCTCAGGAAGACCGGTTCCGATGAGCCGTCCCTCACCATCGAGGAGTGGCCGCACCCCGTCGAGCAGCCGCTCGGCGACACGGTCCGGGAGTTCTTCGAGCGGCAGGAGTACCTGCGTACGCACGACGACGCGGCGCTGCTCGCCGGGCACTTCAGGCTCGCCGACGAGGTCGTGCAGGAACAGGTCGGCCTGCCGGGCGCCGAGGACCCCGAGCACGTCGTGCTGCGCCAGAACCGCGGCATGCGGCGGGCCACCAAGGTGGACACCGTGGGCGCCGGCTTCGCGGGCGTCTGCGACGGCTCGCTGAGCGCCGGGCGGATCCTGGACGCCATCGCCCAACTGGTGGGGGAGGACCCGGTGTTGCTGCGGGACCGGACACCCGCGCAGATCAGGCTCCTCGTGGAGCAGGGCTTCCTGCTGCCGGTCGGGGCGTAGCGGGTCTGCGCACCGCACCCGCGCGGTGGGGGTAAACCGGCCAACATCGCGCCGGTACGGGGCATTTCGGAGCCCGTAGGGGGCATTTCGGGTGGGGTGTACGGCGGGGCCGTTCGCCGTTCACTCCGATTTCGTCCTCCCGATTCCCGTGCGTGCCAGCCTCCCGGCAGGGGAACTCGGCACGGGGAGGCACGACCATGGAGAGCGGACCAGCGATCTTCGCCGGGACGGTGTTCGCACTGTTCGGGGCCGGACTGATGCTGTGGACCGGTGCGCGGGTCGCGCACCGCGCTCCCGTCGCCCAGGGTGTGAACCCCGTCGCATCGGCGACGTTCGCCATGCTCGCCGGAACGGGTGCGCTGCTGCTCGGGGTGTGGTGCTTCACGCGGCTGTGACGTGGTGTCGACGACGCGGCGGACCCTCTCCTTCCCGTTGCCGTGAGGGCTCCGGCCGCACGGGGCGCCGGAAGAGCGGTGGCCACTCCGGGCGGCAGGAATGGCGGTAGTCGGGTTACCGTTCGAGTGGCCGTTGCGGGCTTTTCCCGTTTGACACGGGGGCGGGATGTACCGTCACACTCCGCAGCGACAGCGCAACGCAAGCCATGCGGGCACTGCCACCGCACTGCCTGAGCCCTGCCACCGCGCAGCGCCACCGGGCGGTGCGGCCGAGCGGTGCCGCCGCGCACTGCCACCGAGCGTCGACCGGAGAGAAGAGCGAAGTTGTCCCCGACCAGCGAGACCGCACAGGGCGGCCGCCGACTCGTCATCGTCGAGTCGCCTGCCAAGGCGAAGACGATCAAGAGCTACCTCGGCCCCGGCTACGTAGTCGAGGCCAGCGTCGGGCACATCCGCGACCTCCCCAACGGCGCCGCGGAGGTGCCCGAGAAGTACACCGGTGAGGTGCGCCGCCTCGGCGTGGACGTCGAGCACGACTTCCAGCCCGTCTATGTCGTCAACGCCGACAAGAAGGCACAGGTCAAGAAGCTCAAGGACCTCCTGAAGGAGTCCGACGAACTCTTCCTCGCCACCGATGAGGACCGCGAGGGCGAAGCCATCGCGTGGCACCTCCTGGAGGTCCTGAAGCCCAAGGTCCCCGTCCACCGGATGGTCTTCCACGAGATCACCAAGGACGCGATCCGCAGCGCCGTCGCCAACCCGCGCGAGCTGAACAAGCGCATGGTCGACGCCCAGGAGACCCGCCGCATCCTCGACCGCCTCTACGGCTACGAGGTCTCGCCGGTCCTGTGGAAGAAGGTCATGCCGCGCCTGTCGGCCGGCCGCGTCCAGTCCGTGGCCACCCGCCTCGTCGTCGAGCGGGAGCGCGAGCGCATCGCCTTCCGCTCCGCCGAGTACTGGGACCTGACCGGAACCTTCGGCACCGGCCGCGCCGGTGACGCCTCCGACCCGTCGCAGCTGGTCGCCCGCCTCACCACGGTCGACGGCAAGCGCGTCGCGCAGGGCCGCGACTTCGACTCCGTCGGTCGGCTCAAGGCCGGCAGCGCGTCCACGCTCCACCTGGACGAGGCCAACGCCCGCGCACTGGCCGCGGCCCTCCAGGACACGCGGTTCTCCGTACGCTCCGTCGAGTCCAAGCCGTACCGCCGCTCGCCGTACGCGCCCTTCCGTACGACGACGATGCAGCAGGAGGCGAGCCGCAAGCTCGGCTTCGGCGCCAAGGCGACCATGCAGGTGGCCCAGAAGCTGTACGAGAACGGCTTCATCACCTACATGCGTACGGACTCCACGACGCTCTCCGACACGGCCGTCGCGGCCGCCCGCGCCCAGGTCACGCAGCTCTACGGCAGCGACTACCTGCCGGACAAGCCGCGCACCTACGCCGGGAAGGTCAAGAACGCGCAGGAGGCGCACGAGGCGATCCGCCCCTCGGGTGATCGTTTCCGCACGCCCGCCGAGACCGGCCTGACCGGCGACCAGTTCCGGCTCTACGAACTGATCTGGAAGCGGACCGTCGCCTCCCAGATGAAGGACGCGACGGGCAACTCCGTCACGGTCAAGATCGGCGGCCGCGCCTCCGACGGCCGCGACGCCGAGTTCAGCGCGTCCGGCAAGACCATCACCTTCCACGGCTTCCTCAAGGCCTACGTGGAGGGCGCCGACGACCCGAACGCCGAGCTGGACGACCGTGAGCGCAGGCTCCCGCAGGTCGCCGAGGGCGACGCGCTCTCCGCCGACGAGATCTCGGTGGACGGCCACGCCACCAAGCCGCCGGCCCGCTACACCGAGGCATCGCTGGTCAAGGAGCTGGAGGAGCGCGAGATCGGCCGCCCGTCGACGTACGCGTCGATCATCGGCACGATCCTCGACCGCGGCTACGTCTTCAAGAAGGGCACGGCGCTCGTGCCGTCCTTCCTGAGCTTCGCCGTGGTCAACCTGCTGGAGAAGCACTTCGGCCGGCTCGTCGACTACAGCTTCACCGCCAAGATGGAGGACGACCTCGACCGCATCGCCCGCGGTGAGGCGCAGGCCGTGCCGTGGCTGCGGCGCTTCTACTTCGGCGAGGGCGAGGCCGCCGGCGGCGCCGCGGACGCGGGCAACGGCGACGGCGACCACCTCGGCGGCCTCAAGGAACTCGTCACCGACCTCGGCGCCATCGACGCCCGCGAGGTGTCGTCCTTCCCCGTCGGCAACGACATCGTGCTGCGCGTCGGCCGCTACGGTCCCTACGTGGAGCGCGGCGAGCGCGACTCCGAGAACCACCAGCGCGCCGACGTCCCCGACGACCTGGCGCCCGACGAGCTGACCGTCGAGTACGCGGAGGAGCTGCTCGCCAAGCCGAGCGGCGACTTCGAGCTGGGCGCCGACCCGGTCTCCGGCAACCAGATCGTCGCCAAGGACGGCCGCTACGGCCCGTACGTGACGGAGATCCTCCCCGAGGGCACCCCGAAGACCGGCAAGAACGCGGTCAAGCCGCGCACGGCCTCCCTCTTCAAGTCCATGTCGCTCGACACGGTCACTCTGGAGGACGCCCTCAAGCTGATGTCCCTCCCGCGTGTGGTGGGCACCGACGCCGAGGGCGTCGAGATCACCGCACAGAACGGCCGGTACGGCCCGTATCTCAAGAAGGGCACCGACTCGCGGTCCATCGAGACCGAGGAGCAGCTCTTCACCATCACGCTGGAAGAGGCCCTGGAGATCTACTCCAAGCCGAAGCAGCGTGGCCGCGCCGCCGCGAAGCCGCCGCTCAAGGAGCTCGGTGAGGACCCGGTCAGCGGAAAGCCGGTCGTCGTCAAGGACGGCCGCTTCGGGGCGTACGTCACGGACGGCGAGACGAACGCGACGCTGCGGGCTGCGGACTCCGTCGAGGACATCACTCCGGAGAGGGGCTATGAGCTCCTCGCGGAGAAGCGGGCGAAGGGTCCCGCCAAGAAGACGGCGAAGAAGGCCGTGAAGAAGACCGCCGCCAAGAAGGCGCCCGCCAAGAAGACCGCGGCGAAGAAGACGGCGGCCAAGAAGACCACCGCGGCGAAGAAGACCACCACGACTGCGAAGAAGACCGCTGCCAAGAAGACGGCTGCTTCCAGCAAGGCCGCCGTTTCGGAGGACTGACCTCCGACGTCCTCCGACGTCCTTCTCCACTGGACGCCGTCCTTCTCCACTGGACGCCGTCCTTCTCCACTGGACGCCACCCGAACCAGACGGTCGTTTGTTCGGGTGGCTCCTCGGGGAGTGGGTCCGTCCAGATAGGCTGGACGGATGACGCGTGCCGAGCAGCCAACGGCCGGAATCCCGGCCCCCGACGACGCCCTGGTCGCAGATTCCCGAGAGCGCGCCGTACGCGCCTTGCTGCGCGTACCGCAGCTGAAGCGGTTGTGGAGCGCCCATCTCGTCGACAGTGTCGGCGACGCGCTCGCGCTGCTCGTCCTGGTGATCCTCGCGCTCCAGTCGTCCATCGCCGAAGGCGCCTTCGGAGGCGGCTACCGGGGAGCGGCCTTCGCCGTGACCGCTGTCTTCGGAGCGCGCGTTCTCGCGACGCTGCTCTTCGGAGCGGTGCTTCTCGGCCCGCTCACCTCGCTCACCTCTCCGGACGGGCCGCTCGACCGCCGCTGGACCATGATCGGCGCCGATGGTGTGCGGGCCGCCCTGCTGGTCGTCGCACCGCTGTGGATCGACTGGACCCCGGACGACGCCCTCGCGGTGATCCTGGTGACGTCCTTCGTCGTCGGCGTCGCCGAGCGCTTCTGGACGGTCGCCAAGGAGAGCGCGGCGCCCGCCCTGCTGCCCGCGCCGCCTCTGGAGGGCGCGACGATAAGGCCCCTGCCGGACCACATGGACGCCCTGCGGCGCCTGTCCCTGCGTACGGGCTTCCTGGCGCTGCCGATCGCGGCCGCGACCCTCGTCGCCATCACCCTCGTCTCGAACGTCCTCGGCGCAGGCGTCGACTGGTTCGACCTGCACCAGGCGGGCCTCGCCTCCTTCGTGGCGGCCGGCCTCTTCGCCGCGTCCCTCTCGATCGTCTACTTCCTCGAACTTCCCCGTACGCAGACGCCCCGCGCGCGCAGCCCGCTGGAGGGGCTGCGCAGGCCGCGCACCGGCACCGGGCCCGACAAGGGCCGCACCGGCGCGATCCCGCTCTTCGTCGCGGCCTGCGCCGCCGTCGCCGGAGCCGTCGCGGCGGCCGTCGCCGTCGCCGTGCTGCACGCCAAGGACCTGGGCGGCGGGCCCGTCACGTACGGCCTGACCGTCCTCGCCCTGACCGGCGGCACCGCCGTCGGCATCCGCGTCGCCCCGTCCCTGCTGCCCTCGCTCTCGCGCCGCCGGCTGCTCGCGCTCGCCATCGCCCTCACCGGCGTCGCCCTGCTCGCCGCCGGTCTCGTGCCCGACACCACGACCGTGCTGCTGCTCCTGGCCCTCACGGGCGTCTGCGCGGGCGTCGCCGCCAACATCGGGCACGCGCTGCTCGACCAGGAGGTCGAGGACTACCGCAGGGCACGCACCACGGAGCACCTCCACGCGGTCGTACGCCTCGTCCTCGCGCTCGGCGCGCTGGTGGCCCCGGTGGTCGCCGCCGCGATCGGGCCGCACCGCATGGTCAACGGCAAGTTCGTCTTCGACCACGGCGGCGCCGCCTTCACGCTGATGCTGGTCGGCGCGCTGCTGCTGCCGGTGGCCGCGCTCGTCCTCGCCAAGGCCGACGACCGCCAGGGCATCCCGCTCCGGCGCGACCTGCTGGACGCGCTGCGCGGCGGCGACGACCCGGCACAGGTGCCCTGCGGCACCGGCTTCTTCATCGCCCTCGAAGGCGGCGACGGCGCGGGCAAGTCGACACAGGCCGAGGCGCTCGCCGAGTGGATCCGCGCCAAGGGCCACGAGGTCGTCGTCACGCGCGAGCCCGGGGCGACGCCCGTCGGCAAGCGGCTGCGGTCGATCCTCCTCGACGTGTCGTCGGCCGGTCTCTCGCACCGCTCCGAGGCGCTCCTGTACGCCGCCGACCGCGCGGAGCACGTCGACACCGTCGTACGCCCGGCCCTCGCACGCGGCGCCGTGGTCATCTCCGACCGCTACATCGACTCGTCCGTCGCCTACCAGGGCGCCGGCCGCGACCTGTCGCCCACCGAGATCGCCCGCATCAACCGCTGGGCGACCGGCGGCCTCGTACCGAACCTGACGTGCCTGCTCGACGTGGAGCCCGAGGCCGCCCGCGAGCGGTTCACGGAGGCGCCCGACCGCCTGGAGTCGGAGCCCGCAGAGTTCCACGCGCGCGTGCGCGCCGGTTTCCTCACGCTCGCCGCCGCCGACCCGGGGCGGTATTTGATCGTCGACGCGTCCCAGGAGCCCGAGGCGGTCACGACCGTCATCCGGCACCGGCTCGACCTGGTGCTCCCGCTCTCCGAAGCCGAGGTGAAGGCGCGCGAGGAGGCCCGCAGGGCCGCCGAGGAGGAGGCGCGGCGCAAGGCCGAGGAAGAGGCCGCGCGCAAGGCCGAGGAGGAGCGCCTCGAACGCGAGCGCCAGGAGCAGCTCGCCAAGCTCCGCGCCGAGGAGGAGGAGCGCAAGCGGCGCGAACTGGAGGAGGCCCAGCGCCGCGAGGCCGAGCGGCAGGCCGAGGAGGCCAGGAAGCGCGCCGAGGAGGCCCGCCGCAAGGCCGAGGAGGAGCAGGCCAGGCTCCTCGCCGAGGAGAAGGCGCGGGCGGCCGAGGAGGAGCGGCGCCGCCGGGAGGCCGAGGAAGAGGCGCGGCTGCGCGCCGAGGCGGAGGAGCGGCGCCTGGAGAAGCAGCGCAAGGCGGAGGCCGCGCTGCTCCGGGCGGAGGAGGCGCGGCGGCTCGCGGCGGCTTCGGCGGCCGCGGCTACGGCGGCTGCTTCGGCTCCGGCCGCCGCCTCGTCGCCGGTCTCGACCCGGAAGGCTTCTGCTTCTTCTGAGCCGGTCTCGACCCGCAAGGCTTCTGCTCCCGAGCGGGAGGTCGCTGCCCCTGAGACTGCGGCGGGCCGTAAGGCTTCCGCTCCTGAGCCGGTGGCGCCGCCCGTGCCCGACAACGAGACGACCGTGCCCACGCCCGTGGTGCAGCCGCCCTCCAGGGATGCCGACGAGACGACCGTCCTGCCGGCGGTCGGCGCCGAGGATCCCGGAACCTCGGAGGGGCCCGGTGCGGAGGACACCGCGGTGCTGCCGCAGCCGCCCGCGCCCGCGGGTGCCGCCGACGAGACGGCCGTGCTGCCGGCCGTCCAGGAGGACAAGGTGCCGCCGGGGTACTTCCGGGACGAGCGGCCCGCGAGCGCGCCCGCGCCCGCGCCCGACGGTTCCGACGACCGGACCCGCGAGCTGCCCCAGATCGAGGTCGACGAGCACGGCGTGCCCCGGCCGGCGTCCTCCGACTGGGCCGAGGAGACGCCGCTCGACGACCTGCCGTCGCTCGCGGACGAACTGCTCGGGTCGCACGAGGACGAGGACGCCCCGGGCGACGACGGTGACGGCAAGAAGCGGCGCGGCCGACGAGGCCGCTGAAGTCGCTGAAGTCGCTCAAGTCGCCGAGAGCTGAAGTCGCTGAGGACGGCGGCCGGGCGGGATTGTCAGAGGCGTCCTCCACAATGGGCAGTCCGGGCAGGCGCTGGGCGGTCCGGGCAGGAGCAGAGTGCGGCGTAAGGCGGTGACCCCATGAGCGTGTGGGACGACCTGGTGGGGCAGGAGCGGGTGAGCGAGCAGCTGGGCGCCGCGGCCCGGGACGCCGACGCGCTGGTGACGGCGGCCGTCGCGGACACCCCGCCGCCGGAGTCGTCGAAGATGACGCACGCCTGGCTGTTCACGGGCCCGCCCGGCTCCGGCCGCGCCACCGCCGCGCGCGCCTTCGCCGCCGCCCTCCAGTGCACGAGCCCGGACCGGGCGCTCGGCGGCGCCCCCGGCTGCGGTTTCTGCGACGGCTGCCACACCAGCCTGATCGGCACCCACGCCGACGTGGAAGTGGTGCGCACGGACCTGCTCTCCATCGGTGTGAAGGAGACCCGCGACCTCGTCCGCAGGGCACAGCTCTCGCCCGCCGTCGGACGCTGGCAGGTCATCGTCCTGGAGGACGCCGACCGCCTCACCGAGGGCGCGGGGAACGTCCTCCTGAAGGCCGTCGAGGAGCCCGCCCCCCGCACGGTGTGGCTGCTCTGCGCGCCTTCTCTGGAGGACGTGCTGCCGACCATCCGTTCCCGCTGCCGCCACCTGACTCTGACCACGCCGCGCGTGGACGCCGTCGCCGACGTGCTCGTACGGAGAGACGGCATCGAGCCGGACGTGGCCACGGCCGCGGCGCGCGCCACGCAGGGCCACATCGGCCGCGCCCGGCGGCTCGCGACCGATCCACGCGCGCGTGAGCGCAGGGCCGCCGTCCTGAAGCTGCCGATGCGGGTGACGGAGATCGGCGGCTGCCTGAAGGCCGCGCAGGAGCTGATCGACACGGCGACCGAGGACGCGAAGCAGGTCGCCGAGGAGATCGACGGCAAGGAGACCGAGGAGCTGAAGGCGGCGCTCGGCGGCGGGCAGGGCGGCCGGATGCCGCGCGGCACGGCCGGCGTGATGAAGGAGCTGGAGGACAGACAGAAGCGGCGCAAGACCCGCACGCAGCGCGACAGCCTCGACCTCGCGCTCACCGAGCTGACCGGGCTCTACAGGGACGTTCTCGCCCTCCAGCTGGGCTCGCGGGTGGCCATCGCCAACACCGAGGTGCAGGACATGCTGGAGCGCATGGCCCTCGCGACCTCGCCCGAATCCACGCTGCGCCGCATCGAGGCCATCGGCGCCTGCCGCACCGCCCTCGACCGGAACGTGGCACCGCTGCTCGCGGTCGAGGCGATGACGGTGGCGCTGCGGGCGGGGTGAACGCGTGAACGCGCCTGTTCGGGGCGTGGGTTGACGGACCGCACGAATGCGATCGGGGGGTGGTTGGCCGACTGGGGATTCGGTTCACTCGTACGAGCGCGTTGCGTAATCGTTCACTCGCGGACGGTTACTCTCGCGTGATGGACCTCAGCCGTCACGGCCGCCGCAGCCGCCGCAGCCGCCGCAGCCGTCACCTTCCGTTCCGTACGTGCGGCACTCTGTTCGTGACCGCCGGGCTGCTCATGTCCGGCTGTTCGTCCGGAAGTTCGACCGCGGACGCTTCGATGGCGTCGCTGTCCCGCTCGACGCCCGCGGAGCTCGCGCCGTACTACGGACAGAAGCTGAGCTGGCACGAGTGCGGTGTCCCCGGCTTCGAGTGCGCCTCCATGAAGGCCCCGCTCGACTACGCCCAACCCGCGGCGGGCGACATCGAGCTGGCCGTCGCCCGCAAGCAGGCCACCAGGAAGAAGGACCGCCTCGGTTCGCTCCTCGTCAATCCGGGCGGCCCCGGTGGCTCGGCGATCGGCTACCTCCAGTCGTACGCGGCGCTCGGCTACCCGGCGAAGGTCCGGGCCCGCTACGACATGGTCGCCGTCGACCCGCGCGGGGTGGCCCGCAGCGAGCCCGTCACGTGCCTCGACGGCGAGCACATGGACACATACACGCAGACCGACGTCACCCCCGACGACCAGCAGGAGACGGACGGCCTGCGTGCCGCCTTCGAGACGTTCGCGGACGGCTGCGAGGCACGGTCGGCCAAGATCCTTCCGCACGTCTCCACGGTCGAGGCTGCCCGCGACATGGATGTCCTGCGGGCGGCGCTCGGCGACAAGAAGCTGACGTACGTCGGCGCCTCGTACGGGACCTTCCTCGGCGCGACGTACGCGGAGCTCTTCCCGCGCCGCGTGGGCCGCCTGGTCCTGGACGGCGCGATGGACCCGTCCCTGCCCGCGCGGCGGATGAACCGCGACCAGACGGCCGGCTTCGAGACGGCGTTCCGGTCCTTCGCGAAGGACTGCGTGGCGCGCGGCACGGAGTGCCCGCTGGGCACCGGCAGCCCCGAGGCCGCGGGCAAGCGCCTCAAGGCCTTCTTCCGAGCCTTGGACCGTGAACCGTTGACGGCGAAGGGCGGCGGCATCAGCGACGGTCAGGCCGACGGGGCCGGCGGCAGGAAGCTCGGCGAGGCGCTCGCCACGACGGGCGTGATCGCCGCGATGTACGACGAGGCGGGCTGGCCGCAGCTGCGCGACGCGCTCACCTCGGCGATGAAGGACAAGGACGGGGCGGGCCTGCTCGCCCTCTCCGACGGCTACTACGAGCGGGACGGCGAAGGAAAGTACGCGAACCTGATGTTCGCCAACGCCGCAGTGAACTGCCTGGACCTGCCGCCGTCCTTCGGCTCCCCGGCCGAGGTCCGCAAGGCGCTGCCCTCCTTCCGGGAGGCCTCCCCGGTCTTCGGCGAAGGCCTCGCCTGGTCCGCGCTGAACTGCGCGTACTGGCCGGTGCGGGCCACGGGTGAGCCGCACCGTATCGAGGCGAAGGGCGCGGCCCCGATCCTCGTCGCCGGCACGACCCGCGACCCGGCCACCCCCTACCGCTGGGCGAAGGCCCTCGCCTCCCAGCTCTCCTCCGGCCACCTCCTCACCTACGAGGGCGACGGCCACACGGCGTACGGCCGCGGCAGCGAGTGCGTCGACTCGACGGTCAACGCCTACCTCCTGCGGGGCACCGTCCCCAAGGACGGAAAGCGCTGCTCATAGCCGTCGGCGGGGGGTGTGCGGAGCACTCTGAAAAACTGTGTAGACTTGGCCGCGTTGCTGATCGCACGATGGTGCGGACGGCGCGCCGCCTTAGCTCAGATGGCCAGAGCAACGCACTCGTAATGCGTAGGTCTCGGGTTCGAATCCCGAAGGCGGCTCTGTGGAAGCCCCAGGACTCACTCGCCGTGACCTGGGGCTTTTGCTTGTGTCCGCAGGCTGACTACTGGGTGGACAGCGTCGGTTCCGGGATGGCCGTCGTCTGGGGGGTGTCCGCCGGGGTCAGGGGTGGGGTCGGGCGGGTGAAGGCGCGGCGGCAGTGGTGGACGAGCTGGCGCAGGGCCGGGTTCTCCGCCGAGGTCCAGGCCAGTGAGAGGACCGGCTCCGTGTGGATGTCCTCGATGCGGCGGGTCGTCAGCCGCGGGCGGTGCTGGGCGACGAGGGATTCGGAGAGGATCGCGACGCCCAGGCCGCGGATGGCCAGGTCGGCGATCGCGCTGGGCGCGCCGGCCTGGAACGCGATCTCCATGTTGACGCCCGCCGCCGCGCATGCGTCGTCGAAGACCTTGCGCACCCCGGCCCCGGTCGGCAGGCTCACCACCGAGTAGCCGGCCAGGTCCTCCAGGGTCACCTGGGGCTTCTCGCAGAGCGGGTGGCCGACCGGCATCGCGGCGACCAGGGGCTCGCGGATGATCTCGTACGCCTCCAGGCCCGGCGGAGTGGAGCCGGAGGTGCTGACCAGAGCCAGGTCGGCGCTGCCCGCGCGCAGCCGCTCGATGAGCCGGTCGGAGGTGTCCTCCAGGAGGACGATCTCCACACCGGGGTGCCTGTGGTGGAAGGCGGACAGGGCGTCGAAGAGTGGCGTGACCGTGCATGCGGTGACCATGCCGACGACGAGCCTGCCGCGGATGAGGCCGTTCACCTCGTCCACCGCCTGGCGGACGGCGTCCACGGCGGCCAGCGCGGACCGGGCGTGCCGCAGGGCTGCCATCCCGGCGGGGGTGAGTCTGACGCTGCGGCCGGAGCGGTCGAACAGGGACGTCCCGAGGTCGTGCTCCAACTGTCTGATCTGGGCGCTCACTCCGGACTGGCTGATGTGCACGCGCTCGGCGGCCCGAGTGAAGTTCTCCTCCTCGGCCACGGCGACGAAGTATTCGAGCTGCCTGAGTTCCATGCCTCGTGATTCTAGTAATTGGCGATGGCATATGTGGGACTTCTGGTCGAATCTCGCTTGAGTCCTGGTCGAGTAATGCGTCTGTTAGGCTTTGTCGCTTGCATTTGTCAAGCGTTCTACGGGATTTGGCGGGAAAACGAGCTCGCGGGCCGAGCGTGACACTTATTGCGGTGGCCCGCAGGGGTACGGTGGCGGTAATTTAAGTTAACAACTATTCCACGCTCGCGCGAACTCTGACAGGGGGCGACGGGTTCATGTATACGAGCAAGTCGGCAGAAGTTGCGGAAGACGAGACGGCCGGAGATGTAAGAGAGGGGGTATTTGCTGGAATAGAGCGGGTGGATGCGCAGCGGCCGTGGGAAATATTGCCGCATTCCCTTCCCATTGAACGCATTGCCGTGGATCAGCTCTGGTCGGCCGATTCACCACGCCTGGTCGGTGAGAACGTCGACCACATCCGGGTCCTCGCCGAGTCCGGCGCGGACCTGCCGCCCATCCTCGTCCACCGGTCGACGATGCGGGTCATCGATGGAATGCACCGGCTGCGGGCGACGGTGCTGCGCGGCGAGCGGGAGATCGCCGTCCGTTTTCTCGACGGGCACGAGTCCGACGTCTTCATCGTCGCCGTCCAGGCCAACACCACGCACGGCCTGCCGCTGAGCCGGGCCGACCGCAACGCCGCGGCGACGCGGATCATCCACTCGCACCCGCAGTGGTCGGACCGCATGATCGCCTCGTTCGCGGGGCTCTCGCCCAAGACGGTCGGCAGTATCCGGCGCCGGCTCGGCGACGACCTGCCGCCCGCGCCGGTGCGGATCGGGCGCGACGGCCGGACGCGGCCGGTCGACAGCAGCGGGGTGCGGGCCGCGACGAGCGAGTTCATTCGGACCCACCCCGACGCGACGTTGCGGCAGATCGCCGGTGCCGCCGGAGTCTCCCGGGCCACCGCACGCGATGTGCGCAGGAGGCTGGAGGAGGACGAGGTGGTCTTCCCGAAGCCGCGGGTGCTTCATGGAGGGGCGCCCGATCTGCCCGGTGTGCCTGGGCTGGCCGATGTACCTGGGCCGGCCGCTGTGGCCGGCGGTACGGCGGGGGTCGGCACGGTGACGGCTCAGCCGGCGCGGGTCGCGTCCGCCCGGGTCGCCGCCGACCCCGGCGCCGTATCGGCCGTGTCGGCACGAGTGGCGCCACCCGAGGCCCCGGAGGCCCCCGCGCCCGGGGCGCCGGAGGCGGCGGGTATCGCTGTGCCTTCGGCTGCCGCCGAGCTGATCCCGATCCTGAAGCGCGATCCCTCGATCCGCTTCACCGACTCCGGGCGCCTGCTGCTGCGGCTCCTCGACGCGGCCACCCTCCCGCCTGACGAGTGGAGCCGGCTCATCGAGAGCGTCCCCGCCCACTGCGTCGACATGGTGGCGAGCGTGGCGCGGGCCTGCGGCGAGGTCTGGTTCAGCGTCGCGCAGGAAGTGGACGGCCGCGCCTCGGCGCGGTGAGGTGCAGTGAGGCGCGGCTGGCGCTTGGGCCATCAGAGGCGGGGCGTACGTCAGTCTCGTACGACCGTCTTCGTGCGCATGAGGAAGTCGGAGAGGTAGCCGTCGTGCGGCAGCCCGGGTCGCATCCAGTGGGTCGGGTGGTCGCCGACGTACAGGTTGGCGATGGTCGGTTCGGCCAGGAGCCGGTCGAGCAGTTCCTCCTGCCGTGTCAGCGCGGTGAGCACCAGGCTGTCGCGCAGCGGCGCGATCCCGTCGGCGGGGCGCCACGGTGCCACCCATACGCAGGGGAAGGGGAGTTCGGCGCCGAGCTGCGGTGCGTCGGCGCGGTCGACCTGGTGGACGGCGGGCCGCAGGACCGCGCTGCCGTCCCCCAGGTCGTCGGCGACCGTGTCGGCGCCGAGCCAGGGCCGGGCGTCGCCGGCGCGGCGCCCCACGTACTCGGCGATCGCCCGCGCGCCCGCGGCGGGCTGCACCGGAAGCACGGCCTTCGGGTGGTCCGGTGGGAGGCTGGGAAGCGCCGAGAACCGCTCGGCGAGGGCCTCGCACAGCGGCGTCGGATCGCCCTCGACCAGCACGGCCGTCGCGTTGACGCAGCCCGTGCCGCCGCGCCCGGCGACCGAGTCCACGAGGGTGTCGAGGTGGTCGCGCCAGTCGACGTCGGCCGTCAGGAGGAGCTTCGAGCGGCCGGGCCCCTGGAGCAGGACCGTGGGGTCGGCGCCGTATTTGCGGACGACGTCCTCGCCGCCGTAGACCATGCCGAGGTCGGCGCCGCGCAGCACGGCGTCCGCGCCGGTGTGGTCGGTGGGCAGCAGCGTGACCTCGTCGTTCCCGAAGCCCGCGAGGCGCAGCGCCGTGACGAGCCGGTGCGGGGTGAACGGCTCGCGCCGGGAGGGCCGGACCGCGACGCGGTAGCCCAGCGCGAGCGCCTCGGGCCACAGGCTGTGGGTGCCGGGGTGGTTGCCGGCCGCGTGGACGGCGAACACGTGGCCGCGCCGGGTGTGGGCGGCCCGGCCGGCCCTGGCCAGGGGGTCACGCCAGTCCGTGACCGCACCGGCGGGCCGCGCCTGCGCGATGCCGGTGCCGATGTCGCGGAGCCGTTCGGCGATGCGGTCGACCGCCGAGGTGACCTCCGTGATGGGGACTCCGCCGACGCGGCTGACCAGCAGGCAGTACTCCGCCACGCTCTGCCCTGCGACGGTGCCGGTGGCGAAGAGGTCGGCGGCGGCCGCGATCCGCCGTATCCGCTCGTCGGCCGGCGCGGGCTCCGCGCGGCGCAGCGCCGACAGGGTGCGGCTGACGAACGGCGGGGGTACGAGGCTCAGTTCGGCGGCGGGGACACCGGTGACGTCGGCGACCGTCTGGCGGTTCCTCGCGCGGAACTCGCCGCGCGGCCCGAGCGCGTCGAGCAGCAGCGGTTCGGGCGCCATCAGTAGACCCCCTCGACCACGTCCTCGTTCTCGAACCTGCTGACGGGCGCGATGTCGGCCACCGAGTCGCCGGGGCCGCCGTCGAGCGGCTCGACGCGGGTGGCGATGTCGCGTTCGAGGTTGTTGGGGAGCAGGAACGACTTGCTGACGTGGCTGGCCACGACGCGGCCGCGCGCCCCGTAGGGGACCGGCCGGAGTGTCTCCGGGTCGACGACCGAGAAGGTGACGTACGGGCTCAGGGTGTCGAAGACGCAGGGGTCGTCGTCGCCGAGTCCGGGCCGCTCCCCGGCGAAGCCCAGGATCATCGTGCTGCCGTAGTTCCCGGAGAAGACGGTGTCGGGGAAGATCTCCGTCCGGTACACCTGGCGGGAGTCGGGGTCGAGCTGCGTGCCGCCCCAGCGGATCGCCCGTACCTTCTCGTTGATCAGCTCCACCAGTTCGTCGCGGCGGGCGATGCGGTCCAGGATCGGCGGGGTGACGGTGAGGACGCCGATGTTCTGGGAGCGCAGCACCTCCGCGGCCTGGTCGACGACGTGCTCGGCGTAGTCGTCGGCCTCGCTGCCGCGGCCCGCGGATATCAGCCGCTTCACCCAGCGCGGGTCGAGGTCGAGCGTGAATCCGTGGGTGCCGTGCGTGGTTGCCGAACCCCGGAAGAACTCGCCGACGATGTGCGGGCCGCTGGGAACGATTCCCAGCCAGTTTGCGCCCCGGGGGAAACCATGGGCGTCGAGCTGTTCGGCGGTCCAGTGGAGCAGCCGCTTCCGCCAGTCCCCGAGGAGGACGACCCGCTTGGGGGCGCCCGTGGTGCCACCGCTCTCGAACACCCCTCGTACGTCGGGATCATCGCCGTAGCCACGCGGGATGAGGTCCTCGGCGGGGACGGTGCGCAGCTCGGAGGCGACGTTGGGGAAGCGGACGAGGTCGGCCACCGAGGAGATGTCGGTGCGCGGGTCGAAGTCGAGGGACTTCGCGCGTTCCAGCCAGTAGGGGGAGCCGGTTTCGGGGCTGAAATGCCACTCCATCGCGGCTCTGATGTATTCGTCGGGGTCGGGCCGGTCGCCGGGGGGCAGGTCGAGTATGTCCCAGGTCTTCGACGCGTTCGGCGTACGCGACGCATGTGGCGTGCTCGACGTGGTCGACGTCATGGTGTCGTTTTCCTCCCGGCCTTGTCGTACAGCTGTTGCCTGGAATTCTTGTCGCGTGGTCGCCCGGCATTTTTTCCCGTGAAATAACCAGGGCATTGGATACGGGGCCATTCGGGAATGTCAACACCGTTCCAACCGTTCCATCTCTTCTGACCTCTGTCCCGCAAAGGCGGGGCCGAGTGCCTGGAGCGTGGCCAGTTCGTACAGGCCCTCGACGGTGCCCTCCGCCTCGAAGGTGACGCGGACGTCCGGTGGCCGGCCGATCAGTGCGAGGGCGGCGTTCGGCGGCAGCTGGTCGAGCGGTGGCCGCTCGTTCTCCCAGAGCATCATCGCGCCCCACCGGTTCTGCTCGCGGTCCGCGAAGTAGATCTTGAGACGCAGGCCCGGCACCTTGGTCCACCGGTCCAGGGTGTTCTCGCGCAGGTGTTCGCGCATGGAGTCGATGGTCTGGGGCGTCCCGTCGAGGTGCCACCAGGCGACGTCGACCCTCATCGGGGTACTCGCAGAAGGTGACTTGGCATGCGCAGGGCGTAACTGGTCATGGGTGCCTCCGTCTTCGGCGGGAGGGGATGTGACCTCAGTGGGATGTGACCTCAGTGGGGATGTGAAGCCAGTGAGCGTACGACTGAGTCGGCGCGGGCGCGTGGGGTGGCGACTGAGGAATTCCTCAGTCGCCCGGACGGCCGTGATCCAGATCTGTTGCTTCTGGCTGCCAGAAGCAAGGGGAGTTGGACGTGTCAGTTCCGCGCGGCCAAGCTTGTTGGTGCTGGAAATCAGCTCTGAACGAGAGGCCCCCCTGTGTCCGAATATGAGAAGGCCTACAAGCCGGAAGACATCACGCGTCTGTTCGTCGAGCGCGCCAACCAGGGCGATGCGACCGGTGTCGCGGAGCTCTACGCGGAGGACGCGGTCGTCGCCTTCCCGCCCGGGCAGATCACCCAGGGGCGCGAGGCCATCCGCAAGCTGTGGGAGATGGCGATGACGCGGAACCCCAAGTTCGAGCCGGAGGAGCCCCTTCCGACTCTGATCAACGGTGACATCGCGCTCACGTCCACCCCGCCGAAGGACGGCACGGGCGCCCGCGCCCAGGTGGTGCGCCGCCAGCCCGACGGCTCGTGGCTGCGGATCCTCGACCAGCCCGAGTTCATCCAGCCCAAGTAAGCAGCCGGCCCGGCCGGCGCGCGGCCGCCGTAAGAAGTGGCGCGCAGTCGCCGTAAGAAGTGTGGGGGAGAACAGTCATGGCCAAGCGATGGTGGACGTTGGTGGTCGTCTCCGCGTCGACCTTCATGATCCTGCTGGACGCCACCATCGTCACCGTCGTGCTGCCGCAGATCCAGAGCGGGCTCGACACCAGCTTCGCCGACGCGCAATGGGTGGTCGACGCCTACTCGTTGACGCTCGCCGCGATGCTGCTGGTCGGTGGCTCACTGGCGGACCGCTTCGGCTACCGCAAGCTGTTCCTGGTGGGCCTCGGTGTCTTCACCGTCAGCTCACTGCTCTGCGGTATCTCCTCCACACCTCTCATGCTGATCCTGTCGCGTGCCGCGCAGGGCATCGGCGGCTCCGTCATGTACGCCACGTCGCTGGCGCTGCTCGCCCGGAACTTCACCGGGAAGGAGCGGGGCGTCGCGTTCGGCATCTGGGGTGCGGTGACGGGCATCGCCACCGGACTCGGGCCCGTCTTCGGCGGGTTGATCGCCAGCAACATCAGCTGGCGCGGCATCTTCCTCGTCAACGTGCCCATCGGTCTCCTCGCCATCGCGGTGACGCTGTGGCAGGTCGACGAGTCGCCGATGCGGCGCAAGCTGCGGCTGGACTGGCCGGGGTTCGTCCTCTTCACCAGCGGCCTGGTCGCGCTGATCTACGGTCTGATCCGGGCCGGCGAGACCGAGTGGGGCAACACCGACGTCGTGCTGTGGCTCGGCGCGGCGGCCGTCCTGCTCGTCACCTTCCTGATCGTGGAACTCCGCTCCGAGCAGCCGCTGTTCGACCTGTCGCTGTTCCGCACGCCGACGTTCGTCGGCGGGTCGATCGCCGCGTTCACCATGAACGGCTCGCTGTTCGCGATGCTCCTCTACCTGGTGCTCTATCTCCAGAACGGCCTCGGCTACTCCGTCCTGGAGTCCAGCGTGCGGCTGCTCGTGATCAGCGTGTGCGCCCTGGTCGCGTCGACCGTCGCCGGCCGGCTGAGCGCGAAGGTGCCGGTGAAGTGGCTCATCGGCCCCGGCCTCTTCCTCGTCGGCGTCGGCCTGCTCCTCATGTCGGGCAACGACGCGTCGAGCGGCTGGACGCACCTCATCCCGGGCTTCGTCGTCGCCGGTATCGGCAGCGGCGTCGTCAACCCGCCGCTCGCGTCGACCGCCGTCGGCGTCGTCACGCCGGACCGGTCGGGCACGGCGTCGGGCATCAACATCACCTTCCGCCAGGTCGGCATGGCCGCCAGCATCCCGGTGCTCGGCTCCATCTTCACGGCGTCGCTCCACGACGACGTCATGCGGAACCTGTCGGGCATCCCCGAACTCGCGGGCAGCGCCCCGGGCATCGCCGCGGCCGTCGAACACGGTGACGTGTCCGGTCTCACCGAGAAGGTGCCGGCGCCGCTGCGGGACCAGGTGGCCACCGCCCTCCAATCCGGGTACGCCGAAGCGTTGAACGACCTGCTGCTCGTCACCGGTGTCCTGGCCCTGGTCGGAGCGGTCTTCTCCTTCTTCCTGATCCGCGCGAAGGACTTCCTGGCCGCCAAGCCGCCGCCGCGGGAGGCCGGGGCCGGGGTCGAGGCCGGTGAGCCTCAGCCGGTGAAGTGACGTCACACAGCCCCGTCACCTCACGCAGCCCCGTCCCGTTCCTGGATGTGGTCGAGCGCGTGCTGGATGACCGCCTGTGCCGCCGGGTCGATCGTCCGGTCGTCCGGCCACGCCAGGTACAGCCGCCCGTGCATGTCCGGGTCGCGGAACGGGATCAGCCGCAGATCCTCGCCGGCCGCCCGGACCGCCCCCCGCGGCAGGATCGCCACACCGAAACCCCGGGCCGCCATGTCCACCAGGACCTGCGGGTCGCTGGCCGAGAAGGCGATGGGCGCGTCGATCCCGGCCGTGGCCAGGGAGATGTCCAGCTGGCGCCGGGTGCCGCTGTCGCCGGGCAGTGAGATCAGCTGCCGGGACGCGAGCTCCTTGAGGAGCACGGAGTCCCGGTCCGCGTACTCGTCGTCCGCGCGCACCACCGCGACGAGCGGGTCGGCGCGGACCACCTCGGTCCGCAGGAAGGACGGCGGTTCGACCGCCATGCCGAGGAAGGCCATGTCGAGCTCGCCGTCCTTGAGCGCGTCGACGAGGTCGTCGGTGCTGCCCTGACGCAGCGCGATCTCCACGGTCGGATGGCTCGCCTGGAACTCCGCGAGCATGCCGGGCACGTCCAGCGACGCCACCACCGTCACCATGCCCACGCTCACCCGCCCCCGCAGCAGCCCGGCCACCTGGTCGACGGCGAGTCTGGCGTTGCGTACCGCCGCAAGCGCGGCCTTGGCATGGGGGAGCAGGGCCTCACCCGCGGCGGTGGGGCGGACGGTGCGCCCGGACCGGTCGAGCAGTTCGTACCCGAGTTCCCGTTCGAGGCGGCGGATCTGCGCGCTCACTCCCGGCTGGGTCACATGGACCCGGGCCGCGGCTCTGGTGAAGTTGCCGTCCTCCACGACAGCGACGAAGTACTCGAGTTGGCGTATCTCCATAACTGACCGATCTAGGCTTCAGTACGAACAGATATTGGACGCCCGGTAAACGCCGGGACAATACTGACGGGGTCGCTCGGAAAAGAATGAAAGAGCGGCCATTCAACGGCCGGCCAGTCAGCGGCCTTTTCACGGGGATACTCGGAATTTGCTGAGTAATGCATGCGGAATGCGCGTGCCCAAAATTTTCTGAGGAACTTTACAGCAGCGCGGTCGGGCTGTGAAGGGTTCATCCGCGGCGAGTGGGCCACCGTACGTGCACTGAGGGGAGTCATCCATGGGAACCACAGGAATTGGAGGCGCCGATTCCGGCGGCGCGGTCATCTGGGTGACCGGGCTTGCCGAGGCCGGCAAGACGACGGTCGCCCGTGAGCTCGTCCGTCAGCTGGTCCAGCGCGGACGGCAGCCGATCCTGCTCGACGGCAACGAGGTGCGGACCGCGCTGGGCATGATGACCCACGGTTTCGACCGGGAAAGCCGCATAAAGACATCCATGACCTATGCGCGCCTTTCCCAGCTCCTCGCCGAACAGGGGCATCTCGTCGTGGTCGCGACCATCTCGCTCTTCCACGAGGTGCAGCGGCACAATCGCGAGAACCAGCCCGACTACTTCGAGGTGCTCCTCGACGTGCCCGTCGAAGAACTCAAGCGGCGGGACAGCAAGGGCGTCTACAGCGGGAACGACGCCAAGGACGTGGTCGGAATCGGGCAGTCCGCCGAGTTCCCCACCCACCCCGACCTCGTGGTCACCAACTACGGCGACGTCGACCCGAAGGCCGCGGCCACCATGATTCGACTCGCGCACGAGGAGCGTGTGCCGTCCGCCGCGGCGTGACGCGCGCGTATTCCTCGTACTCCCTGTATTGCCTGGCGTTCCGCGCGCATTCCGTGCGCATTCCGCGCACCTCATAAACCTCTTGAGCCTGGCTCAACAAGGATTTTCTGTTTCAGCTATGTATAAGGAGCTGTGCCTCGCATGACGACGTCGACCAAGCTCAAGCACGGAGATTTCACCGACCTGGCGAAGGACTACTCGAAGTACCGTGAGGGGTACGCGACCTCGGTGCGGGACGCGCTGATCGGCCTGGTGGGCCGGCCGGCCGCCGAGCTCGACGCCGTCGACGTCGGCGCCGGTACGGGCCTGTGGACCCGCATCGTGGCGGACGGCGGATTCCGCTCGGTGACCGCGGTCGAGCCGAACGACAACATGCGCGCCGAGGGCATCTCCGACTCGGCGGGCTACTCGATCACCTGGCGGGCCGGCAAGGGCGAAGAGACCGGGCTGCCGGACGAGTCGGCCGACCTCATCAGCATGGCGTCCTCCTTCCACTGGGTGGACTTCGAGGTGGGCACCGCCGAGTTCTGCCGGGTCCTGCGGCCGGGCGGCTGGTTCGTCGCGCTCTACAACCCGCGGCTGATCGAGGTCAACCCGGTGCTCGTGGACATCGAGAACGAGCTCAAGCGCCTGATGGGCGAGCGCAAGCGGATCACCTCCGCGCACCCGCAGATGATCAAGGAGCTGTCGGACAAGTTCAACGCCAGCCCGCGGTTCGACGACGTCGTCGTCCTGGAGGGCCGCCACTCCGTCGAGCAGACCATCGACCACTACATCGGCCTGTGGCAGTCCGTGAACGACGTGCGGGTGCAGCTCGGCGACGCCAAGTTCGAGCAGTTCCTCGACTACATCCGCGAGCGCCTTGCGGACGCCGAGAAGCTCGAGGTCACCTACCTGACCAGGGCGGTCGCGGCGCGCGCCAAGAAGTGACCCTCCAGAGACAGGACTTCTGACATGACCGAGGAATCCGTCCGGGAACTGCGTCCCGACGAACTGGCCCGGCGCAGCGCGCGCCTGCTGGGCGAGAACGACATCGTCGTGGCCGGCGACCCCGGGTCCGGCCAGGCGCTCGTGGCCAACATCGTGTTCGAGCTCGGCTTCGACTACCTCGACCCGTACGTCGAGTCGCCCGACGAGGCGGACGGCGCGGCCCAGTCGGTGGAGAGCCGTCTCGAGTACTACCGGCAGCGCCTCGCCGCCACCTCCGAGAAGAGCCAGGCCGCGCTGGACAGGGCGGCGAGCGGGGCCGTGCCGAAGAGGTTCATCAAGACCCACTTCTACCCCGAGGTGTTCGCCGAGTCGTCGGTGAACAGCGCGATCCTGGTGGTGCGCGACCCGCGCGACACCATCTACTCGTCGTACAAGTGGTTCTCCTCCTTCGGCGGTTCCTGGATCCCGGACGCCGCTGACATGATCGGGAAGCTGACGTACCCGGACTTCCTGGACCGCGTCAGGCTCGGGGACGGCGAGCCCTCGATCCCCGGCTGGGCCCGCTTCTACCGGAGCTGGCTGGAGGCGGCGCCGGAGTTCTCGAAGTTCGCGGTCGTGCGCTTCGAGGATCTCAAGTCGCACCCCGTGGGCGCCATCACCGCGATGCTCGCGGCGCTGGGGCTCGCGGTGCCGCCGGAGGTCGTCGAGCAGGCGGCCGAGCGCAGCTCCTTCAAGGCGATGCGCGCCCGCGAGGACGCGGCGTCCGCCGGTGAGGGCGACACCACGAAGAACGCCCGCATCATGCGGCGCGGACAGGTGGGCGAGTGGCGCGAGTGGATCGGCGAGGGCGACCTGGCCGAACGCTTCGCCCACCCGGGCCTGGTCGCGACGGCGGCTCGGTTCGGGTACGACGCGACGCCGACGCAGTAGGCCCGCGCCCGCAGGGCGCAGTTTCGGGCAGAGCCAGGTCACGACCCCCGTGACCTGGCTCTCCCCGTCGCGGGCTCAGCGGAGTCTCGGCCTCCGCGGTTATGACGCCCGCGGTCCGGGGAGCGATCGACCATGGTCGAGGAGATCGAAACTGCTGATGAAGTGGCCGCGCGGCACGGGCTGCGCCCGCTGCCGGTCGAGGGCGGACTGTTCCGGCGGGTCTGGGCGGGGCCACCGGACGCGGCCGGGCGCCCCGCCGGGTCGGCGATCGTCGCGCTGCTGACCACGGCGCCCGGTGACTTCTCCGCCCTGCACCGCCTGCCCATCGACGAGGTCTGGCACTTATACGAGGGCGACGCGCTGGAACTGTTGCTCCTCGCGCCCGACGGCACGGACCGGACGGCCGTGCTGGGCACCGGGGGGCAGGTGCAGCTGGTGGTGCCCGCGGGGACGTGGATGGGCGCGCGCGTCCGCGCCGGCGGGCGGCACGGGTGGGCGCTCTTCGGGACGACGATGGCACCCGGGTTCGTACCCGAGGATTACGAGGGCGGGGACGCGGCGGAGCTGAGTGCCCGTCATCCGGGGCGCGCCGGACTCATCCGGGAGCTGTGCCGGGCCGGGGAGCCGCTGCGGATGCCGGAAGAGGACGGCGCCGGGGACGGCGGCGGTGCACATGGCGGGAGATTGGGCGGGGACGGTGGCGGCGATGTCTGACGGAACCTCACTGCGGGACGGGACACTGCCCGGACTGGACGGCCGCCTCGCCCTGGTGACCGGGGCGAGCGGAGGCATCGGTGCCGGGGTCGCCCTGCGGTTCGCGCAGGCGGGGGCCGCGGTCGTGGTGCACTACCGGCGGGGCGGTGAGCGGGCCGAGGAGCTGGTCGGGCGGATCGTCGCGGCGGGCGGCGACGCCGTCGCCGTGGCGGCGGACCTGACGCGGGAGGAGGAGTGCCACCGCCTCGTCGCGGAGGCGCACGCATGGCGCGGGCGGCTGGACGCGCTGGTCAACAGTGCCGGGATCCAGCCGGTGCGGGAGCTCCCCGGCATGACGGCCGCCGAGTGGCGCGAGGTGTCCGAGGCGAACGTGACGGCCGCGTTCTGCTGCACGCAGGCGGCCGCCGAGGTCATGGCGGGCCAGGACGGCGGCGGCACGGTCACCCATATCGCGTCCATCGAGGGGTCGAGCCCCGCGCCCGGCCATGCGCACTACAGCGCGTCCAAGGCGGCCCTGATCATGTTCGCCCGCTCGGCGGCCCTGGAGTACGGGCCGCGCGGCATCCGCGTCAACAGTGTCTCCCCCGGCCTCATCGACCGGCCGGGCCTCGCCGACGACTGGCCCGACGGCGTGGCGCGATGGGGCAGGGCGGCGCCGCTCGGCCGGCTCGGACGGCCCGAGGACGTCGGCAGCGCCTGCGTGTTCCTCGCCTCGGACGCGGCGTCGTGGATCACGGGGACGGATCTGGTGGTGGACGGCGGGGTGGGGGCGGGGCCGGGCTGGTAGGCGCCCCGGGTGACCCGGGGCGCCCCGGGGCAACGGGTGACCTGGGGGTGCGGGTGCCCCGGGGGTGCGGGTGCCCCGGGGTGCGGTGAGTGGTGGCGCTTCCGTGGCCGGACCAGACTGCCGGACACTTATGAGGATCCTGTCAGGCCGCTGTCCTGATCCCGTTCGGCCCGTCTGAACCGGGCGCGGCATGCCTATCCTCAACGCCATGTGCGCTTTTGTCCTGGTCGCGGAGGACGACGAGAAACAGGCCGAGCTGGTCCGCCGCTACCTGGAGCGCGAGGGCCACGCGGTCGCCGTCGTCCACGACGGTTCCGCCGCCCTCGCCGAGGTGCGGCACCGGCTGCCGGACCTGCTGATCCTCGACGTGATGATGCCGGGTGCAGACGGCCTGGAGGTGACCCGCCTCCTGCGGGACGGCAGCGGGCCGCCCGAGCTCGCGCGGCTGCCCATCCTGATGCTGACCGCCCGCACCACCGAGGACGACCTGCTCGCGGGCCTCGACACCGGCGCCGACGACTACCTCACCAAGCCGTACAGCCCGCGCGAGCTGATGGCCCGGGTACGGACGCTGCTGCGCCGCGCGGGCGGCATCCAGCCGCCGCTGCCGGACGCCGACCGGCGGATCCTGCGCGTCGGCGGCCTCGTCGTCGACCCGCTGCGGCACGAGGTGACGGTCGACGGGCGGCACGTGGACTGCACCCCGGGCGAGTTCGACCTGCTCTCCGCACTCGCGGAGGAACCGGACCGCGTCTTCACCCGACCGCAGCTCCTCGACCGCATCCACGGCTCGTCCGGCTACATATCCGCCCGCACGGTCGACGTGCACATCCTCAACCTGCGCAAGAAGATCGAATCCGACCCGCGCCGTCCCGACCGGCTGGTGACGGTCTTCGGGGTGGGGTACAAGCTGGCGGGTGCGGGTGCGGGTGCGGGTGCGGGTGCGGGTGCGGGTGGCACGCGCTCCGTAGGGACGGCCGTCGACGGCGTGGCGGCGCACCCTCGTGCGTGACGTCCCGCTCCGCAAAAGCCTGCTCGCGCGGCTCCTCGCCGTGTCCGTCCTGGTCTCCATCGGTTCCATCGCCGCCACCGCGTGGCTCGCTGCGCAGACCACGTCCGGTGCGCTGCGGCAGGAGCAGGGGCAGCTCCTCGCCGACGACGCCCGCATCTACGACCGGCTCCTCGGCGTCGGCGCGGGCGCGCCGCAGTGGCGGGGCGCCGACAAGGCCGTACGCGAACTGTCCCGCAGCACCGGCCGCCGCATCGCCCTCACCACCCAGGACCACAAGGTCATCGCCGATTCGGCGGCCCGCCGCACCGCCCTGCCCGCGACCGCGTCCGCCGTGCTCGATCCCCTCTCCGTCGACACGACACTGGCCCCTGGCAGCACCGACGAGGGCACGGCCGTCGACCGCATCGACCCGCGCGCGATCGGCCCCTACCGCCTCCCCGAGCAGGAGCGCAGGGAGCTCAAGGAGGCCGCCGACCGGAGCGCGGCCTGCCTGACGGAGCTCGGCATGAGCCCCGAAGTCGTCCACGGGACCGGCGGGCGCCCCTTCGTCCGACTCGACTACCACTCCGGCGAATTCATGGACGCGCGCTGCCGCATGAGTGTGCTCGACGTACCCACCGCGCACGAACAGAAGGCCCTCGACAAGCTCAACTCCCTCGCCGACGCCTGCATGAAGCGGCGCGGGCTCGCCCCCGTCCCGATCAGCCTCGACCTGACCGCGCGCTCCGGACCGAAGCCGATCGGTGCCGCACCGACGGCGGTGCCCGTGGCGCCCCGCGAGACCCCGCCCATCGGCTCTCCGGCCGAGCCCGACCCCGACCCAGCCCTCACCCCCGTATACCCGGAGCCGGACGCGGGCGAGCAGGCGGCAGGCGGGCAGGCGTCAGGTGCGCAGGCAGGGGGCGGGCAGGCAGAGGGTGGGCAGGCAGTAGGGGAGCCCAACGACGCCGCCATCAGATCCTGCGTCGACACCGCGCGCCGCGAGCAACTGGGCCCCTACGTCTCCTCACCCGCCCTGCTCTTCATCACCAGCTCCGACGGCACCCGCAGCACCCCCGCCTTCAGCCTCTCCCGGGCCAACACCGTCCGCCTGGCCGGGCTCGCCGCCGCCGTCCTCGCCGTCACGGTCGCCGTCACCGCGCTCGCCGCCACCCGGCTCACCCGGCCGCTGCGCGCGCTCACCACCGCGACGCGCCGCATGAAGGCGGGCGAGCCGACCGAGCCGGTACCCGAGCGGGTCACCCGCTCGGCGGGTGAGATCAGCCAACTGGCCGCCGCGTTCAACGACATGGCCGCCCACCGCAAGGCGCTGGAGGAACAGCGCAAGGCCATGGTCAGCGACGTGGCGCACGAACTGCGCACCCCGCTCTCCAACATCCGCGGCTGGCTGGAGGCGGCCGAGGACGGCGTCGTCGACACCGACCCCGAACTGGTCACCTCGCTCCTCGAAGAGGCCCTGCTGCTCCAGCACATCGTCGACGACCTCCAGGACCTGGCGGCCGCCGACGCGGGCACCCTCCGGCTGCACCGCGAGCCGGTGCGCGCCGCCGAGATCGCCGACCAGGTGGCGGCGGCGCACCAGGCGCGCGCCGACACGGCCGGGGTGAGGCTCAGGGCCACCGCGTTCGGTGACCCGTGGGTGAGGGCCGACCCGCTGCGGCTGCGCCAGGCGATCGGCAACCTCGTCTCCAACGCCGTCCGCCACACCCCCGAGGGCGGCAACGTCCGCATCACCTGCCGCACCACGTCCGACGCCGTGCTCATCGAAGTCGCCGACACGGGCACCGGCATCGTGCCCGCCGATCTGCCGCACGTCTTCGACCGGTTCTGGCGCGCCGACAAGTCACGGACCCGCGCGACGGGCGGCAGCGGCCTCGGCCTGTCGATCGTACGGAAGCTGGTGGAGGCGCACGACGGGACGGTGTCGGCAGAGAGCGTGCCGGGGAAGGGATCGCTGTTCACGGTGCGGTTGCCGCGGGAGGGGGAGCGGGAGCGGGAGCTGGTGGGGGAGCAGTAGCTTCCGGTCCCCGGGGGGAAAGGGCAGCAGGGCGAAAGCCCCGGTCGGTCACCTCCGCCGACCGGGGCTTTCTCTGCCCCCGGATCCGGCCGCGGCGGCGACACTCCCCCGAGCTACGCGCTGTGCGCGAGTACCGGCGGGCCAGATCCGATGCAGTGATCAGATCAGGCCATGCCAACAGATCGCTAACATGTGGGCCGACGGCTCCGAGCACTGCGACTCGGACTCCGTGGCCCACAGCGGGACATGGCGATATGAGGACGGCACGGGGGAACGGCGTGAGTGAGCGATGCGGGCTGCGGTTCGGTCTGCTCGGGGCACCCGCCGTGTACGACGCCGACGGCGAGCCGCATCCCGTGCGCAGCGCGAAGGGGCGCGCCCTGCTGGCCGCGCTCCTGCTCGAACCCGACCGGGTCGTCTCCCTCGGCGCCCTCAAGGACGCCCTGTGGGGCGACTTTCCGCCAGCTTCGGCACAGGCCTCCCTACAGAACCACGTGACCCGGCTGCGGCGCCTCCTCGACGATCCGCAGCGGCTGCAAGCGGTGCCGCCGGGGTATCGACTCCGCGTCACCGAGGGCGAGTTGGACGTCCGTGTCTTCGAGCGCGGCGTGGCGCAGGCGCGGGCCGCGCACGCGGCGGGGGACTGGGCGGGGACCGTCGCCCGCGCGACGGACGCGCTCGCGCTGTGGCGCGGCACGCCGTTGAGCGGCCTCCCGGACTCGCTGGACGGCCACCCCCTCGTACCGCGTCTCGAAGAGGCACGTCTCCTCGCCCTCCAATGGCGGTACGACGCCGAACTGGCACTCGGCACCGGGCTGCCGTCGCTCGCCCCCGAACTCGCCGCGCTGGTCGCGGAACACCCGCTCCGTGAGGCCTTCCACCGCCAACTGATGCTCGTCCTGCACCGCACGGGCCGCCAGGCCGAGGCCCTCGCCGTCCACCGCGAACTGCGCCGCAGACTCATCGAGGAACTCGGCGTGGAACCGGGCGCAGCGGTGCGTGACGCGCACCGGGAGGTGCTGGGGGCGGCTCCGGGGACGGGGAAGCCCGACGTGCCGGGCGCGGGACAGTCCGATGGGTCAGGCGCGGGACAGCCCGACGGGTCAGGCGCGGGACACTCCGATGGGTCAGGCGTGGGGGCGTCCGCGGTCGCGCCGCCGTCCGTACGCGCGGAAGCGTCCCAGGCCGAGGATGCAAGTGCGGGCGCGGGTGCGGGTGCGGGTGCGGGCGCGGATGAGGCGATTCGCGCGGAGAGCGCCGCCCGCCCCGCACAACTGCCGCCCGCGCCCGCCCACTTCACCGGCCGGGACGGCACCGTGCGCTCGCTCCGGCTCGCCCTGGCCGGCGGGTCGCGCGTCGCCGTCGTCTCCGGCATGGCCGGCGTCGGAAAGAGCGCGCTCGCCGTGCATGCGGCCCACGCGCTGCGGGAGGAGTTCCCGGACGGGCAGCTCTACGTCAACCTGCGCGGCGCGACCCCGGGCATGACCCCCCTCACCCCGTGCCAGGCCCTCGCCGCACTCCTCCGCGACCTCGGCGAACCGCCCACCACCCCCGCCGGCGGCGCGTGCTGCGCGTCGCCGGACGCGGCAGGCGTGGGCTGTGCGTCGCAGGACGCGGCGAGTGCGTTGTTGCGGTCGCTGCTCGCGCCCGCCCGTACCCTCATGGTCCTGGACGACGCGGCGACGGCGGCGCAGGTGCGGCCCCTGCTGCCCGCGGGGGCCGGCTGTGCGGTGATCGTCACCAGCCGTTCGCCGCTGACGGCCCTCGACGGTGCCGCGCGCTTCCCGCTGGCACCCCTGTCCGACGCGGACAGCGCCGCACTGCTGCGTGCCGTCTCCGGGCGTGCGGGGCTCGACGCCGGGCACCCCCTGATCGAACTCGCGGGCCGCCTCCCCCTCGCCCTGCGCATCGTCGCGGCCCGGCTCGCCGCCCGCCGCGCCCTCACCCCGGACGCCCTCGCCGAACTCCTCACCGTCAGCGGCGGCCGCCTGCACCACCTGGAGTACGACGACCTCAGCGTGCGCCGCTCCCTCGCCGTCGCCCTCGACGCCCTGCGCACCTCGGACCGCGAGGCCGACCGCGACGCCGCGCGCGCCCTCACCCGGATCGGCGCGCTCGACCTGCCGACGTACGGAGTGCCGCTCCTGGCCCGCCTGTTGGGCACCGACGAACTGCGCGCGGGAGCGGCCCTCGACCGCCTCGTCGACGTCGCGCTCCTCGAAGAGACGTCGTATGGGCGGTACGCACCGCACGATCTCGTACGCGACTTCGCCCGGGAGACGGCCACCAAGGGCCGGACCGGGGAAGCGGTGTGCGCGGGCCTCGTCGAGGAGGCCTTCCGCTGGTACGCGGAGTCCGCCCGCCGCGTCCTGCTGGCGATCCTCCCCGAGGGCCTGGACCGCTCCGACCGCCTGCGCGGCGTCGAGCCCCGCCTCGCACGCGCCGACCGCGCCGAGGCGGACGTGTACCCATCAGCGTCGGTGTCGGAGGGTGGCGCCCGGTCCGTGGTGGACGCCCCCATGTCCGCCGAGTCCGCCTTCGCCTGGGGCGACACCGAGCTCGCCAACATCCTCGCCCTCGCCGAGCGCCACAGCGACCCCGTCGGCCTGCTCCCCGTCCTGGTCCGCTGCCTCTTCCCGTACCTCCAACGCCGTGGCCGCCTCACCGAGTTGGCGGTCCTCGGCGCCCTCGCCCTGGACGGCGCACGCCGGCAGGGCGACGCCGCTGCCGAGGCGCAGGCCCTCACCGACCTCGCGGGCCTGCACTTCATGTCCGGCCGCAGCCGGGAGGCCCTCGCCCTCAACGACGAGGCCCTCACCCTCTGGCGGACCCTCGGCATCGTCTCCTGCGTACGGCGCGGCCTCAACAACCGCGGGCTCCTCCTCGAAGGCCTCGGCCGCCACGCCGAATCCGCCGAGGCACTCCACCAGAGCCTCGACCTCGCGCAGGACCTCGCCGACCCGCTCAGCGAGGCGATCACCCTCAGCCACCTCGGCAACCTCTACGAGCACACCGACGCCCGCGCCGCCATCGCCCACCACGAACGCAGCCTCGCGATCGGCGAGACCATCGGACACGCCGTCGTCCGCCAGTCCGCCCACTGCAACATCGGCTATGCCCACCTCACCCTCGGCGAACCGGCCGCCGCCCTCGGGCACTTCGAGGAGAGCCTGCGGCTGCACGGCGAGTACGAGGACTGGCACGGAGCCTCCCAGGCCCGCCTCGGGCTGGTCCGCGCCCTGCGCGGACTCTCCCGTTCCGTGGACGCGACGCGTGAGTGCGCCGCCCTGCTCGACCGCGCCGAACAGCGCGGCGACACCCACATGACAGGCCTCGCCCGGCACCAGCGGGGCCTCCTCCTGCGGACGGCGGGGCGCGACGAAGAGGCGTACGAACAGTGGAGGGCCGCACTGCGCGCGCTGGACGGGACGGACAGCAAGGTGTCGGACGAGCTGCGGACGCTGCTGGCGGCGGCGTAGCGCCCGCAGGGTCGTCCGCCGTGCCGTCCGCTGTGCCGGTCTGTGGGTTCACTGCCCGGTCGGCGGTCAGCTCGCCGCCGCTTCGTCTATTTCGCGTCCGCGTAGCACCGCACCACAGCCGTCGTGAACGGGAAGCGGACCGGGGTCTCCCCGAACGCGATCCGGCCCGCGAGGTCCCCCGCCTCGCGCACCGCGAGCGCCACCGTCTCCGCCTCCTCGGCAGGGCAGTGCACGATGACCTCGTCGTGCTGGAAGAACACGAGCTGGGCCCGGAGGCCGCCCTCCGCGATCGACCGCCGCAGGGCGGCCAGCATCAACAGCGCCCAGTCCGCCGCGCTGCCCTGCACCACGAAGTTGCGGGTGAAGCGGCCGCGGGCGCGGGCGTTGGACGAGGCGTACCCCGGGGTGAACTCGCCGTCGGAGGGCGGGCCCCCCTCGGGGGCGGCTGGCGGGCCCTCTTGAGGGATGCCCGCCTCGTCGTCCTCACCGGCGCCCGCCGCCGGCGGACTCGTCCGGCCCAGCCACGTCCGTACGAGCCGGCCCTCCTCGCCCGCCTTCGCCGCGTCGTCGACGTACGCGACGGCGAGCGGGAAGCGGCGGCGCAGCGCCGCCAGGTTCTTCAGGCCGTCGCCCGACGTCTGCCCGTACACCGCGCCGAGCAGCGCGAGCTTCGCGTGCTCGCGGTCGCCGGAGAACGCGCGGTCCGAGAGGCGGGTGTACAGGTCGTCCTCGCTGCCCGCCACCTCCATCAGGCCCCGGTCGCGGGAGATCGCGGCGAGGACCCTCGGCTCCATCTGATCGGCGTCGGCGACGACGAGCCGCCAGCCGGGGTCGGCGACGACGGCCCTGCGGATGACCTTCGGGATCTGGAGCGCGCCGCCGCCGTTGGTCGTCCAGCGGCCGCTGACCGAGCCGCCCGGCGTGTACTCCGGACGGAACCGGCCGTCGTGCACCCAGTCCTGGAGCCAGCTCCAGCCGTGCGCTGTCCAGATCCGGTACAGCTTCTTGTACTCGATGAGGGGCTTCACCGCGGGGTGGTCGATCCCCTCGATCTCCCAGCGCCGCGTCGACTTCACCCTGATGCCGGCCTGCGCGAAGGCCTTCACGACGTCCGCGGCCAGATCCGGGCGGACGCGGCGGCCGAACGCGGTGGACACCTCGTCGGCGAGCTCGGCGAGACGACGGGGCTCACCACGGCCCGCGTACCGCTCGCCGAGCAGTTCGGTCAGGAGCGCGCGGTGGACGTCGGCGCGCCAGGGCAGGCCCGCGGCGTTCATCTCGGCGGCCACGAGCATCCCGGCGGACTCGGACGCGGTGAGCAGCCGCATGCGGCCGGGGTGGGCGGTCGCGTCGTGTCTGCGCTGCTGCTCGGCGTGGACCTCCACGAGCTCCGCGAGGGAGACGTCGGTGCCGCCGGGGCGGGGCTCGAAGAGGGAGTCCTGGGTGCCGGGCTCGGCGGCGCGGGGTGGGGGGTCGGGGGGCACCGGGGTGTTGCGGATGCGGGCGAGGGCCGCGGCGGCGGAGCGGGGCTCGCCGAGGCGGCCCTCGTGGCCGAGGAGGAGGAGCTCGGCGGCCTCGATGTCGTAGCAGCGGGGGACGCGGAGGCCGGCGGCGAGGAGGCGGGGGTAGACGGCGGCGGTGGAGCGCCAGATCCAGCGGTCCACGGTGGGGCGCTTGCGGATGGCTTCGGCTAGGTCGGGCTCGCGGATGATCGCTCCTGCGGGCGCGCTGTCGTCACCGAGCCGGACGAGCTCCGCAGCTCCTCCCTCGACAACCCCGACAACCCACCTCTCACCCATGCCCCCCACGATCGCACCTGCCACTGACATCGCCCTGTGGTTCGTGGGCGGGTGGTGCCGTGGCTGGCGCCTGCGCCTTCTGTTCGTCTGTGGGGCGGGGCCGCGGGGGTATGTGCGTACTCGCCATCCCTGCGCCGCGCCTCAAGTCCAAAGGCGCTATTGCTGGCTCGGTGCTCCGTTCGCACATACCCCCACGTCCCCTCGGGAGCGCTTGCGGGTTACGCCCCGGTGGGGGGTGCGCTCCCGCCCCGCGGCCCGTCGCGCAAAACCTCCGGCCCGGCGGCCGGTGGGGCCTCTTCCCGTACGCCTGGGCCACGCCCCCTGCCCGTCCGGCGGGGCCCGTCCCCGCACCCCCGCAGAACGTCCCGGCCCACACCCACCCGCGCGCCGCCCCACCCCCGCAGGCCGTCGCGGGGCAGACCCGCCCACCCGCCCCTTCCCCCGCAGGACGTCGCGGGGCAGACCCGCCCACCCGCCCCTACCCCCGCAGGACGTCGCGGGGCAAACGGGTGGGTGGGTGGGATACATCCGCCGCGGAGCGGCGGGCTTGGGGCTCCTACCTCTGCGGGGCGTCGCGGGGGAGACCCGCCCACCCCTCCCCGCGGGGCCTCGGGGGAGACCCGCCCCCCGGCCCCGGGGGGGGGCTCGGGGTGCGAGGGGCCGGTGGGGCTGGGAGGGTCGGGGTATGCGAGTCGCGTTGGCGCAGACGGACTGCGCACTGGGTGAGGTCGAGCAGAATGTGGACACCGCACGGGAACGGGCGGCCCAGGCCGCGGCCCAGGGCGCCGACCTCGTCGTCTTCCCCGAGCTGAGCCTGCACGGCTATCACCTGGGCGGCCTGAAGAGGGACACGTCGATCACGACGGACGACCCGAGGCTGCTCGGCCTGGCGGAGCCCGGCGGCCCGGCCGTCCTGGTCGGCCTCCACGAGCACACGAGCCTTCGCGCGTACAACACGGCGGCGTACGTCACGGAGGGCCGGCTCCTGCACGTCCACCGGAAGCTGTACCTCCCGAACTACCTGGCGTGGGAGGAACGCAAGCACGTGAGTCCGGGCCAGCACCTGCGCGCGTACGACCTGCCCCGCGAGCACGGCCGCGCCGCCACCCTCATCTGCAACGACGCGTGGCAGCCCGCGCTCCCGTGGCTCGCCGTGCAGGACGGCGCCGAGGTCATCTTCGTACCGACGAACAGCGCGGCCAGCCTGGACCCGGAGGCCATGGACACCGGCCTGTACTGGGACACGCTGCTGTCGTACACCGCCCGCATGTTGCAGTGCTGGGTCGTCTTCGTGAACCGGGTGGGCAATGAGAACGGCGCCTCGTTCTGGGGCGGTTCGCGCGTGGTCGACCCGCGAGGCACGGTCGTCGCGCAGGCGCCGAAGTGGGAGCCGGCGCTGGTGACGGTCGACATCGACGTACACGAGGCGCGCCGTCAGCGCCGCGCCGTGCCGCTCGTCGCCGAGGCGCGCCTCGGCCTCGTCGACCGCGAGGTGCGGCGCCTCATCGACGAGGGCGGCGACAGCTGAGGGCCGCACCCGCCACCGCCGCCGACACCGCCACCACGGCGCACGCCCCCGCACTCACCCCGAGCTCGCCCCACGGCACCGTCACGCCCGCCGGAGCGGAGAGGAGGGTGAGGCCGGTGGCCAGACCCGTCAGGTTGACCGCCGTGACGGCCAGGCCGAGGAGCGTGCCCGCCGCCACGGCCACCAGCGCCTCCCCGGCGACGACCAGCCGCACCTGGCCGTGGGTGGCGCCCGCGAGGCGCAGCGAGCGCAGTTCCGTGCGGCGTACCGAGGTGCCCATCAGCAGGGTGCTCGCCAGCGAGATGCCCGTGTAGACGAGGGAGATGCCGAGCAGCAGGAGGAGACCGAGGCGGGTCTGGGCCTTGGCCCGCGGATGCGTCGCGGCCAGCCACTCCTCGGCCGTGCGCACCTCACCGCCGCTGCGGGCGCGCAGCGCCGCGGCCGCGGCGCCCCGGTCCGCGCCCGCCGCGAGGCGGACGTCGATCCGGTCGACCGGGGCCGACGGGGCGTTCGCGCGGGTGACGTAGGCGCCGTTGTCCCCGGTCCCGCGCGCGAGGACCGCCACGATCCGCAGCCGCGCGGGCCGCCCGTCGCCGAGCCACACGGCGACGCGGTCGCCGACCCGGTGCCGCTCCCACTCCTCGTTGACGACGATCGAGCGGTCGTCCAGGTCGCGTACGTCACCGGCGATCACCGGCAGCCGCGAGGTCGCCGCCAGCGCCGCCGGGTCGCCCACCGCACGCGCGTCGGTCCGGACGAGGGCGCTGCCTTCCTCGCGTACGAACACGGCGGTGGCCGCGGAGGGGGAGACGGCGGATGCGCCTGGTACGTCCTGGGAGCGGGCCGGTCGCAGCGCGTCGCCGTCGGCCACCAGGTGGGCCGACGTCCGCCGCTCCGCCTCCGTCGCCTTCGCCGCGCCCACCGTCTGCGCCGAGCCGAGCAGGCTGCCGGCCAGGGCGACGCTGACCAGGACCGGCGCCGCCACGGCGGCGGTGCGGCGCACGGCGGCGGTGGAGTTCTCGCGGACGAGGAGTCCGACGGCGCCCGGCAGCCGGAAGACGCGGACCACGGGACGTACGAGGAGGGGTGCGAGCGCGGCGGCCGCGGTGATCAGGATCATCGGCTGGATCGTGTACGTCTTGCGCTTCAGGAGCGCGGACGGGTCCGTGCCGAGGGCCTCGACGAGCAGCCCGAGCCCGCAGGCCAGCAGCAACGCCCCCACGATGCGCCGGCTCCACGGCATGACGCCGCTGTCGACGGACGCGTCCCGCAGCGCCTCGACCGGGCCGACGCGACCGGCGCGCCGCGACGCGGCCCAGGCTCCGGCGAAAGAGACGAACAGGCCGGTCCAGAATGCGAGTTGAAGGGGCCAGGAGAGCCAGTCGGTCCCCTCGACGCCTCCCACCGTGAACCACTCCGGCGCGATCCCCGCCCGCACCAGCGCCTCGGCCTGCGGCCGTGCGCCCCACGCCCCGAGCGCGCACCCGACGGCGGACGCCACGACGCCCACCGCGAGCGCCTCGCCCAGGAGCTGCCTGCGCACCTGCCCCGGTGTGGCCCCGGCCATCCGCAGCAGCCCGAACTCCCGCCGCCGCAGCGCGACCACGAAGGCGAACGTCGACGCCGTGACGAACACCGACACGAAGGCCGCCACGCCGCCCGCGGTGCCGAGGAAGGAGTTGACGGCCACCAGCGCCTCGGCGTCCCGGGCGGTGCCGGGATCGGCGTGGCGGCGGTCGTCGCCGGTGAGGACGCGGGCCCGCCCGCCGACGACCTCGCGTACGGCACGGGCGGGGGCGTCGACGCCGACTGCGTCCCGCTTCTGCCCGTGCCGTACGGGTCCGAGCCGCCGGAGGTCGCGCAGCAGTTCGATATCCACAGGGTGTGGATGAGCGAGCGGCTTCGTTACGCGGGTGACGTCCGGGCCACGCCGGACCGGAACCGTCAGGGTGTCCTGCCCCATGACGACGACGGGCGCCCCGGCGAACCGCTCCGGAGCCCGCTCGGGCGCCGAGAGGCTCGCGGACAGGCCCAGCGCCATGGCGGCGGTGAGGCCGACGCCCAGGGCGACGGCCACGAAAGCCCCGACGAGCGTGCTCCACCGCGCGCGGAGAGAGGCGAGGAAGATCATCACGCGCGCACCTCCGCCGCTTCGAGGCCCGCCATCGCCGCCGCCACCTCGCCGGCGGCCGGCGCCCGCAGCTCGCTCGCCACCCGGCCGTCGACGAGGAACACCACCCGGTCCGCGTACGAGGCCGCGACCGGGTCGTGGGTGACCATCACCACGGTCTGCCCCTCGACGTCCACCAGCCCCCGCAGCAGCGTCATCACCTGACGGCTCGTCCCCGTGTCGAGCGCCCCCGTCGGCTCGTCGCCGAAGAGGACCGCGGGCCGGGTGACCAGCGCCCGCGCGAGCGCCACCCGCTGCTGCTGGCCGCCCGACAACTCACCGGGCCGGTGCCCGGCACGGTCGGCGAGGCCGACCCGACCGAGCGCGTCGCGGATCTCCGTACGCGAGACCTTGCGCCCCGCGAGCCGCAGGGGGAGTGCGACGTTCTGGGCGGCGGTCAGGGCGGGCAGCAGGTTGAACGCCTGGAAGACGAAGCCGATCCGCTCCCGCCGCAGCAGCGTCAGCCGGCGCTCGCTCAGTCCCGTCAGTACGGTCCCGCCCACCTCGACCCGGCCGGACGTCGGGCGGTCGAGTCCGGCGGCGCACTGGAGGAGCGTGGACTTGCCGGAGCCGGAGGGGCCCATGACGGCGACGAAGGTGGCGGCGCGGACGTCGAGGTCGACGCCGTCGAGGGCGGTGACTCGGCCGTGGAGGCGGTGGAGCCCGGCGAGCCGTACAACGTTCTCACTCATGCCCCCACCCAATCGCTGTGCCCCCTCCGGGACACGCCCACTGGAGGGCGTCCGGGGGTAGGGCAGGCCATACCCCTGGCCCGCGCCGCGTGGGTGCCGGGGCGGGTGGGGTCTCCCCTGCGACGCCCCGCTCGGGTAGGGACATCAAGCCCGCCGCTCCGCGGCGGATGTTTCCCACCCACCCACCCGTTTGCCCCGCGACGTCTTGCGGGAGTAGGGGCGGGTGGGCGGGTCTGCCCTGCGACGTCCTGCGGGGGCAGGGGCGGGGTGGGTGGGGCTGCCCCGTGATGTCCTGCGGGGGTAGTGGTGGGTGGGTGGGTTTGGCGCGCGATGTCCTGTGGTGGTAGCGGCGGGGTGGGTGGGTTTGTCCCGCGACGGCTGGCGGGGTAGCGGCGGGTGAGGGGGGCTGCCCCGCGATGGCCCGCGGGGGTAGGGGCGGCGCGCGGGTGGGTGTGGGCCGGGGCGTTCTGCGGGAGTACGGGGGCCGGGCCCACCGGCGGGTAGGGGCGTGGCCCAGGCGTACGGGAAGGGGCCCTACCGGCCGCCGGGCCGGGGGTTTTGTGCGATGGCCCGCGGAGCGGGAGCGCAACCCCCACCGGCCGGGCAGGCGCAAGCGCGCCCGAGGGGACGTGGGGGTATGTGCGAACGGAGCACCGAGCCAGCAATGGCGCCTTTGGACTTGAGGCGCGGCGCAGGGATGGCGAGTACGCACATACCCCCGCGGCCCCGCCCCACGGACGAGCAGAAGGCGCGGAGGCGCGGACCTGCACCCCCGACCACGGCGCCCCGCCAGAATCCACCCCCATACCCTTGCCTCATGGACTCGGTGATCGACAGGGCGTTCGCGGCGGCGCTGTACGGCGACGGTGACGAAGGGCTGGACGCCGGCGCGTCGCTCCTCGCCGCCGCCCCCGAGGCGGACGCCGACCTGCGCCGCCGCGGCGAGGAGTACCTGCACCGCGCATGGCACCGAGGCTGGCAGCCCGCCGACGTCATGCGCCTCGTCCGCCGCGACCTCGCCGACCCCCACGTACGCCTGACCGCCACCCTGATCCGCACCGAGACCAGCCGCTACGCCCACCTGCCGCCCCGCTGGCCCGCCCAGCTGGCGGAGCTCGGGCCGGCCGACGCGGACGGCCCCGCCCAGGACCGCTTCGCCCGGGCCACCACCCACCTCCAGCTCTACCGCCTCCTGCTCCGCCTCCCCCCGATCGAACCGGCGGGACCACCCCCGGGCGACACCGTCCCCGGCCCGGCCCAGGGCGAGCCCCGCGCATTCACCCGTATCCGCGCCCTGCTCGCCAAGGCCGAGGCGACCGGCTTCCCTGAGGAGGCCGAGGCGCTCACCGCCAAGGCGCAGGAGCTGATGGCCCGGCACTCGCTCGACGAGGCGCTGCTCGCGGCCCGCACCCACGCGCAGGACGTCCCGGCCGCCTGCCGCATCGGCGTGGACGCCCCGTACGAGACGGCGAAGGCGATCCTGCTCGACGCCGTCGCCGCCGCGAACCACTGCCGGGCGGTGTGGAACGAGGCGTACGGCTTCTCGACCGTGGTGGGCTTCGAGCCCGACCTGGAGTCGGTCGAGCTCCTCTACACCTCCCTGCTGGTGCAGGGCACCACGGCGATGGCCAAGGCGGAGGCAGGCCAGCGTGCGGCGGGCCGTAAGCGTACGAAGACGTTCCGGCAGGCCTTCCTGATGGCGTACGCGCACCGCATCGGCGGCCGCCTGGCCGAGGCGGGCGAACACGCGGTGGCGGAGGCGGCACGGGAGGCCACCCAGGACACCGGCACCGGCACCGGCTCGGGCGCGGCAACCGACCCGGCCGCCCTGCTCCCCGTACTGGCCGCCCGCGACATCGCCGTCACCGACCACACCGAGCGGATGTTCCCCGAGACGACCACGACGCGAGTGCGGGGCGTGACGGACGCCGAGGGCTGGAACCACGGAACGGCGGCAGCGGACCGCGCCCATGTCGCACACCGCGGCCGCGGCCGGGGACCGGCCCTGCCGTGAGTGGAAGCGAGCCAACGTGCCCTGTGCGCACGGCAGTTCGCCTAACCTGGACATCACGCCCTACTGACTGGCGGGCCGACCAGGACCTAGGGGTGGGATAGCGGGGGCACCAAATGGATCCGTATCTGCTCACTCTCGCCGGCACCGCCGGCACATCCGTCGTCACCCTCCTGGTGACCGACGGCTGGCAGCAGGCCAAGGACGGCATGGTGGCGTTCTGGCGCCGCTTCCAGCCCGAGGCCGCCGACGACGTGGAGCGGGAGCTCGAAGCCTCGCGCCGCACGGCGCTGGACGCGGCGGAAAGCGATGCCGCCCCGGGGGCGGGCCACCCGGGCAGCCGCTTGGAGGGCCACTGGTGCGCCAGGACGATCACGTTGCTGAGTGAACACCCGGAGGCGGCGCCCGAGTTGAAGTCCCTGCTCGACCGCCTCGCTCATGGCGCCGACGGGCAGGAAGTCAGCGGAGGCATCCACATGGAGGCCCACGCGGAGGGCAACGGCCGCGTCTACCAGGCGGCACGCGACCAGCACATCACCGAACGCCACTGACGGACCTCGCCTACTGCAAGAAGTCCGAGCACACGTAAGGCCCCAACGCGTCTTCCTCCAGGGGCTGCACGGACACCCGCACATCGTCCGGTCGCGTCCGCCCCCGCTTGTCGAGGAGAGCCCGGGCCCGCGCCAGACTGCACACCAGCTGACCGGTGTAGTTGCGGTCCCCGACGGATGCCGGGTCGAGTGTGGCGACGGGCACCCGGACCGACAGCCGGTTGCCCTCGCCGCTGACCTCGAACTGCCCGCTGTCGACCAGCGAGGTCAGTCCGGACCGCTGCTCCGCCTCCGTGGGGCCGGTCATCAACAGCTTGAAGACGTCGGCAGGATCGCGGAGGCTCATGGCCCGGGTCACGCCTTCGAGCCGCCCCGTCTCGGAGACGAAGTAGATCCGCAGCCCCTTCGTCAGCCCGCCCGCCGCCTCGCCCGCGTCCACCACGCCGGTGGGCCGCACCCCGCACCCCGTGACAACCAACGCGACCGTGACCGCGATCGCGACCGCGACCGAGCCGGCTCCCACCCTCACGGCATCACGTACGCGCTTCACGCGCTTCACGTGCCTCACCCCCTTCCCCTCCCCGTCGCCATGGCAGCCGCAGCGTGAACACCGCGCCCCCGCCCGCCCTGTTGGCCACTTCGATCGTCCCGCCGTGCAGTCGTGCGTTCTCCAGCGCGATGGCCGTGCCGAGGCCGCTGCCCTCCGACCGGGTCCGCGCGCTGTCGGCCTTGTAGAAGCGGTCGAAGACGTGGGGGAGTACCTCGGGGGCGATGCCGGGCCCGCGGTCGGCGACCTCGACCGTCACCCAGTCGCCCGCGGCGCGCAGCGTGAGGGTCACCGGTTCGGCGCCGTGCCGCAGGGCGTTTCCGACGAGGTTGGCGACGACGACGTCGAGGCGGCGCGGGTCGGCCACGGCCCGTACGCCGTCACCGTCCGGGAGTTCGGCCCGTACCCGCGTCGTCCAGCCCCGCAGCGCCAGCGTGTTCCGCACGGTCTCGGCGAGGTCGAGCTCGCCGAGGTTGAGGCGTGCGGCGCCCGAGTCGAAGCGGGACATCTCCATCAGGTCGTCGACGAGCCGCGCGAGCCGCGCCGTCTCCGCGCTGACCGTGCGGGCGGCGCGCGCGACGTCCGGCGGCAGCTGTCCGGCGTCCTCGTCGAGGACCGTGGCGACCATCGTCATCGCGGCGAGCGGCGTCCGCAGCTCGTGCGAGACGTCGGCGACGAACCGCCGCGCCTTCGCCTCCTGCTCGCGCAGCTCGGCGACGGACGTCTCGAGGGCCGCCGCGGTCCGGTTGAAGTCCTTGGCCAGGTCGGCGATCTCGTCGTGCCCCCTCGGCACCACGACCCGCGAGGCGAGGTCACCGGCCGCGTGCCGGCGCGTGGCGCGCCCCAGCTCGCGCACGGGCCGCAGCACCGTACGGGCGGCGAGCAGTGCGAGCACGACGGTGAGCAGCAGGACCGGCACCAGGCCTCCCCGCACGGTGTCGAGTATGGCCTCCGTGTCGTCCTGCTCGGCGCGCAGCGAGCTGACGGCGAAGACGTCGAGCCCGGACGGCGACCCGGAGGTGAAGGTGACGGGTGTGCCCACGACCAGGGAGGGGCTGCCGTGCCGGTCGACCCGCTGGAGGCTCATGCGGTTGCGGGTACGGACGGCGTCGCGCAGGGAGGCGGAGATCAGCGACCGGTCGGCGGCCGCCTCGGCGGAGGCGTCGGAGGACACCGTCAGCGACCTGTACTCGGCGACGACCACGGTGTCCCCGAGCCCGTCCCCGAGCCCGTCGGCGAGCCCGGCCGCGAACCGCGTGAGGGACACCTCGTCGGGCGGCATGGCGAGGTCGGCGGCCGCCTGGCCGACGCGGTTCTTGAAGTCGGTGCGCACGGCGTCCTGTTTGCGGTCCAGGACGGCGTTGCGGGACTCGCGGTAGGCGAGCCCGGTGGCGGTGACCGCGCTGACGAGCGCGACGAGCACGAAGGCGACGACGAGGCGCGTGCGCAGTCCGCCCCACACCTTCCACCGCGCCCGTGCCCGTGCCCGCGCCCGCATCCGCGCCCGCATCCATGTCCCCATCCGCGCCCGGGACTTGGTCTCCGGCTGCGGCCGCGTACGCCGCGCGGCGTCCCCCCGGCCCCTCATACCGGCCCGAACCGGTACCCGAAGCCCCGCACCGTCTGCACGAACACCGGCTTGGCGGGCACGTCCTCGATCTTGGCCCGCAGCCGCCCGACCGCCGCGTCCACGAGCCGCGAGTCCCCGAGGAAGTCGTGCTCCCACACCGACCGCAGCAGCTGCTCGCGGCTGAACACCTGCCCCGGCGACGCGGAGAGCTCCAGCAGGACCCGCAGTTCGGTCGGCGGCAGGGCGATGGGTGTGCCGCGCTTGCTGACGGTGAGCCCGGCGCGGTCGATGACGAGACCGGCGTACGTGTCCTCGCCGGGCCGCCGCCGCACCGGTTCGGCCCGCCGCAGCGCCGCCCGGATACGTGCCTCCAGGACCGGTGCGGTCACGGGTTTGACCACGTAGTCGTCGGCGCCCGCCTCCAGGCCGCGCACGATGTCGCTGTCGTCGCCGCGCGCGGTGAGCATGACCACGGGGATCGTCGACCCGGTGGCACGGATCCGTCGGCAGACCTCGAAGCCGTCCATGCCGGGCAGCATCAGGTCGAGCACGGCGAGTTCGACGTCGTGCCCGGCGGGCCGGGCGAGGAGGGCGAGGGCGTCCTCACCGGTGGCGGCGGTGTCGACGGCGTACCCGTGGCGGCGCAGCACGAGCTCCATGCCGTCGCGCACGGACGCGTCGTCCTCGATCAGCAGCACGTGGGGTACTCGGGCCATGGGGACGATTATGGGCGCAGGTTTGCCCAGTTCAGGGGCTGCCGGGCCAGTGATCCCCGCACCACCGGGCATTGTTACGTGCTCATCATGTGGCGTTGTTACGCGCTCATCATGTGTCGTTACGTGTTCATCATGCGGTCGTGGAACGACCACCATGTGGCGGCGGCACAGTGCCGCCATGAGCATCCACAGCACACCGGGAACGACCACCAGGCGCCCCCTGGACCGTCCCCAGGCCCGTTCCCTGTCCCGCCGCCTCGCCGGCCTCCTCGTCCTTCCCGCCCTGGCGATCACGGCGGCGTGCGGGGGCGGCGGGGACGACGACGCCGCCAAGGACGAAGCCGTGGCCTCCGCCCCTGACGCACCCGCCGGCGATGGCACGGGCACGGGCGGCGACGGCAAGGGCACGGACGGGGACGAGAAGGGGACCGGGGGGACCGGCTCGGCCAAGGGCAAGAGCGCGTTCTACGACGCCCAGCTGAAGTACGTCCAGTGCATGCGCGGCAAGGCCGGCGTCAAGGACTTCCCCGATCCGAAGCTGAGCGGCTACCTCGACTGGGCGAAGATCGACAAGGTCGTCGACCCGGAAGGGAACGGCGAGGAGTACAAGGGCGGCAAGGACGGCGTCTGCTTTCCCGAGATGAAGGCCGCCATGAACCTGGAGCCCGAGCGGGACGCCCAGAAGGACTACGAGTCGATGCTCGCGCACGCCAAGTGCATGCGGGAGAACGGCCTGTCGAAGTTCACCAACCCCACGATGTCGGGCGGCAACGTCATGCCCGGCGGCGACCCGAACCCGGCGAACCCGACGATGGACCGCGACTCGCCCGCGTACAAGGAGGCCCGCGAGGCCTGCAAGGGGAAGCTGCTCGAGGGCCTGGACGGAATGCAGTGATGAGACGCCGTACGGGGTTTCTGGCGGGTGGGGCCGTGCTGGCCGCCGCGGCGGTGACGGCGGGCGTCCTCGTCGTCTCGGCCCGGGGGGACGGCACGGGCGCCGGGAGCGGGGAGGGCGGGCTGCCGCCCGCCACCGCCACCGTCACCCGCGCCGATCTCGTGAAGTCCGAGACCGTCGACGGGAAGATCGACTTCGCGGGGCGCCGGGCGGTGAAGTCGCCCGTCGACGGCACGGTCACGGTCGCCGCGCGCGAGGGGGCCACCGTCACGCGCGGCCAGGCCCTCTACGAACGGGACGACAAGCCGGTGACGCTCCTGTACGGACCCGTGCCCGCCTTCCGCGAGATGAAGGCGGGAAACCGCGGCAGCGACGTGCTCCAGCTGGAGCGCAACCTCGTCGCCCTCGGCTACGGCGCGGGCCTGTACGTGGACCCGCGCTTCGACCGGGCCACCGAGGCGGCCGTCGAACGGTGGCAGAAGTCCCTCAACCGCACGCCGACGGGCCGGGTCGGCGAGGGCGACGTGGTCTTCCAGCCCGAGCAGGTCAAGGTCGTCTCGGCGGACGCGGCGCTCGCCGATCCCGTCGGACCGGACAAGGCGGTCCTCACCGTCGCCTCGACGAAACCGGTCGTCCGCGCCGAGCTCGACCAGGCCGACGCGGCACTGACCGCGCCCGGCACGAAGGTCGAGGTCACGCTGCCCAGCGGCAGGAAGGAGCCGGGCCGGGTCGCCGGCACGGTGCGGCCGGAGGACACCGGGGCGTCCGAAGGCGGCGGCTCCGGTTCCGCCGGCGCCGGCGACGGCATCACGGTCGAAGTGACCCTGGACGGCGGCAGGTCGGCCGTGTCGGGCGAGGACACCAGGGCCACGGCGAGCGTGCGGTTCGTCAGCGAGTCCCGGGAGGACGTCCTCACGGTCCCGGTCGAGGCGGTCGTCGCCCTGCGCGGCGAGAACGGCGGCTACGGCCTCCAGACGGTCCACGGCCGCACGTCCCGCATGGTGCGGGTCAGGACGGGCATGACGGCCGACGGCAGGATCGAGGTGAGTGCCCCCGGGCTCAAGGAGGGCACGAAGGTGGGCGTGGCAGCCCCATGAACCCCACACCCACACCCACAATCACCTCCGCCCCTGTCCGTACGCCCGTCGTCGAACTGCGCGACGTCACCAAGTCGTACGCCGGCGGCGTGCACGCCCTGCGCGGCGTGTCCCTCACCGTGCGCGCGGGGGAACTCCTCGCGATCGTCGGCCCCTCGGGCTCCGGCAAGTCGACGATGCTGAACGTCATCGGCACGCTCGACCGGCCCACCTCGGGCACGGTCCGCGTCGCGGGCCACGACGTGAGCGCTCTTGGCGACGCCCGCCTGTCGGCGCTCCGCGCCCGCCACATCGGCTTCGTCTTCCAGCACTTCCACCTCGCGGCCGGCCGCGACGCGCTCGACAACGTCGCGGACGGACTGCTGTACGCGGGCGTGCGGCACAAGGAGCGCCGCGCCCGTGCCCGCACCGCCCTGGAACGCGTCCGCCTCGGCCACCGCCTGGGCCACCGGCCGAGCGAGCTCTCCGGCGGCGAGAAGCAGCGCGTGGCGATCGCCCGCGCACTCGTCGGCGACCCGTCCCTCCTCCTCGCGGATGAGCCGACGGGTGCCCTGGACACGGCGTCCGGTGAGGTCGTCATGGAACTGCTCCACGAGCTCAACGAGACGGGCACGACGATCTGCGTGATCACCCACGACAGCGACATAGCCGACTCCCTCCCCCGCAGGGTCCGCTTCCGGGACGGCCGCATCACGTCCGAGGGGGTCTGAGATGCGCCTCAGCGACATACTCAGGGTCGGCGCCGTCGGCCTGCGCACCCGTCGCGCGCGGGTCGTCCTCTCCGCGCTGGGCATCGCGATCGGCATCGCCACGATGGTCGCGGTCGTCGGTCTCTCCCAGTCCAGCAAGTCGGACCTGATGGCGAAGCTCGACCGGCTCGGCACGAACCTCCTCACCGCGGAGGCGGGCAAGGACGCCATGGGCAACGACGTGCCGCTCCCCAAGTCGGCGGTGGCGATGGTGGAGCGCATCGGTCCGGTCCGGCACGCCACGGCGACCGGTGACGTCGACGCCCGTGTCCGCCGCAGCGACGTGGTGCCGGAGGAGCAGACGGCGGGCGTGACGGTGCAGGCCGCCCGCCCGGACCTCCTGGCCGCCCTCAACGCCCGGGTGCGGCAGGGCAAATGGCTGGACGAGGTGAACCAGAAGCTGCCCGTCACCGTCCTCGGCGCGGTGGCGGCGGACCGGCTCGGCGTCACGTCCCCCGGCGAGAAGATCATGATGGGCGACGAGTACGTCGTCGTCATCGGCGTCCTGGAACCCGTCGAGCTGGTCCCGAACCTGGACCGCGTGGCGATGGTGGGCTTCCCCGCGGCCGAGAAGTACTTCCGCTTCGACGGCCATCCGTCCATGGTCTTCGAGCGCTCGCCCGACCACACGGTCGAGGACGTACGGGAGGTGCTCGCCCGCACGGTCAGTCCGGGCGACGAGGGTTCGGTGAAGGTCTCCCGGCCCTCCGACGCGCTGGCCGCGAAGGCGGCGACGGACGAGGGCCTGACGACGCTCATGCTGGGGCTCGGCGCGGTGGCCCTCCTCGTCGGCGGGGTCGGCGTCGCCAACACGATGGTGATCTCGGTCCTGGAACGCCGCGCGGAGATCGGCCTGCGCCGCGCGCTGGGCGCCACGAAGGGTGCGATACGTCTCCAGTTCCTGGCGGAGTCCCTGCTGCTGTCGGCGCTGGGCGGGGCGACGGGCGCACTCCTGGGCGCGACGGCGACGTACGCCTTCGCCCTGAGCCAGGAGTGGACCCCGGTGGTCCCGCCCTGGTCCCTGACGGCGGGCTTCGCCGCGACCCTGCTCATCGGCGTGGCGGCGGGCCTCTACCCCGCCGTACGAGCCTCGCGTCTGCACCCGACGGCGGCGCTGAACGCGACGTGACACGGCCGCCCGATATGCCCCGTATCATCACAGAGTGACCTGGCTCCGCGCGCTGAAAGAGACAGCTCGCTCGGGTCTGACCGTCGAGCGCAAACGCCTTGAGCCGCTGGTCGCCCTGCGCGGCGCCGCCGGCCTGGCGATCATCATCGGGGTCAGCCTCACCCTGTTCGGTCCCGCGGTGGCCGCGAGCTCCGCGTTCGGGGCGTTCCAGGCGGCCATCGCCACGTTCCAGCGCAGCTGGCGGCCGCGGCCCGAGCTCGCGCTCGCCTCCGGCACGAGCCTCGCCGTCTCGACCTTCCTCGGCTACCTCACCGGCTCCCACCTGCTCCTCTTCCTCGCGCTGCTCGGCCTCTGGACCTTCCTGGCCGGACTGAGCTGGGCGGCGGGTCCCACGGTCGGCATCATCGCGTCGTCCAACGTCGCGATCATGCTGGTGACGGTCACGATCCCCACGTCGGTCGCCGCGGCGGCGGGCCACGCGGCGATGATGATCGTCGGCGGCTGCGTGCAGGCGGCTCTGGTCATCCTCTTTCCGGTACGCAGATGGGGCGCCCACCGGGACGCGCTGGCGGACGCGCTGGCCGCGGAGGCGGACTACGCCCGCAGGCTCCGCCACGACCCGGTGGCCCCGTTCGACCCGGAACCCCTGATGGCGGCGCGCGACGCGGCGACGATCACCCCGCGCCAGGCGCGCACCCGCCCCGCGGAGCTGCACGGCGCGCGAGGAGTCGCCGAACGCATCCGTCCGGTCCTGGCCTCCCTCGCGGACCCGGCGGTCGGCGTACCGCCGGAGGGCGAGGAGCGGGACCGGGTCCGCGAACTCCTCGGGGCGGCGGGCGCGGTGCTGGACGCGGCGGCCCGGGCGATCCGGCACGGCGCGCCGGTCCAGCTCCCCCCGGCGGCCCTCGCCGCCCTCAAGACCCCCGACACCGGCGCGCTCCTCACGGGCCCGGCCGGCCGAGCGGCGACCCGCCTGGTCGCCCTCCTGAAGGACGTCCTGGAAACAGCGGGCAACACCCAGCCCGCACGCTCCCCCGCCCCGACCGAGCCGACGCCGGCCACCCCCACAGCCCCGGACGCTCCCGCGGCCCCGGGCGTTCCCGCGGCCCCGGGCGCTGCCGCAGCCCCGGGCGTTCCCGCGGCCCCGGACGCTGCCGCAGCCCCGGGCATTCCCACGGACCCGGATGCTGCCGCGGCCCCGGGCATTCCCACGGACCCGGGGGCTCCCGCGGCCCCGGGCGTTCCCACGGACCCGGGGGCTCCCGCGGCCCCGGGCGTTCCCACGGCCCCGGGCGCTGCCGCAGCCCCGGGCGTTCCCGCAGCCCCGGGCGCTGCCGCGGCCCCGGGGGCTCCCGCAGCCCCGGACACCCCCAACCCCTCCGTAACCGCGCCCGCCCCCGCCGCCCCCGCGAGCCCCGACACCCACACGAGCCCCAACACCCCCGCAAGCCCCGAAGCCCCCACCACCCCCGCCACATCCGCAGCACCGCCCACATCCACATCCGCAGCGCCGCCCACATCCACATCCACATCCGCAGCGCCGCCCCCCACCCCCCTCCTCCGCCCCAGCCTCCTCGCTCTCGTGCCTGCCGCCCTTCGGGCCGTCCGGGACGACTTCCGGCACGATTCGCCGGTGACACGGCATGCGATCCGGGTCACGTCGGTGGCCGCCGCGGGGTATCTCCTCGGGCACTGGCTGCCCCTCGGGCACGGTTACTGGGCCCCCATGGCGTCCGTCATGGTGATGCGCCCCGACTTCTCCCAGACGTACTCCCGGGCCGTGGCCCGGTTCGGCGGCACCCTCGTCGGTGTCGCCCTCGCCACGGGCCTCGTCCAGCTGGCCCACCCCGGCACGGGGCTCTCCGCCGCGCTCGCCGTGGTCTGCGCCGGGATGATGTACCTGCTGATGCGCACCGGCCAGGTGGCGGCGCAGGCCTGCGTGTCCGCGTACGTCGTGTTCCTGCTCGGCATGGGCGGCCAGCAGTGGACGCAGACCGTCCCGGAGCGCGTGGTCCTGACCCTGCTCGGCGGTCTCCTCGCGATGATCGCGTACGCGCTCTACCCCGCCTGGGAGACCCCGCGCCTGCGCACCCGCCTCGCCGACTGGCTGATCGCGGACGGCCGGTACGCCGCCGCGGTCGTCGACCGCTACGCGCACCCGGCGGGCAAGGCCTGCCCGGACGTGCGCGAGGCCCTGCTCGCGGCCCGCGACGCCCGCGTCGCCTGGCAGGAGGCGGTGAACCGGGCGAAGAACGAGCCCGTACGCCACCGCGGCCTCTCCCGCGCCGCGGCCGCCGACGCGGAGGAGGCGCTCGCCCAACTCGGCCGCGTCGCCATGCTGATGGAGGCCCACCTGCCGGAGCGCGGCGACACCCCCGTGCCCGCGGCGGCCCGCCTGGCCGAGGCGCTGCGCAGGTCGACGGAGCAGGGCGCGAAGGCGGTGCGCGAACGCCGCGTACCCAAGTGGGACGCGGTCCGTACGGCTCTGGAGGAGTGGGACGGCGAGGGCGTCCCCGACCGGGTGGTCCGCAGGGGAGCGGGCCTGCTCCTGGAGACCCTGGACGAGTTCTCCGACGCCCTGGACACGGCACCGCCGCCGATGCTGGTGGACGGCTCCGGCACGAAGCCGCCGGACGCCGACGGGCCGCGGAACCCGGGGGAGGGCCCGGGGCCCACGGCCCGTTGAGCACGCCCCAGGAGGGGGCGCGAGGATCGGTCAGGGCTGAGGCGCACCGGCCGTGGGCAGCCCGTCCGGCAGCTTGCCGCCCCGCGTCTTCAGGAACTCGTCCTCGCCGACGCCTTCCCAGGCGACCGTCATGGACTTGCCGTCCACGGACTCGACGCGTCCCGTCGTACGGTCCGCCTTCCCCTTCGGGCACTTGAGGCTGATCACCTGCGAGCCCGCCCGGCCGCCCACGGTGCCGTTGCACAGCACGTCCTCGCCGAGCAGGGTCGCCGTCTTCCCGGTGACGGCGAGGGCGAGCGGCGACCCGTCGGCCGTGGTGACCCACGAGCCTTCCAGGCTGCCGCCCTCGGCCTCGGACGCCTCGGAGTCAGACCCGCCGGAAGAACTCGAACCAGAAGAGTCCGAACCAGAAGAGCCCGAACCAGAAGAGCCCGAACCGGGCGCCCCACGACCCTTCTTGCTGCCGCCACCGCCGCCGTCCCCGCCCCCACACCCCGTCAGCACCAGCGCAGCGACCAGACCGGCCGCCACGGCACCTGCACGGGCCCGGCCGTTGACGTACGAGCGCACTTGAAGTCCCCCTGAAGAGCCGGTTCGGTCACCATCGCGCGTCAAGCCACCAAGGCGACTACGACTACCAGGAGGACTTGCGCACGCCGGGAAGGTATCCGGCGTGCACCTGCTCGCGCAGGTTCACCCTCGACAGTCCGAAGGTCCCCACGTATCCACGCGGGCGCCCGTCGACGCTGTCCCGGTTGCGCACCCGCGTCGCGCTCGCGTCACGCGGCTGGCGCGCCAACTCCCTCCGCGCGGCGAGCCGTTCGGCGGCGCCCGTGCCGGGGCGGCGGATGATCTCCTTCAGCTCGGCCCGGCGCGCGGCGTACCGCGCGACGATCACGCGCCGCTGCTCGTTCTTTGCGATCTTGCTCTTCTTGGCCATCAGATCCTCACTCCACGCGCACGGATCCGGGCGACGGCCGCCTCGATCCCGATGCTGTCGACGGTCTTGATCCCCTTCGTGCTGAGCCGCAGCCGCACGTACCGCCCCTCGCTCGGCAGCCAGTACCGCTTGCGCTGGACGTTGGGGTCGAAGCGGCGGGACGTCCGCCGGTGGGAGTGGGAGATGTTGTGGCCGAAGCGGGGTTCCGCGCCGGTCAGCTGGCAGTGGGCGGACAAGGTGACGCACCTCTCGGTAGAGGGAAAAGGCTCCCTGTTGAAAACGGGAGTCATTTTCATATACTAGCCACATGGCCCGCACCGAACACCGCCCCGTCATCAAACTCCGCTCCACGGCGGGAACCGGCTACACCTACGTGACCCGCAAGAACCGCCGTAACGACCCCGACCGCCTCACGCTGCGCAAGTACGACCCGATGGCAGGACGCCACGTCGACTTCCGAGAGGAGCGCTGACCGCCATGCGCAAGGACATCCACCCGCCCTACGGCCCCGTCGTCTTCCGCGACAAGGCCGCCGGCTTCGCCTTCCTCACCCGTTCGACCGCGACCAGCGCGAAGACGGTCGAGTGGGAGGACGGGCGTACGTACCCCGTCATCGACGTCGAGGTCTCGTCCGCGAGCCACCCCTTCTACACGGGCACGGCCCGCGTACTGGACACGGCCGGCCGCGTCGAGCGCTTCGAGCGCCGCTTCGGCAAGCGCTGATGCCGGGCCCGGACCGGCCCGCGCGGGCCGAGGGGGAGACGCCCGGGACGACACCCCGGATGGACGTCGTGATCGTCGCCGGCCTCCACGCGGCCGCCCGCAAGGCGGCCGTCGACGAACTGCTCGCCACCGTCCCCGGCAGCGTGGCCCTGCACCACGACCTGTCGACCGCCGTGACGGGCACCGTCGTCCGCACGGTCCGCGACGTCACCGGAGTGCTCTCCACCGGCGACGCCCCGCTCGTCAACGACTGCGCGTGCTGCGCGCTCCGCGAGGACCTCGTGCCCGAGCTGGACCGCCTCGCGGACGCGGGGCTCACCCGGCTCGCGGTCGTCGAGCTGTGGGACTCCGTCGAGCCCAAGGCCATGGCAGAGGTCGTCGCCGCGCACGGCGGCGACGGCCTCGTGCTCGGCGGCGTGGTCACGGCCGTCGACCCCGCCCTGCTCCTGCCCTGCCTCGGCAACGGGGACGACCTCATGGAGGCCGGGCTCGCCGCGGCCCCCACCGACCAGCGCACCGTCGCCGACACCTGGGCGCGCCAGCTGGAGTACGCGCCCGTGCTCGCCGTCACCGACTCCCCGGAGGCGGACGACGAGGACCGCGCCCTGCTCGCCCAGCTCCACCCGACCGCCCGGCAGGTGCTCATCGGGCAGGGCGGCCTGGCCCGCGCCGCGCTCACCGGGTTCGACGTCGAGGCGGCCGCCGCGGCGCAGCACCCGGCCTGCGCGCTGCTGCCGACCGAGGCCGACGCGTGCGGGGTCTCCACCCTCGTATGGCATCGGGAGCGGCCGTTCCACCCGGAGCGGCTCTACAACGCGCTGGAGGACCTGACCTGCGCGGCCGCCCGCAGCCGGGGCCGCTTCTGGCTGGCCGACCACCCGGACACGCTGCTCGGGTGGGACGCGGCGGGCGGCGCGCTCTGCGTCGAGAGCGCCGGGCCGTGGCTGGCCTCGCTGCCGGACGCCGCGTGGGAGATGGTGCCGCCGGTGCGCCGCGCGGCCGCCGCCCTCGACTGGCATCCGGAGCACGGCGACTGCTGCAACCACCTGGTGTTCACCTCGCCGGGCCTGGACCGCGAAGGGCTCGAAGAGGTCCTGGAGTCCTGCCTCCTGACGGACGAGGAGTACGCCGCAGGGCGTGCCGCCTGGAAACACCTGCCCCCCGCCTTTGACACCCTCCTGGAGGTCTGACCCTTGTCCCCGCGCAAGCCCTCGCGCCCGCAGAAGCCGAAGCCCAACCCCCTGGACCAGGCCGGGATCACATACGTCGACTACAAGGACACGGATCTGCTCCGCAAGTTCATCTCGGACCGGGGCAAGATCCGCAGCCGACGGGTGACGCGTGTGACGGCCCAGCAGCAGCGGCGGATCGCCGCAGCGATCAAGAACGCCCGCGAGATGGCGCTCCTGCCGTACGGGACGCCTCGCTGACCGGACCTCGCTCTCCCCTCACCGGCCTCCTGCCGGCGCCCCTGGGTGCCGGCAGGAGGCCGGTCTCGTGTCCGCTCGTGTCCGCTCGTGTCCGAGGGAACAGGAAGGGCGCCGCGTGCGTCTCTTCCTGTACGAGGGACCGACAGGCTGACGAGGTATCGACAGGCTGACGAGGTGCCGACGGGTCGACGAGGTGCCGACGAGGCGCCGACACGGCTGTAATCACGGGAACACCCCGCGTGCACGTGCATCTGCCCATGCATCCGCATGTGAACACAGCTATGATCCGGGACAGTTGACCACTGCATCTAGAGCCACTCACGGCACCGCACCACCGGGGAGCGACCTGTGCACCACGCGTTTAACGGCATGGCGGCCACGGAGCTTCACGGGGTGGTCTGGCAGAAGAGCAGACACAGCAACTCGCAGGGCTCGTGCGTGGAGTTCGCGAAGCTGCCGGGCGGCGACGTCGCCGTGCGCAACTCGCGCTTCCCGGACGGCCCGGCGCTCGTCTATACGCGCGCCGAGATAGAGGCGATGCTGCTGGGGATGAAGGACGGGGAGTTCGACCACCTGATAGGCGGCTGACCCGCTCCCCTCGACCGAGGCGGCCCTTGACCCCTCGACTCAGGCGGGCCTTGTCCCCTTAACCCAGGCGGAACAGCGCCCAGACCACCTTGCCGCGCAGCGCGCCGGCGAGCGGGTGCCAGCCCCAGCTGTCGCTGAATGAGTCGACGAGGAACAGGCCCCGGCCCGACTCCGCCGAGAAGTCGTCGTCGGTGTCGCGCGTGACCGGGCTGTCGTCGCTGGGGTCGCGCACCGCGCACACGAGGCGGGTCGCCCAGTGCATCAGGTGCAGCCGGACGGGCGGCTCCTGCTGGTCGCGCGGGGTGTCCGCGGGCAGCGCGTGGCGCAGTGCGTTGGTGACGAGTTCGGAGACCACGAGCGCGATGTCGTCGAACCTGTCGTCGAGGTCCCACTGGCAGAGCGTCTGCCGGGTGAACCGGCGTGCGCTGCCCACCGCTTCGTAGCGGGCGGGGAGGGCGACGGAGGCCGCGTCGGAGACCGCGGAGGGGTCGATCGGAGGTAGCCCCTGCCTTAACGGCTCGAGCATGGTCGATCCATTCGTCCCCATGCGAGGCACTCCCCGGTTTCGCGGTACGTAGCGATGGAGCGGTGGCGCGGTCGGTCGCCGATGGTGCGGTGGTACGCGGTCGGTACAGCAGTGGCGCGCGGACCATGGTTCCGAATGCGCACAGCAGATGCAAGGGCAGATGCACGTGCACGCGCCGGACTTGGTCGTTCCCGTGCACTTCTTGCCCATTTCTTCCTACGGTTTCTTCTGGAGACCTTTCGGCCCCTTTCCATTTCTGTAACCGGACGTGTACGGCCCGGAGCGTTTAATGGCAGACTGCTGGCTTCCAGTCGATCGGGAGGATTGAGCGAAGTGACCGCAGGGGAGTCGAGCGGCTCGGTGGTACGGCGCATCCTGCTGGGCTCGCAGCTGAGGCGGCTCAGAGAGTCCCGCGGCATCACCCGTGAAGCGGCCGGATACTCGATCCGCGCCTCCGAATCGAAGATCAGCCGCATGGAGTTGGGACGGGTGAGCTTCAAGTCCAGGGACGTCGAGGATCTCCTGACGCTCTACGGCGTCACCGACGAGGCCGAGCGCGGCGCACTCCTCTCGCTCGCCAAAGAGGCCAACCTCACCGGCTGGTGGCACAGTTACTCGGACGTCCTGCCCGGATGGTTCCAGACATATATCGGCCTGGAGGGCGCCGCCTCGCTCATCCGCGTCTACGAAGTCCAGTTCGTCAACGGCCTGTTGCAGACCGAGGCGTACGCCCACGCGGTCGTCGCGCGCGGCATGAAGGGCGCGAGCAAGGCCGAGATCGAGCGGCGCGTCGCGCTGCGCCTGGAGCGCCAGAAGCTCCTCGCCTCCGAGCACGCGCCCCGCTTCCACTGCGTACTGGACGAGGCCGCGCTCCGACGTCCTTACGGGGACCGAGAGGTGATGAGGGGTCAGATCCAGCACCTCATCGAGATCTCCGAGCGTCCGAACGTCACCCTCCAGGTGATGCCGTTCAGCTTCGGCGGGCACGCGGGCGAGAGCGGCGCCTTCACGATGCTGAGCTTCCCGGAGTCCGACCTCTCCGACGTCGTGTACGTGGAGCAGCTCACCGGCGCGCTCTATCTCGACAAGGCCGAGGAAGTGGCCCAGTACGAAAGGGTCGTGGCCCAGCTCCAGAAGGACAGCCCGGATCCGGTCGGGAGCCGGGATCTTCTCCGCGGACTGCTTCAACTCACCTGAAACATAAGTACTATGACGTGAGATCAGGTGTCTGCTTCCGTTTGCGGCCGTCCGCTGCCGCGGCAAGGGGTCCGTCTCATGTCCTTCTTCACCGACCTGGCTCATCAGTACATCGACGGGGAGTGGAAGGCCGGGTCGGGCTCCTGGGACATCATCGACTTCAATCCGTACGACGGGGAGAAGCTGGCGTCCATCACGGTCGCCACGGCCGACGAGGTCGACCAGGCCTACCGCGCCGCCGAGCGCGCCCAGCGGGACTGGGCCGAGACCAACCCCTACACCCGGCGCGCGGTGTTCGAGCGCGCCCTGCGGATCGTCGAGGACCGCGAGGAGGAGATCACCGAGGCGATCATCGCCGAGCTGGGCGGCACCCGGCTCAAGGCGGCCTTCGAGATCCACCTCACCAAGGAGTTCCTGCGCGAGTCGGTCCACCTCGCGCTGCGCGCCGAGGGCCGCGTCCTGCCCTCGCCGGACGACGGCAAGGAGAACCGCCTCTACCGCGTCCCGGTGGGCGTGGTCGGGGTGATCAGCCCCTTCAACTTCCCGTTCCTGCTCTCGATCAAGTCCGTCGCCCCGGCCCTCGCCCTGGGCAACGCGGTCGTCCTCAAGCCGCACCAGAACGCGCCGGTGCTCGGCGGCGCCCTCGTGGCCAAGGTCTTCGAGGACGCCGGACTGCCGGCCGGCCTGCTCAACGTCGTCATCACGGACATAGCCGAGATAGGCGACGCCCTGATCGAGCACCCGGTGCCGGGCATCATCTCGTTCACCGGCTCGGACCGCGTGGGCCGCCACGTCGCCACGGTCTGCGCCTCGCACTTCAAGCGCTCGATCCTGGAGCTGGGCGGCAACAGCGCGCTGATCGTCCTGGACGACGCCGACCTCGACTACGCAGTGGACGCGGCGGTCTTCAGCCGCTTCGTCCACCAGGGCCAGGTCTGCATGGCCGCCAACCGCATCCTCGTCGACCGGTCCGTCGCGGACGAGTTCACCGAGAAGTTCGTCGCCAAGGTCGCGGGCCTGAAGGTCGGCGACCCGGCCGACCCGGGCACCCACATCGGCCCGCTCATCAACTCCTCGCAGGCCGACGCCGTCACGGCCGTCGTCGACCAGGCCGTCGCCGCCGGCGCGAAGGCCCTGCTGCACGGGCGGACGGAGGGCAACCTCGTCGCCCCCTCGGTCCTCACGGACCTGCCGGCCGGCTCCCCCGTCCTGAGCCAGGAGATCTTCGGCCCGGTCGCCCTGCTGCTGCCCTTCGACGGCGAGGACGAGGCCGTCCGCATCGCCAACGACACGCCGTACGGCCTGAGCGGCGCGGTGCACACCGCCGACGTCGAGCGCGGCGTGCGCGTCGCCAAGCGCGTCAGGACCGGCATGATCCACGTGAACGACGGCACGGTGCACGACGAGCCGATCGTGCCCTTCGGCGGCGAGAAGAACTCCGGCGTGGGACGGCTGAACGGCGAGTCGACGGTGGACGCCTTCACCACCCAGAAGTGGATCTCGGTGCAGCACGGCAGGTCCCGCTTCCCGTTCTGACATTTCCTCTTCTGACATTTCCTCGCCCTCGGAGCCTTGCGGACAGAACCTGACCGCAAGGCTCCGTAGCGTCTGTGGTGTCGGAAAGCCGGGCGGAAGGCCCGGCGGAACAGCCCGCGGCGGCGGGCCGGAGAATAGGCGGACACCATGGTCACTCACGTCAGCGCGGAAGCCAGGGGAGACGAGCGCGGTGCCCTCATCGCCTTCGTGGAGGCCCAGCGCGGCGGCGTCCGCCGCTCGGTGCTCGGCCTGACCGACGAACAGGCGAACGCCCGCCCGAGCGCCAGCGAGCTGACGCTCGGCGGCCTCGTCAAGCACGTCGCGGAGACGGAGCTGCTGTGGCTGCGCCTGGCCCAGCAGAAGCCCAACGAGAAGGCGCGCACGGAGGCGACCTGGGGCGACAGCTTCCGCCTCGTGGAGGGCGAGACGCTCGCCGGGACGCTGGCCTTCTGGGACGAGGTCGCCCGCGAGACCGAGGACTTCATCCGCGCGGTGCCGAGCCTCGACGACACGTTCCCGCTGCCCGAGGCGCCGTGGTTCCCGGCGGGCGGCGCGGTGTCGATGCGTTGGCTGATGCTGCACCTGGTCGAGGAGATCGGCCGGCACGCGGGCCACGCCGACATCATCCGCGAATCCCTCGACGGAAAGACGGCCTTCGAGCTGGTGGCGCTGGACCAGGGATACCCTAGTCAAAGTTGAAGACCCGGGGGCTGAGTGGAAGGGCGCGGTACATGTCAGCGATCCGGCTGCTGGTTCTGGGGGCGGTGCGCATGCACGGCCGCGCCCACGGCTATCAGGTCCGCAACGACCTGGAGTTCTGGGGCGCCCACGAGTGGTCCAACGCCAAACCCGGCTCGATCTACCACGCCCTGAAGCAGCTGGCGAAGCAGGGCTTCCTGGTCGCGCACGAGGTCGCGCCCTCCACCGCCGGCGGCCCGCCGCGCACCGAGTACGAGGTCACGGAGAAGGGTACGGAGGAGTACTTCTCCCTGCTCCGTGAGTCCTTGACCACGTACGACCAGCGGCCCGACGTCCTCACGACGGGGATCGGGTTCGTCGTGGACCTGCCGCGTGAGGAGGCCGTGGCCCTGCTCAAGGAGCGGGTGCGCCGCATCGAGGAGTGGCGCACCTCCGTCACGGAGTACTACACGCCGGAGGACGGCCCCGGACAGCTCGGGCACATCGGCGAGATCATGAACTACTGGGTGCACTCGGCCGACACGGGCGCGGAGTGGACCAGGGGCCTGATCGCCCGCATCGAGGCGGGCGCCTACACCTTCTCGGGCGAGGGCGAGCCCTTCGTAGGGGTGCTCGCCGAGGATCAGGAGAATCCGTACGCGGCGGGGAGCGAGCCCGCGGAGCGCAACCACTAATCAAGTTTGACGAACCCCAAGACTCGGGTTACCGTCCCTCCTTGTAGTCAACTTTGACTAGATGATCAGCGAGGGGAGCCGGATGACGGACGCGATCGTCGTAGAGGGCGCACACAAGGCGTACGGGCAGAAGAAGGCGCTGAACGGCCTCGACCTGCGGGTGGAGCGCGGCACCGTGCACGGGGTGCTGGGGCCGAACGGCGCGGGCAAGACCACGGCGGTGCGGATGCTCGCCACCCTCCTGCGGGCCGACGAGGGGCGCGTGGAGGTCGCCGGGCAGGACGTGCGGCGCAGGCCCGACGAGGTGCGCAGGCGCATCGGCCTGCTCGGCCAGCACGCCGCGGTGGACGAGGAGCTGAGCGGGCGGCAGAACCTGGACATGTTCGGGCGGCTCTACCACCTGGGCGCCCGCCACGCGCGCGTGCGGGCCGACGAGCTCCTGGAGCGGTTCGGTCTCGCGGACACCGGACGCAAGGCGGTCAAGCAGTACAGCGGCGGCATGCGGCGCCGCCTGGACCTCGCGGCCTCCCTCATCACGGACCCGGAGGTGCTTTTCCTGGACGAGCCCACCACGGGCCTGGACCCGCGTGGCCGCGCCGAGGTGTGGAACTCGGTGCGCTCGCTGGTCGGCGGCGGCACCACCGTGCTCCTGACCACGCAGTACCTCGAAGAGGCGGACCAGCTGGCCGACCGCATGTCGGTCATCGACGAGGGCCGCGTCATCGCGGAGGGCACGGCGGACGACCTCAAGGCGAAGCTGGGCGGCGACCGGATCGACGTGGTGGTGCGCGACGCGGCCCAACTGGACCGTACGGCCGCCCTGCTGCCCCCGGGCGCCACGGTGGACGCGGACCGCCGCCTGGCGTCCGCGCCCGTCACGGACCGCATGGAGGCCCTCACGGGCGTCGTGCGGGCCCTGCGGGACGCCGGCATCGACGCGGAGGACGTGGCGCTGCGCAGGCCCACCCTGGACGAGGTCTTCCTGAGCCTGACGGAGCGTACGAAGGAGAGCGTGTGAGTACGTCGATGAGTCTGGCCGCGACCGACTCCTGGACCATGACGCGGCGCGAACTCGCCCACTGGGCGCGGCAGCCGGTGCAGGTCCTCGTCGGCCTCGTCTTCCCGGTGATGATGCTGCTGATGTTCACCTATCTGATCGGCGGCGGAAAGGGCATCGCGGGGGAGTACGCCGAGTTCCTCGTGCCCGGCATGTTCGCGCTGACGATGGTCTTCGGCCTGGACGCGACGATGGTCGCGGTCACCCAGGACCTCAACAAGGGCGTGATCGACCGCTTCCGCTCCATGCCGATGGCCAACGGCGCGGTGCTGGTCGGCCGGTCGGTCGCCGACATGCTCCAGTCCTTCGTCTCGCTCCTGGTCATGATGGGCGTGGGGCTCACGATCGGCTGGCGCTGGCACGGCTCGTTCGGGGCGGTGCTCGGGGCCGTGGGGCTGCTGATGATGCTGCGGTTCGCGATGCTGTGGCTCGGCATCCACCTCGCGATGGTCGCGGGCAAGCCCGAGCTGGTCATGGCCGTGCAGATCCTGGTCTGGCCGGTCGGCTTCCTCTCCAACGCCTTCACGGTGCCGCAGAACATGCCGGACTGGCTGGGCGCCGCGGTCGAGTGGAACCCGATGTCGGCGACGGCCACCGCCGTCCGCGACCTCTTCGGCAACGATCCGGGAGTGACGGGCACCTCCTGGGCGGCCGAGAACGCGGGGCTCCTGGCGGTGCTGTGGCCGCTGGTGCTCGTGGGGATCTTCCTGCCGCTGGCGGTACGGAGGTTCGGGGCGCTCAGCAAGTAGGGGCGGTTTCGGCGGCCGGCTTGCACCTCACGCGACGTGAGGACGCAGGCTGATCCGCGTACCGAGAGAAGAAGGGCGGAAGCCATGACCTACTCCGTAGGACAGGTCGCCGGTTTCACCGGAGTGACGGTGCGCACGCTGCACCACTACGACGAGATCGGCCTGCTCGTGCCCGGCGGGCGCAACCACGCGGGACACCGGCGCTACAGCGACTCGGACCTCGACCGGTTGCAGCAGATCCTGTTCTACCGAGAGCTCGGCTTCCCCCTCGACGAGGTGGCGGCCCTCCTGGACGACCCGGAAGCGGACCCGCGGGTCCATCTGCGCCGCCAGCACGAGCTGCTGACCGCGCGGATCCACAAGCTCCAGGAGATGGCCGCCGCCGTCGAGACCGCCATGGAGGCGAAGAAGATGGGCATCAACCTCACGCCCGAGGAGAAGTTCGAGGTCTTCGGAGACCACGATCCCGAGCAGTACGCGGAAGAGGCCGAGCAGCGCTGGGGCGACACGGAGGCCTACCGGGAGTCGCAGCGCAGGACCGCCTCGTACACGAAGGACGACTGGAAGCGGATCAACGACGAGCTGAACGCGGTCCACGCGCGCGTGGGTGACCTGCTCGCCCAGGGGGTACCCGCACACTCCCCGGAGGCCATGGACGCAGCGGAGGCACACCGTCGCTTCATCACGGCGAACCACTACGCGTGCCCGCGTGAGATGCACGTCTGTCTCGGCGAGATGTACGTCGCCGACGAGCGGTTCACGGCCTTCTACGAGGCGATCCGGCCCGGCCTCGCCGTCTACCTGCGGGACGCGATCCTGGCGAACGCGGCCCGCGACGGCGGGTGACGGCCGCACGGAGTGGTTGCAGTTTCCGCACAGTGCGGGCCGAGAAGGGGAGTGGAACCCGGCCGGGGCGCCTGGCGTTGATAACTTTGGGCGGCTGCACCCGCCGCCGCACCGCCCCCTCACCCTCAGGAGCCCGGAACCGTGACGACGCTTGCGCTCGGACCAAGCTGGTTGGATCCGGATTACCTGCTCAACCAGTTCGGCCTCTGGGGCCTGCTGGTGATCGTCTTCGCCGAGTCGGGCCTGCTGATCGGCTTCTTCCTGCCCGGTGACTCCCTGCTGTTCACCACGGGCCTGCTGATCACCACGGACAAGCTGGACACCCCGCTCTGGCTGGCCTGCGTGCTGATCTGCATCGCCGCGATCCTCGGCGACCAGGCGGGTTACCTCTTCGGCAAGAAGGTCGGCCCCGCGCTCTTCAACCGCCCGGACTCCAAGCTCTTCAAGCAGGAGAACGTGGTCAAGGCCCACGACTTCTTCGAGAAGTACGGCCCGAAGTCCCTGGTCCTGGCCCGCTTCGTGCCGATCGTGCGGACGTTCACGCCGATCATCGCCGGCGTCTCCGGCATGCGGTACCGCTCGTTCATCACGTTCAACATCATCGGCGGCGTCCTGTGGGGCGCGGGCGTCACGCTGCTCGGCGCCTGGCTCGGCAACATCGAGTTCGTGCACAAGAACATCGAGGCGATCCTCATCCTGATCGTCCTCATCTCGGTGGTGCCGATCGCCATCGAGTTCCTGCGGGCCCGCAGCAAGTCCAAGAAGGCGGCGGGAGCGGAAGGCGCCTCGACGGCACAGCGCGGCCGCCACGCGAAGCGCTAGGGCAGGGGTTTCAGCCCGTCCGGCGTTTGAGGACCGGGGGCCCGGGGGCAGAGCCCCCGAACCACCACCCCGCCCCCGCCCGACCCGCAGGGTCAGAAGCCCCTCGTCCGCTTCGCCGCACGGCGATTCGCCGCCGACGCGGCCCCCGGCACCTTCAGGATCAGCCGGGAGACCTCGCTCCCCAGGTTCACGCCGATCGCGATGGCCAGCGCCGTCGCGACGGCCCTGGTGAGCGAGTTCATGCCCGTGTTGAGGTCGTTCTGCGCCAGGGCGAGCAGCCCGAAGTACGTCGCGCTGCCGGGCAGCAGCGGGCCGATCGCGGCGGTCACATAAGGCAGTGACGACGCGAACCGGTAGCGCGAGAAGAGCTGCCCGAAGAGGCCCACCAGACCGGCCGCGACGGCCGTCGCCGCGACGGGCGAGAGCTCCAGCGGGGTCTGCGCCAGGGCGCCGAACATCACCCAGGCGACGCCGCCGTTCAGGGTCACCATCAGCACGGTGTTACGTTCCTGCTGGAGCAGGATCGCGAAGGCGAGACTCAGCGCCATCGACGCCAGGATCTGGATGACCGGCCGCGACGACGTCACGCCGAACTTCGTCTCCGGGGTCAGATTCGTCGCGTCGAGCATCACGCCGAGCGACAGCACGAGCAGTACGCCGCAGACGATGCCCACGATCAGGTACATGACCTCAAGAAGGCGTGCGGCAGCGGTGATGTAGTAGCCGGTCAGGCCGTCCTGCACGCCCGCCACCAGGGCCCGCCCAGGTATCAGCGCGAAGAGCCCACCGGTGATCACCGCCGAGGCCATGGACGCCTCGGTGTGCACGAAGCTGAGCGCCACTCCCATCCCGGCGGGCGGCATCGCGGCACCCACGAACTGGTAGAACTCCGGCAGCCCGCGCCCCGCGCAGAGCCAGGCGAGCCGGTCGCCGAGCATCGCGCCGACAGCGGCCACCAGGAAGACCAGCGCACCACCGCCGACCAGCACGGACGCGGAGCCCGCGAGGAGGCCGCTGGCCGCCGTGAGCGCCCAGCCGGGGTAGGGGTGACGGTTACGCCGAATGCCCGCGAGACGGCGGTAGGCCTCCTCCAGGGAGACCTCGATCTCGGGGTCGCTGATGTCGTCCACCAGGTGGAAGACCGCCGCCAGACGTGTGTAGTCCGTGCCCCGGCGGCGTACCGTCCTGGAGGCCGTGACGGGGTCGTCCACCAGCGAGGGCTGGTGCGAGATCGACAGGAGCGTGAACGTCACGTTCGGCTCGCAGCGGTCCAGGCCGTACGAGCGGCAGACGGCGAACATCGCCGCCTCCACGTCCTCGGCGCCCTCGCCGCCCGCAAGCAGCAGCTCGCCGATACGGAGCGTCAGGTCGAGCACGCGCGGCACGGCGGGCCCGGCCTCGTCCTCCTGCTTCTGCGCGGCCTCCGTGGCGGGACGCTCGGTGACCGGCATGCGCAGCATGGTGCGCATCTGGTCCTGCCAGGGCACGTCCTTGGTGAGCTTCACCAGGGGTATGCCCTGCGCGGGCGTGAAGGCCTGTGGGGCGTTCCGCGCGCTGTAGGTGTGCGGCGTGGTGAACGCCGACTTGTCCGTCTCCTGGGTCGTCGCGGACGGCGTCGCGAGGCCCGTGGGGATGGCGAACTCGGATGTCGTCTGGGACTCGTCCTCAAGGGCCGGTGGTTGCGGCATCACCCCGCTGGGCTGCGCGAACGCGCTGCGGGCCTCGTCCGACTGAGGCTTACGGTCCTCGGCCTCCTGTTCGGCCACTGATGCCCTCACTTCTCATACGACTCGTACGCACCCTCCGTATGGCCAGTATGGGCACAGATACACGAACGGGCCGCGTGACCCCTGGGGTCACGCGGCCCGTCCGTAACGACTGGCTCAGTGGCCGCCCTCGTCCTTGAAGCGCTTGTAGGAACGCTCGATCTCGGCCTCGGCGTCCGTGCGGCCGACCCAGTCGGCGCCCTCGACGGACTTGCCGGGCTCCAGGTCCTTGTAGACCTCGAAGAAGTGCTGGATCTCCAGGCGGTCGAACTCGGAGACGTGGTGGATGTCGCGCAGGTGCTCCACGCGCGGGTCCGAGGCCGGGACGCAGAGCAGCTTGTCGTCGCCGCCCGCCTCGTCGGTCATCCGGAACATGCCGATCGCGCGGCACTTGATGAGGCAGCCGGGGAAGGTCGGCTCGTCCAGGATGACCAGGGCGTCCAGCGGGTCACCGTCCTCGCCGAGGGTGTTCTCGACGAAGCCGTAGTCCGCGGGGTAGCTGGTCGACGTGAAGAGGCGACGGTCCAGACGGATCCGGCCGGTCTCGTGGTCCACCTCGTACTTGTTCCGCGAACCCTTCGGAATCTCGATGGTGACGTCGAACTCCACGGGTGGCTCCTCCATGATCAGCACATACTTCGGGTGATTAAGTGTCCCTCACGCAGATGTGTGATCGCGAAAGGGGCTGGTCGTCGTGCCGGAGCTCAAGCCTTGGCAGCGGCCTCGACAGCTTTTGAGACAGCTGTCCAAGCCTGCCGCCGACAAGCTCGCCGGGTTCTCCGGCAAGCTCACGACCTTGCAGCTCACGGCTGGTGCCGCCACCTTCGGCCTGGTCATCGCGGCCGGGGCGGTGGCCGCGGCCGGCCCTTGGGACTCCTCCGGTCAGCGTACGGCGGAGCGGGACCGGGCTGCTTCCCAGGAGGCCTGGGGTGGCGCAGATCACGCCGGTGGCGCGCCGGGTGGCGCGCCGGACGCCGCGCCGAGCGCCCCGTCCGTGCTCGCCGGGCTCGGCGCGCCCGCGGGCACGGCACCCAGGCCGACGGACCGCGCCCTCGCGGAGGTCCTCGATCCGCTCCTGAAGGACCCGGCGCTCGGCCCGAAGCGGTCGGCCGTCGTGCTCGACGCGGCCTCCGGCAAGCGGGTGTACGGCAAGAACGCGGGCGACGGCCTGACCCCCGCGTCGACGATCAAGATCGCGACCGGGGTGGCGGCGCTGTCGGCGCTGGGCCCCGACCACCGCATCGCCACGAAGACGATGCTGGAGCCGAACTCCTCCGGTGCGCCGGACGTCGTCCTGGTCGGCGGCGGTGACCCCACGCTGACGGCCCGCAAGGAGGGCCGCTACACGGACACGGCGGCGAGCCTTCGGGGGCTCGCCGAGGAGACGGCGCGCGCCCTCAAGAGCCGCGGCATCGACAAGATCAAACTCTCGTACGACACGTCGCTGTACTCCGGCCCTCCGCAGCACGTCATCGGTCCCAACGAGAACATCACGCCGGTCAGCGCCCTGATGGCCGACGAGGGGCGCCTGGACGACTCCTCCAGCGGGCCCGCCCCGCGCGCGGGTGACCCGGCGGCCGAGGCGACGAAGAAGTTCGCGGGCTTCCTCAAGGACCACGGCATCGAAACCGAACCCGCCCCGGACGCCGCTCCGACCCCCTCCAAGGCGTCGGACCGGGCCGAGTCCCTCGCGAAGGTCGAGTCGCCGCCCCTGTCCTCGCTCGTCGAGCGGATGCTGACGCACAGCGACAACGACATCGCGGAGGCGCTGGCCCGCCAAACGGCCATCGCGGCGAAGGAGCCGGCGAGCTTCGACGGCGCGGGCAGGGCGGTCCGGGCCCGCTTGCAGAAGCTGGGCCTGCCCCTCTCCGGGGCGGAGTTCGCCGACGGCAGCGGCCTGGACCGCGCCGACCGCGCCTCCGCCGAGCTCCTGGCGGCCCTCCTGGACCACGCCGCGGACCCGGGCCGCCCCGAACTGCGCTCCGTGGTGACGGGCCTGCCGGTGGCCGGCTTCACCGGCACGCTGGTCGACCGCTACCCGAAGGACTCCCCGGGCACGGGCCTGGTCCGCGCCAAGACCGGCACCCTGACCGGCGTGAACACCCTCGCGGGCACAGTCGTCGACGCCGACGGCCGCCTCCTCCTCTTCGCCTTCATGACCACAGGCACAACGGACCCCCAAGCCGCCCAGACGGCCCTGGACCACATGGCCTCCACAGTGGCGAACTGCGGCTGCCGCTAGCACCGAGCTCACACCCGTCCCGGACGCCGGGCCACGAGGCCCGGTCCCCCGAGACGGCTCGGGGCAAGCCGGGGCAGCCAGGGACGGCTGGGGGCAAGTCGGGTGGGCCAGGGGCGCGGGACTGTGTCCGTGTGCGGCTCCGCCGCGTGGGCGCGCCAAGCCACATCGGCCCCGCACCGGGGACACAGCGCACAACCCACCCCCCCGGACGGCTGGGGGCGAGCCGGGTGGGCCAGGGGCGCGGGACTGTGTCCGTGTGCGGCTCCGCCGCGTGGGCGCGCCAAGCCACATCGGCCCCGCACCGGGGACACAACGCACAACCCACCCCCCCCGGACGGCTGGGGGCAAGCCGGGTGGGCCAGGGGCGCGGGGCTGTGTCCGTGTGCGGCTCCGCCGCGTGGGCGCGCCAAGCCACACCGGACCCGCACCGGGGACACAACCGCACAACCCACCCTCCCCGACCGCCCATCCACCCCCTAGGGGCCCGCCCCGGGTCAATCCGGGGGTGCAAGCCCCTCCACCAGAGGGAGCCAGCACGTACCGTTGACCGCATGACGAGCATCCGTGGTGCGGAGATGGTCGACTGGAACCTCGCGGTGGCGACCGCGACCCGCCTCGTGAGGCCGGGCCCAGAAGTGAGCCGGGACGAGGCGCGCGCCGTCGTCGCCGAGCTCCGGCGGCACGCCAAGTCCTCGGAGGAGCACGTCCGTTCCTTCACGAGGATGGGCTCGGAGGGCACCCACGACACCCCGGTCCTCGTGGTGGACAGAGCGGGCTGGGTCCGGGCCAATGTGGCGGGCTTCCGGGAGATCCTCAAGCCCCTCCTCGACAAGATGCAGGACAAGCGCGGCAGCACCCCGGGCGGCGCCGTGCTCGGCGCGGTCGGCGGCAAGGTGACGGGCGTGGAGCTGGGCATGCTCCTGTCCTTCCTCGCCTCCCGCGTCCTCGGCCAGTACGAGACCTTCGCCCCACCCACCCGGGACCTCCCCGCCGGCGCGGACGGCGGCGGCCGCCTCCTCCTGGTCGCGCCGAACATCGTGCATGTCGAGCGTGAGCTGGACGTGGACCCCCACGACTTCCGCCTCTGGGTCTGCCTGCACGAGGAGACACACCGCACGCAGTTCACCGCCGTGCCCTGGCTCCGCGACCACCTCGAAGGCGAGATCCAGTCGTTCCTGGGCGAGACCGAGGTCGACCCGATGACGGTCCTGGAGCGGGTCAGGGAGGCCGTCCAGTCCCTGGCGGGCGGCGGCCGCACCGACGCGGAGGGCGAGGACGCCGAGGGCGGCCGCTCCCTCGTCGAGCTGGTGCAGACCCCCGCCCAGCGGGAGATCCTCGCCCGCCTGACGGCGGTGATGTCCCTCCTGGAGGGGCACGCGGACTTCGTGATGGACGGCGTGGGACCGGACGTGGTGCCGTCCGTGGCCGAGATCCGCGAGAAGTTCCAGCAGCGGCGGGCGCGCGGCGCGAGCCGCCTCGACCAGGCCCTGCGCAAGCTCCTCGGCCTCGACGCGAAACTGCGGCAGTACCGGGACGGCGAGCGGTTCGTGCGCGCGGTCGTGGAGCAGGTCGGCATGGACGGCTTCAACCGCGTGTGGACCTCGCCGAACACGCTGCCCACCAAGGCGGAGATCGCCAAACCGGCGGACTGGGTCGCGAGGGTGCACCGTAAGGGAGACTGAGGAACCGATCGCGGCCGACGGCAGGAGAACGCCCCCGCAATCACCCGTCCGAGGGACCGTGGGCGATGGGTAGGCGTGCAATGCTCGGGTAACGGCTCGGCTCTGTCACCATCGACACACTCTGAGTGACCGTACGCAAGGGAGAGAAGGCCCCGTCCGGGACCGGATCTCCCCGGTGGGTCCTGAGTGACTGGTCCGAGCTCACCCCCCGAACTTCACGAAGGGAACCGGACATGGGTCCCCATCCTGCGGTCGCGGCGATACGCCTGGCGGTCCGCCGCGTACTCCACGACGTACTGACCGACGTACAGCGCAGCACCGAAACCGACCCCGCACACCCCCCGCACCCGCCCCACCCCCCGCACCCGCCCCACTCCCCGCACCCGCCACACCCCTCGCACGAGCAGGCCCCGCCACCGACCGTGCTCGTCGCCTGCTCCGGCGGCGCCGACTCCATGGCGCTCGCCTCCGCGCTCGCCTTCGAAGCCCCCAAGCTCGGCATCCGCGCGGGCGGCGTCACCGTCGACCACGGACTGCAACCCGGCTCCGACCTGCGCGCCGCCGAGGTCGTCGTGCGCCTCACCGCCCTCGGCCTGACCCCGGTCGAGTCCGTCGCCGTGGCCGTCGGGCGCGAAGGCGGCCCGGAAGCCGCCGCCCGCGACGCGCGGTACGCGGCCCTGGACGCCGCCGCCGAGCGGCACGAGGCAGCCGCCGTCCTGCTCGGCCACACCCGCGACGACCAGGCGGAGACCGTGCTGCTCGGCCTCGCCCGCGGCTCCGGGATCCGCTCCCTGTCCGGAATGGCCGCGACCTCGGGGGTCGCGGGCCGTTACCGCCGCCCCTTCCTGCACATCGACCGGCAGACCGCCCGCAAGGCCTGCATGGTGCAGTCGCTGCCCGTCTGGGACGACCCGCACAACACCGACCCGGCGTACACCCGCTCCCGGCTGCGCCACGAGGGCCTGCCCGCCCTGGAGAAGGCCCTCGGCAAGGGCGTCGTCGAGGCGCTCGCCCGGACGGCCCAGCTCTCCCGTGACGACGCCGACGCGCTCGACACATGGGCCGCCCAGGCCGAGGCGACCGTCCGGGACGCCGCCGGCCTCCTGGAGTGCGCGAAGCTCTACGCGCTGCCGCCCGCCGTGCGCCGCCGCATCGTGCGCCGGGCCGCCATCGAGGCGGGGGCGCCCGCGGGCTCGCTCTTCGCCCGGCACATCGAAGAGGTCGACCGGCTGATCACCGGCTGGCGAGGCCAGGGAGTCATCAATCTCCCGGGCAAAGTCGTGGCTCAGCGCCAGGGTGGCAGACTGGTGATCCGGCAAGGCTGACGAGAGCCCCGTGTGCGTTGGGGACCCCGTCGGCCGGTGGGACGACCGAAAGTGATGCGGGTGGACGCGAAAGACATGGGCACCGACCTCAAGTCGGTGCTCATCACCAAGGAAGAGATCGACGCGAAGCTGGCCGAGCTGGCCGCGAAGATCGACGCGGAGTACGCGGGCAAGGACCTGCTGATCGTCGGAGTCCTCAAGGGCGCGGTGATGGTCATGGCGGACCTGGCGCGCGCGCTGTCCACCCCCGTCACGATGGACTGGATGGCCGTGTCGTCGTACGGCGCGGGGACCCAGTCGTCCGGCGTCGTGCGGATCCTCAAGGACCTGGACACCGACATCAAGGGCAAGCACGTCCTGATCGTCGAGGACATCATCGACTCCGGTCTGACGCTGTCCTGGCTCCTGTCGAACCTCGGCTCGCGCGAGCCGGCCTCCCTCGAGGTGTGCACGCTGCTGCGCAAGCCGGAGGCCGCGAAGGTCGCGATCGACGTGAAGTGGATCGGCTTCGACATCCCGAACGAGTTCGTCGTGGGGTACGGCCTGGACTTCGCGGAGAAGTACCGCAACCTCCCGTTCGTCGGCACGCTCGCCCCGCACGTCTACGGCGGCTGACGTCCCGCGGGAGCGCTCCGCGGGCCTGTGTACGACGTCGGGGAACCCTCACCCGTTTCCCGGCGTTGAAGCATGCGAAGGCGGGATTGCCAGCCGTCCCCGGCGGCTTCGGGTCACAATGCTGGGGTACCGTCCGAAGAACAGTCTTTATCAAACTCACTATGGCAGGAGGGACGGGGCGTCTTCGCTCCGTATGGATGGACGTGAAGCGATACTTCCGTGGGCCAGTCATGTGGATCGTGCTGGCCGTCCTTGCCGTGGTCGTGTTGATGCAGGTCGTCGGCTCGTCCGGTGGCTACAAGACGGTGGACACCGGCCAGGTCGTCCAGGCGATCGCTAAGAACCGGGTCGAATCCGCCAAGCTCACCACCGGTGACGAGCAGATCATCAAGGTCGAGCTCAAGGACGGCCAGAAGGTCAAGGACAGCAGCAAGATCCAGGCGAGCTACATCGGCGACCAGGGCGTCGACCTCGCCAAGACCCTGCAGGCCAAGTACCAGAGCAAGGACATCCCGGACGGTTACACCGTCTCCCCGTCGAAGCAGAATCCCTTCGTCGGCATCCTGCTCTCCCTGCTCCCCTTCGTCCTCATCGTCGTCGTCTTCCTGTTCCTGATGAACCAGATGCAGGGCGGCGGCTCCCGGGTCATGAACTTCGGGAAGTCCAAGGCGAAGCTCATCACCAAGGACACCCCGAAGACGACCTTCTCCGACGTGGCGGGGTCCGACGAGGCGGTCGAGGAGCTCCACGAGATCAAGGAGTTCCTCCAGGAGCCGGCGAAGTTCCAGGCCGTCGGCGCCAAGATCCCCAAGGGCGTGCTGCTCTACGGCCCGCCCGGTACGGGCAAGACGCTCCTCGCGCGCGCCGTCGCCGGTGAGGCCGGGGTTCCGTTCTACTCGATCTCCGGTTCCGACTTCGTCGAGATGTTCGTCGGTGTCGGTGCCTCCCGTGTCCGTGACCTCTTCGAGCAGGCCAAGGCGAACGCCCCGGCGATCGTCTTCGTCGACGAGATCGACGCGGTCGGCCGCCACCGCGGCGCCGGCCTCGGCGGCGGCCACGACGAGCGCGAGCAGACGCTGAACCAGCTGCTCGTCGAGATGGACGGCTTCGACGTGAAGGGCGGCGTCATCCTGATCGCCGCGACGAACCGGCCCGACATCCTCGACCCCGCGCTCCTGCGCCCCGGCCGCTTCGACCGGCAGATCGCCGTCGACCGCCCGGACATGCAGGGCCGTCTGGAGATCCTCAAGGTTCACCAGAAGGGCAAGCCGGTCGCCCCGGACGTCGACCTGTCGGCGGTCGCGCGCCGCACGCCGGGCTTCACCGGCGCCGACCTGAGCAACGTCCTCAACGAGGCCGCGCTGCTCACCGCCCGCAGCGACAGGAAGCTGATCGACAACCAGTCGCTGGACGAGGCGATCGACCGTGTCGTGGCGGGCCCGCAGAAGCGGACCCGGATCATGTCCGACAAGGAGAAGAAGATCACCGCGTACCACGAGGGCGGACACGCCCTGGTCGCGGCGGCTTCCCCGAACTCGGACCCGGTCCACAAGATCACGATCCTGTCCCGCGGCCGGGCCCTGGGTTACACCATGGTCCTGCCCGAAGAGGACAAGTACTCGACCACGCGCAACGAAATGCTCGACCAGCTCGCGTACATGCTGGGCGGGCGCGCGGCCGAGGAGCTCGTCTTCCACGACCCGACGACGGGCGCGGCGAACGACATCGAGAAGGCCACGGCCACCGCCCGCGCGATGGTCACGCAGTACGGCATGACCGAGCGGCTCGGCGCGATCAAGTTCGGCGGGGACAACACCGAGCCGTTCCTCGGGCGCGAGATGGCGCACCAGCGGGACTACTCGGAAGAGGTCGCCGCGCTGGTCGACGAAGAGGTCAAGAAGCTCATCGAGACCGCGCACAACGAGGCCTGGGAGATCCTGGTCGAGAACCGCGACATCCTCGACAACCTGGTCCTCCAGCTCCTCGAGAAGGAGACGCTCAACAAGGAGGAGATCGCCGAGGTCTTCGCCGGCATCGTGAAGCGTCCGGCCCGCCCGGCGTGGACCGGCTCCTCGCGGCGCACGCCCTCGACCCGCCCGCCGGTGCTCTCCCCCCGGGAGCTCTCCCTGACGAACGGTGCGAACGGCGGACCCACGGTGACCTCCGGCACGGAGAAGTCCCTCGAGGTGGCCCCGGAGGACCGCCCCGAGAGCTGACCCGCGCGCCTCAGCAGGCCCGGAATGGATGCCGCGCCCCCCTGGTTCTAGCCTGGGGGGCGCGGCTGATTTCGTACGCCCGCGCGAGACGCACAGGAACGAGGCACAACATGACCGACCCGGTGACGCTTGACGGCGAGGGCTCGATCGGCGAGTTCGACGAGAAGCGGGCCGAGAACGCCGTGCGTGAGCTGCTCATCGCCGTGGGAGAGGACCCCGACCGCGAGGGCCTGCGGGAGACCCCGGGCCGCGTCGCGCGGGCGTACCGCGAGATATTCGCCGGGCTGTGGCAGAAGCCCGAGGACGTCCTGACGACGACGTTCGACCTGGGGCACGACGAGATGGTCCTGGTGAAGGACATCGAGGTCATGAGCTCCTGTGAGCACCATCTGGTCCCGTTCGTGGGGGTGGCGCACGTCGGGTACATCCCGTCCACCGACGGCAAGATCACGGGCCTGTCGAAGCTGGCCCGCCTCGTGGATGTGTACGCGCGTCGGCCGCAGGTCCAGGAGCGGCTGACCACGCAGATCGCGGACTCCCTGATGCAGATACTGGAGCCGCGCGGGGTGATCGTGGTCGTCGAGTGCGAGCACATGTGCATGACGATGCGCGGGGTGCGCAAGCCGGGCGCGAAGACGATCACGTCCGCGGTCCGCGGCCAGCTGCGGGATCCGGCCACGCGCAATGAGGCGATGAGCCTGATCATGGCTCGCTGAGCCGGACCGGATTCGGTCGATCCTCCCAACTCGTCTGCCGCGGGCGGGCGTTGTGGATCAAAGTGATGGCGGGCGCGGGCAGCGGCCGAAAGACTGGGTGCATGACTGAGACAAGCAACCGGTCCCTGCCCGTCCGCAAGCTCGGCGGTCTGGAGGTCTCCGCCCTCGGCTATGGCGCGATGGTGCTCTCCCCGGGGGTGTACGGCGAGATCGACGACGAGCGCGCAGAGCGGGCGCTGCTCGCGGCGGTCGACGCGGGCGCCACGATCATCGACACCTCCGACGGGTACGGCGCCGACGGGCACAACGAACAGCTCATCGGCAGGGCCCTGAGAGGGCGCCGCGACCAGGTCGCGATAGCCACCAAGTTCGGCTTCCGGCTGCCGGAGGGTGTGGAGCCGCACCCCTTCCCCATCGGATACGCGTTCGGGGAGCTGGCGGTCAACGCCGACCCCAAGCACGTACGCGGCTATGCCGAGGCGAGCCTGCGAGGGCTGCGGACGGATTACATCGACCTCTACTACCCGCATTTCCCGGACCCGCAGGTGCCCCTGGAGGACACCGTCGGGGCGGTCGCCGAGCTGGTCCGGGAGGGGCTGGTGCGGCACCTGGGGCTCTCGAACGTAACGGCCGACCAGCTGCGGGCGGCGCACGCCGTGCACCCCGTGGCGGCGGTGCAGATCGAGTGGTCGATGTGGAAGCCCGCCGATCCTGAGCTCCTTGCGGCGGCGCGCGAGCTGGGCGTCGGACTGGTGCCGTGGTCGCCGCTGGGCGCCGGGTTCCTGACCGGCACGGTCGGCCGGGTCGCGGAGGGCGACTTCCGGCAGAACGCGCCGCGTTTCGACGCGGCGAACCTGAAGGCGAACAACGACCGCTTCGCGCCCGTGCGGGGCGTCGCGGAGGAGCTCGGCATCACCCCGGCGCAGCTGGCGCTGGCCTGGCTGCTGCACCAGGACCCGAATGTGGTACCGATCCCCGGCAGCCGTACGCCGAAGCACATCGAGGAGAACCTCGCGGCGGCGCACGTGCGGCTTGACGCCGACGTCCTGGCGCGGCTCGGGCGGATCCTGGAGCAGACGGAGTTCGAGGGCGGCACGCTGCTGTAGCGGGCGCCCTAGGCCGCCGGAGCCGCCTCTCCGTTCTCGTCGTCGTCATCGGGGAGCTTGCAGACGCGCTCCATGAAGAAGGCGGCCGCTATCACCGCGATGCCCATAAGGACGGAGAGCCCTGCGTACACCGCCTGGTCGCGGCGGGGCGGGATGTCGAGGTACTCCAGGAGGAATACGCCCGTACCGCCGTACATCCCGGCGACGAGGGCCGCGACCAGGGCGCTGGCCTGGCCGAAGACGACGGCGCGGGCGGCCATCATCGGATCCACGCCCTTCGCGCCGGGACGGCGCTCGCGCTGGGCACGCAGGCGTGCACGCAGCGAGAGCGCCGTCGCCAGCAGGACGACGGCGATGACCGCGAGCACGATGGGCGCGGCCAGCGGGACGCGCGGCAGCGTGCCGACGGAGTCCCACAGGCGGGCGCCCGACCAGGACAGCACTCCGGCCGCGAGAAAGAGGCCGGCCAGCGTCCTGATGCGCAGTTGCTTCACGGATGACCCTTCATCGGCTTGATTGCCTCGACCGCCTTCTAACGACTACTCGGGCAGTCGGAGTTCCAGGTCGGCGCGGGGCGCGACGCCGTCGCGGGTGACCGCGGCGAGCAGCTGCGCCACCGGGCCGCGGCCCGTGAGCCGGGCCTCGGGCTCCACGTCGTGCCAGGGGGCGAGGACGAAGGCGCGCTCGTGCGCGCGCGGGTGGGGCAGCGTGAGCGCCGGGTCGTCGGAGACCACGTCGGCGTACGCCACGATGTCCACGTCGATCGTGCGCGGGCCCCAGCGCTCGTCGCGGACGCGGTGGAAGGCCTCCTCGACCGCCTGGGCGCGCTCCAGGAGCGAGGCGGGCGGCAGGGTGGTCTTCACCACGACGACCGCGTTGAAGTACGAGGGCTGGCTGCCGGGGTCGACGCCCCAGGGCTCGGTCTCGTACACCGGGGAGACCGCCTTGACCCGGAGGCCGGGGGTGTCCTCCAGGGCGTCGACGGCGCCCTGGAGCGTCTCCAGGCGGTTGCCGAGGTTGCTGCCGAGGGAGATCACGGCGCGGTTCGGGTTGGACAGGGTGCTGTCCGCCGCATCGACCTGTTCGACCACGGAGGTGGGCACCGGCTGGACGGTGGGGTCGCTCTGACCCGCTTTGAAGGGCGCAGTCATACTCGGCTCCGGGTGATGGTGACGGTCACGTCGTCGAACGGGACGGTGATCGGGGCGTCCGGCTTGTGCACGCACACCTCGACCTCCAGGACTCCGTCGTGCTTCAGACATGCCTGTGCGATGCGCTCGGCGAGCGTCTCGATGAGGTCGACGGGGTCGCCCTCGACGACGGCCACCACCTCCTCGGCCACGATGCCGTAGTGCACGGTCTTCGACAGGTCGTCGTCGGCCGCGGCCGCTCGCGTGTCCAGGCCGAGCACCAGGTCCACGATGAAGGTCTGGCCCTCTTCGCGCTCCCGCGGGTAGACACCGTGGTGCCCGCGGGCCTTGAGGCCGCGCAGCGCGACACGATCCACGCGAATCACTCCTGCAATCGTCGGTATCGGCAGGCCTGCGCCGAGTGCGGTCGGCACACCAGCCTCGTTCGAATCTACCTGCGAGCACTGACAGTGTTCGCCCGAGGGGCCCGTCGGCCGCCGCGTCGTACGCCTGTCGAACGGCGCCTACCCACTCAGGACGGGGTCTCGTCGTCCTCTTCGTCGTCGGTTTCGGCAAGGACCGGGGACGCGTGGTGCGACCACAGCTTCCAGCCGTCGGGTGTGCGGCGGAACACATTCGTGGCGACCACGAGCTGGCCGACGAGCGGACCGAGCTCGCCGCCGCCCTCCGGGGGCGGGCCGCCGCTGAGAATGTTCTCGGTGCACGTCACCAGGGCGGTGTCGCCCGCCACGCCGACCTTCAGGTCGGTGAGGAAGAACTGGATGTACTCGGTGTTCGCCATGATCAAGGCGTACGACCTGAGGACCTCGCCGCGGCCCGTCAGGACCGGCCAGCCGGGGTGGACGCAGGAGACGGCGTCGCCCGCCGCGTCCCCGGTGTCCTCCGGGTCGTCGGGGTCGCCTGTGTGGCCGGTGGTGTGTTCGTTGTCCAGCCACAGGTCGGACACCTCGTCGAAGTCGCCGCGTTCCAGCGCTTCGTAGAAGGCGGTGTTGGCGCGCTCGACCTGCTCGATGTCGGTGCCGGCCGCGGTCACCGGTGGCCGCCCGCCGCGCCCGTGACGGCGCGGGCGACACGGACCGCGTCGGCCGTCGCCCGCACCTCGTGCACGCGGACCGCCCAGGCGCCCTGGTGGGCGGCGATGGCGGAGACCGCGGCGGTGGCGGCGTCGCGCTCGCGGGCGGGCGGCGGGGCGCCCTCGGGGCCCGCGAGGACACGGCCGAGGAAACGTTTGCGGGAGGCGGCGACCAGGATCGGGTGGCCGAGCTCGCGCAGCCGGTCCAGACGGGCCAGGAGCGCCAGGTCGTGCTCGGCTTCCTTGGAGAAGCCGAGGCCCGGGTCGACGACGATGCGCTCGGGGGCGATGCCGCCCTCGATGGCGGCGGCCACGCGCGCGTGGAGCTCGTCGACGACTTCGGAGACCACGTCCTCGTAGACCGGCTTGGCGTGGATGTCGGTGAGGAAGCCGCGCCAGTGCATGACGACGAAGGGGGCTTCGGCGGCGGCGACCGCCGGGACCATGCGGGGGTCGGCGAGGCCGCCGCTGACGTCGTTGACGAGGACGGCGCCCGCGGCGAGGGCCTGCTCGGCGACGGTGGCCCGCATGGTGTCCACGGAGACCGTGACGCCCTCGGCGGCCAGGCCCCGCACGACGGGGACGACGCGCTTGAGCTCCTCGTCCTCGTCGACGCGGGTGGCGCCGGGCCGGGTGGACTCCCCGCCGACGTCGACGAGGTCGGCGCCCTGCTCGACCAGGTCGATGCCGTGCTTGACGGCGGCCGTCGTGTCGAACCAGCGGCCGCCGTCGGAGAAGGAGTCCGGCGTCACGTTCACGACGCCCATGACCGCACAGCGGTCCCACTCCGGCAGCCCCTGGACCGATCCCCGCCCGCGCAACGTACTCATGCCTCCAGCCTAGGCCCGGACAGGGGCGTGTTACGCCGCCTGCATCTCGCGTTCCGTGCTGCGGTGCGGGCAGGGGCGGCGCTGCGGGGTGCCCCTGCGCAGGAAGCGGGGGAGCGCCAGCGTGACGAACCCCTCGGCCTGCATGGCGGCGAAGCCGATGCGGGGGAGGTCCTTGCTGGAGCGGTAGACGACGAAGCGGGGCTCCCAGCGGGGGCGGAACTTCGCGTTGAACTTGTACAGGGACTCGATCTGGAACCAGCGGGAGAGGAAGACCAGCAGGCCGCGCCAGGCGCGCAGGACAGGGCCCGCGCCGAGCTTCTCGCCGCGGGCGAGGGCCGCGCGGAACATCGCGAAGTTGAGGGACACGCGCGCGATGCCGAGCTTCGGGGCCGCCTGGAGGGCGGCGACGATGAGCAGCTCGTTCATGCCGGGGTCGGCGGCGCGGTCGCGGCGCATGAGGTCCAGGGAGACGCCGTCCTTGCCCCACGGAACGAAGTGGAGGACAGCCTTCAGGTCGCCGTAGGGACCCGGCTCCTCGTCGGCCTTGTGGGCGGTCGCGATCAGACAGTCGCCGTCGTCCGGGTCGCCGATGCGGCCGAGCGCCATGGAGAAGCCGCGCTCGGTGTCGGTGCCGCGCCAGTCGTCGGCGGCGCGCTGGATCCTGGCGAGCTCCTGTTCGCCCAGGTCACGGATGCGCCGTACGCGCGTCTCGTAGCCATTGCGCTCGATCCGCTTGACCATCTGGCGTACGTTGCGCATCGCACGCCCGGACAGGGAGAAATCCGCGACGTCCACCACCGCCTCGTCGCCCAGCTCCAGGGCGTCCAGGCCGGTCTCGCGGGTCCAGACCTCGCCACCGGTCTCGGAGCAGCCCATGACGGCGGGCGTCCAGGAGTGGGCCTTCGCCTCGTCCATGAAGCGCTCGATCGCGCCCGGCCAGGCCTCGACGTCACCGATCGGGTCGCCGCTGGCGAGCATCACTCCGGAGACGACGCGGTAGGTGACGGCGGCCTTGCCGCTGGGGGAGAAGACGACGGCCTTGTCGCGGCGGAGCGCGAAGTGGCCGAGGGAGTCGCGGCCGCCGTGCTTGTCGAGCAGCGCGCGCAGCTTCGTCTCGTCGTCCTCGGTGAGCCTGGCGGCCGGGTGCTCGGGGCGGAAGGCCAGGTAGATCGTGGTGAGGGCGGTGAGCATGCCGAGGGCGCCCAGGGAGAAACCGACCGTCCAGGACGTGCGTCCGTAGTAGTCGACGGGCCCTTCGAAGCCGAAGAGTCCGTAGAGGACGTGTTCCAGGCGCTCCGTGATGCTCGGGTCCCCGATGACCTTGCCGGGGTGAACGCTGACGATCACCAGGCCCAGCAGAATCGATCCGGCACCGAGGAGGACGAAGTTGGCCAGCGCCCGCCAGCGGCTGCGCGGGTCGGGGAGGGCGGTGAACTCACTCCGATGGCGCAACAGCAGAGCCAGGAGGGCCAGCGAGATCACGACGCCGACGACCGAGTGCCGGTACCCGAACTGCGCCACGGCGCCGGCGGGCAGCAGCACCACGGCGGCCCGCCAGGCCCGCCGCTTGTGGCGCCGCAGGCCGTGCGCGAGCAGCAGCAGCAGGATGCCGGAGCTCAGCGCGAGGGCGGCGGCGAAGGGGCCGAGGGCGCCGGGCAGCACCTCGGCGATGGCGTGCATACGGCTGTGCCGGAAGCGGGGGAATACACCTGCCGCGACATTGAGCAGGCCGACGAGGGCGCAGGCTCTCGCGACGAGGGCCGGTACGGCCTCGGGGCGCGGCCCGCGCAGTATCCGGCGGAGCCGGCTGTCGTGGTGGCGCACCTCACTGCCCGGAACCCCGCCCGACATTTCCCCATCTATCCTGACAGACATCGCATCCCGTAGTTCTGCGAGAGAGCTTTAACCCGGTGCCAAAGAGGCATCCGGCAACATTGCCCCCTCTAGGACGGTCCTTCGGGTAGACGGGTTCATTCCCGACCGGAAACCGCTGGAAAAGCTCGGCAAGGCCCCCGGCAGGCGTCGGCAGGCCCGGTCCCGGGTCCGGTCAAGCCGAGGCATGTGCCCGGCAAAGGTAGAAAGCGCAGGCTGAACACCCCATGGGTCTCACGAGCAACAAGGTACTCGCCCTTGCGGTCTTGCTGGCCGTACTGCTCTTCGTCGGCACGATCTGGCTCTGGCCGCGGCTCGCCCGCCGCAGCTGGAAGGCGATCACCGGCCGCGTCGGGCTGCTCCTCGCCACCCAGATCGCGGTCTTCGCGTCGGTGGGCCTCGCGGCCAACCAGGCCTTCGGCTTCTACGCCACGTGGGCCGACCTCTTCGGCCAGGAGACGGCGCCCGGACTGGTGGTCGACCACGATCCGGCCAAAGGAGCAGGACCCGTCAAGGTCGTCGACACCCAGACCGTGAACGTGCCGGGCGGCGGCCGGCCCGTGACCGGCGGCCAGATCCAGAAGATCGAGGTCAGCGGCCAGGAGTCGAAGATAGCCAGCCCGGCCTACGTCTACCTGCCGCCGGAGTACTTCCAGCCGCAGTACAGGGACCGGAAGTTCCCCGCGGCCGTGGCGCTCACCGGCTACCCCGGCACCGCCGAGGCGCTCATCAAAGGGCTCCACTACCCGCAGACCGCCCACCGGCTGTCCTCCGAGGGCAAGATGCAGCCGATGATCCTGATCATGATGCGGCCGACGGTGGCGCCGCCGCGGGACACGGAGTGCGTGGACGTCCCCGGCGGGCCGCAGACGGAGACGTTCTTCGCCGAGGACCTGCCCGCGGCGATATCGGACCACTACAGGGTGGGCGTCAAAGGTCAGAACTGGGGCATCATCGGGGACTCCACGGGCGGTTACTGCGCCCTGAAGCTCGCCATGCACCACCCCGACGCGTACGGCGCGGGGGCGGGCCTGTCCGCGTACTACAAGGCGCCCATCGACGTCACCACCGGCGATCTCTTCCACGGCGACAAGGAGCTGGAGCGGCGCGCCGACCTGATGTGGTACCTCGACCACATGCCGGCGCCCAAGACGTCCCTCCTGGTGACCAGCAGCAAGAAGGGCGAGGACAACTACCGCGACACCCTGAAGTTCATCGACAAGGTGAAGGCGCCCACGCGCGTCTCGTCGATCACGCTCGAGAGCGGTGGGCACAACTTCAACACGTGGCGCAGGGAGATCCCCGCGACGTTGCAGTGGATGAGCGGGCGGCTGAGCGGCGGCTGACGGCTCTGAGGGGCAGTGGGCGACGCTGAGCGGCGGCTGACGGCCCTGAGCGGCCGGGGGCGGCCGCCGGCGGGTCAGGGTGTGCCGATGGCCGCCACCGTCTCCAACTCCACCTCCGCGCGCGCGATGTCGCGCGCGTCCGCCGCCGTCGAGCGGCGCAGCGCCTCGTGCAGCCGGGCCGGGGTGAGCACGCCGAGGAAGCGTCCCTCGCTGTCCTTGTCGATGACCGCGATCCAGCCCGCGTCGTGCTGAAGCATCGTCGCGAACGCCTGCTTCAGGCTCGCGCCGACCGGGAGCCACGCCTCCATGCGGCGGGCGTGCTCGCGGACCGTGCCGCTGCTCACGCGCGCGTGCTCCGCCGACAGCCAGCCGTGCAGGTTGTTCTCGCCGTCCAGGACGACGGCCCAGCGGGCGTCGAGCTCCTTGGGCAGCGGGTCGTCGAGGTGCACCACGGGAGGCTGTTCCAGGTCGCCCTCCTCGATGGGGGTCACGGAGAGCCGCTTCAGGCCGCGGTCCGCGCCGACGAAGTCCGCCACGTAGTCGTTCGCGGGGGCGCCGAGCACCGTCGAGGGCGTGTCGAACTGCTCGATGCGGCCCTGTCCGTAGACGGCGATGCGGTCGCCGAGCCGGACCGCCTCCTCGATGTCGTGCGTGACGAAGAGCACGGTCTTGCGCACGGCCTGCTGGAGGCGGAGGAACTCGTTCTGTAGGTGCTCGCGGACCACCGGGTCGACCGCGCCGAACGGCTCGTCCATCAGGAGCACCGGCGGATCGGCCGCCAGGGCGCGGGCCACACCGACGCGTTGGCGCTGACCACCGGAGAGCTGTTCGGGGTAGCGGTCGCCGAAGACGGCGGGGTCGAGGCCGACCAGGTCGAGGAGTTCGGCGGCGCGCTCACGGGCCTTGGCGCGCTTGACGCCGAGGAGGTGCGGGACCGTCGCCGTGTTGTCCAGCACGGTCTTGTGCGGGAAGAGACCCACCTGCTGGATCACATAGCCGATGCGGCGCCGGAGTTGGACGGGGTCGATGGCGGATATGTCGTCACCGTCGACGCATATCCGGCCCTCGCTCGGCTCGATGAGCCGGTTCACCATCTTCATCGTCGTCGTCTTGCCGCAGCCCGACGGGCCGACGAGCGTGACCAGTTCACCCTCGGCGACCTCGAAGGACAGATCGTCGACGGCTGTGGTGCCGTCCGCGTAGCGCTTGGTGACGTGCTCGAACCGGATCATGGTTCCCCATTGTGGACGGCGGTGGCGGGCTCTGCGTGACGGCCGTGTTGCGGCAGTACGACGAGTCTCTGCGATTGTCGGTGCCGCGCGTTAGGGTCGCCAGACACGGGGGGACGTGTGTGCGGCATACGTTCGGGGATTCGGGGGAGGTGGGGCGCGTGGCCGAGCAGAACTGTCTGGTGAGGAACGACTGGATCTGCGGGGAGTATCTCCGCACCCGCAGCCAGGAATTGATCGACGCGACCCTTCAGCACGTGGGGATCACCGTCGCCGCCGTGGCGATCGGCGTCGCCGTGTCCCTGCCGCTCGCGCTCCTCGCGCGGCGCTGGCGGTTCCTCGCGGGACCGATCCTCGGCGTGACGACCGTGCTGTACTCGATCCCGTCCCTGGCGATGTTCTCGCTGCTCCTGCCCTTCTTCGGGCTCTCCGTCTCCCTGGTCGTCACGGGCCTCGTGCTGTATTCACTCACGGTCCTCGTGCGGAACATCCTGGCCGGTCTCCAGGCCGTGCCCGACGAGGCGCGGGACGCCGCCAAGGGCATGGGGTACGGGCCGTTGAGGCTGCTGTGGGAGGTCGAGCTGCCGCTCGCGCTGCCCGCCCTGCTGGCCGGCGTCCGTATCACCACGGTCTCGACGGTCGCCCTGACCACCGTCGGCGCCATCGTGGACTACGGCGGCCTCGGCACGCTCATCCTCGACGGCCTCGACACGACCTTCAAGGCGCAGGTGCTCACCGCCTCAGTGCTCTGCGTCCTCCTCGCCGTCACCGCCGACCTGCTGCTGCTCGCGCTCCAGCGGTGGCTGACCCCGTGGACCAGAGCCCATCGACGTCGCATACGGACGAGCAGGACGGCCCGCAAGGCCGCCGTGGCCAAGGTGGCTGAGCCGGTATGAACGCGATCACGGGGGCGTACGACTGGCTGACCACGGGCGCCAACTGGCAGGGCGAGAAGGGCGTGTGGCACCGCCTCGCCGAGCATCTGTACTTCAGCGGGGTCTGTCTCGCCGTCGCCTGCCTTATCGCGCTGCCGCTCGCGCTGTATCTGGGCCACATCGGCAAGGGCGGCGCCCTCGCGGTCAACATCTCGAACGTGGGCCGCGCGGTCCCCACCCTCGCCCTGCTGATCCTGCTCACGCTGACCCCGCTCGGAGAGCACGGCGACGCGCCGACGCTGATCGCGCTGGTCCTGTTCGCCGTGCCGCCGCTGCTGACCAACGCCTATCTCGGCATGCGCGAGGTGGACCGGTCCGTGGTGGAGGCCGCGCGCGGCATGGGCATGAGTGGTGGTCAGCTGTTCGCGCGGGTCGAGCTGCCGCTCGCGTATCCGCTGATCATGACCGGCATCCGCTCCGCAGGCGTGCAGGTCGTCGCGACGGCCACGCTGGCCGCGATGGCGGGCGAGGGGGGCCTCGGCCGGATCATCACGGCCGGGTTCAACCTTCAGAACACCCCGCAAGTGGTCGCGGGTGCCTTCCTCGTGGCGCTGCTCGCGCTCCTCGTGGAGGGGGTCCTGGTGGTCGCCGGGCGCCTCTTCGACCCGATGCGGCGGTAGCGCGATGCGGCGGTTCTTCCTTCCTTCCCTTCGAAATGGTGGTTCACCGATGAACAGCACAACGCGTCGCGCGCGACGGATGGCAGGGACGGCCGCGGCCGTCGTGGCGCTGACCGCGGGGCTCGCCGCGTGTGGCGGGGACAGCCTGGAGGACGACGGCAAGGGGTCGGACAAGGCGGGCGGCGACAAGAAGGGCTCGCTCGTGGTGGGTTCCGCGCGGTTCACCGAGCAGAAGGTGCTCGCCGAGCTCTATGTGGGCGTGCTGGCGGACGCCGGTTATGACGCGCAGGTCAAGACCGTGCAGAACCGCGAGATCTACAAGCCCGAACTGAAGAAGGGCACGATCGACATCGCGCCCGAATACGCTGCGACGCTCGCGGAATTCCTCAACCTGGAGAAGAACGGCCCGAAGGCGAAGTCCGTGGCCTCCAGTGATCTGGACGCCACGGTGAGCGCTCTGGAGAAGCTCGCGGAGCCGCAGGGCCTGAAGGTGCTCCCGGCCGGTGAGGCGGTCGACCAGAACGCGTTCGCGGTCTCCAGGAAATATGCGGAGAAGCACAAGCTCAAGACCCTCTCGGATCTCGGCAGGTCGGGCGAGAAGGTCAGGATCGCGGCGGGCGACGAATGCGAGTCCCGCCCGTTCTGCGCGCCTGGTCTGAAGAAGAAGTACGGCATCGACGTCGCCGGAATCGACCCCAAGGGCGTCGGCACCACACAGTCCAAGCAGGCCGTGAAGAACGGCACGGACCAGTTGGTGCTGACCACGACGACCGACGCGACGCTGAAGAACTACGACCTCGTCATCCTTGAGGACGACAAGAAGCTTCAGAACGCCGACAACATCCTTCCCGTGGTGAACGCCAAGGAGGCCGGCGACAAGGAGATAGCCGCCGCGCTCGGGAAGCTGACCAAGACGCTCACGACGGAAGACCTCATCGAACTCAACCGCAAGGTCGACGAGGAGCGTCAGAAGGAAGCGGATGTCGCCAAGGAGTATCTGGAGTCGAAGGGCCTCATCTGAAGTTGATCAAGAAGTGGGGCGTGAAGGGTGGGGAGTTGAGGGCGAGTCATGAATGTGATGCCTGCTTTTTGCCGGGCGCGGCACCATACGTCGCCTACGCGCGGTAAGTTTCTGGCCATGCCACGTGGACGTCACCGCCATTCCCCACCCCTGCACAGGCTGCTTCCCCCCTCGACGGTCGCAGGCGTATCGATTCTCAGCGCCGGCGGCGCCTGGATGTTCGCGGAACCGGTCGTGCTCCGCGGGCTCGTCGCGGCAGCGGCCGCGGCCGCCGTCGTCGGCTCGGTCGTCATGCGCCGCTGGGACCAGGCGGCCGGCAAACGCGTCGCCGAGCTCGGCCGCGCCCGCGCGAGCGACGAATGGCGTTACGAGGAACGGATAGCCGAGGCCGAGGCCGACCTCGAGGAGTCCCGCGAACTGCGCGGCAAGCTGGAGACGAAGCTGCGCGCCAAGCGCGCCGAGCTGGCCGCCCTGCGCAACGAACACGCCGCGCTCCTGCGGCGGTACGCCACCGCGGAGACGGAGCGGGCCAGCGCCCTGGAGGGCAGGCGGCTGCTCGCCATAGAGGCGACGTCGCCGACGGCCTCGACATCGTCGTCGTCCGGCACGCCCGCCTTGCCGGTGGCGGGGGCGGCTGCCGGTTCGGACAGCGGCTCGGCCTCGGGCACCGGCTCCAGCGCCGAGGACCTCGTGCCCGCGGTCCGGGCGGGGGCGCCGGTGCCGGCGTCGCGCACGGAGACCGCGGCCGCGCGTACGGAGACTCCCGCTCCGCGTACGGACGGTTCCGCGGAGGGCAGCTCCGCGGTGGGCAGTTCCGCTGCGGGCAGCGAGGACTCCGCGGCGCGTACCGAGGCTCCCGTTGCGGCCGAGCTTCCCGCCCGGCCGGGCGCGACCCCCACCCCCTCGCTGTTCCAGCGGGCCAACGCGGCGCTCGACCGCATGGCTCCGCGCGCGGCGACCCGGGCGGAGCCGGCGGCGACGCCGGAGGCCGCGCCGGAAGCGGAGGACGAGTCGCGGGGGAAGCCCGGGGCGGCCGATGGATTCGCCGGGCACGAGCGCGCGGTCGCCGTCGCGCCGCCCGTGCAGGCCCGACGCCCGGTGCCCCAGGGCGGCTTCGACTTCTTCGGCACGAAGAGCGTGGCGCCGACGGCCCTGGAGTCCGTGCAGAACGAGGACCTCGCCGACGTGGTGGGCGAGGAGGCCCTCGCGGTCCACAAGGCGGAGTCCGAGGGCGACTTCAAGGACGCCCCTGAAGGGGACGCCGCGCAGGGTGTCGGCCAGGTCATCGACCTGACGGCCCACGACGAGACGGAGCAGATCGACGTGGCGGAGCTGCGCACGGCCCTGCGGGCGTAACGCTCCGCTGTGGTTGAGCGGTGTCCTGGACGCCGGGCCGGGGGCCCGGCGTTCCCCGCCCGTGCCGGGCGCGCGTCGGATGCGTCGCTGCGGGTTGTGCGTGCCTGGTCGCGCGGTTCCCCACGCCCCTGACGGGGTGCTTCCTCGCGGTCTCCCGCGGGTTATGCCATCCAGCGGTCCGGGAGTGCTTCTCTGCGGCCCGTCCGGGAGCGGTCGGCCTGTGACTGGAGGAGGGCCGCCGCCTCCGCGGCGGGGCGCAGGCGGGCCGTCACCGTCTTGTTGGCGCCGGTGTCCACCCGTACGTCCGCAACGTCCTTGTGGCGCTCCCAGGGCCCCTGAGAGAGCCGCACGCTCTGCACCTTGGCGTGCGGCACGAGCGAGAGGCGGCGCTTGAGCAGGCCGTGGCGGGCCGCGAAGACGTCGTCGGTCACCGACAGGCCGTACCCCTTCCACCAGAGCGGCACGCACCACGCCGCGCGCGCGGGCGGCCGCGCGAGGTCCGCCGCGTCCGGCACGCGCACGCCCGGCAGGACCCGCCCGATGACCGCCTCGGCGTGCTCCCGCGGCGCGACCGGCACCAGGACGCCGTTCGACGAGCCCGCCACGTCCAGCTCGACCCGCACCCAGTCCATCCGCCGCCACAGCAGCGGCTGCACGACGTGGACGGTCTGCACCCGGCCGGGCGGCACGGTCTCGTGAGCCTTGTCGAGCAGCCCGTGGTCGATGCGGATGCCGTCCGGGGACTCGCCCACCGTCCAGTCGTACTCCTTGATGAAGCGGCCGCCGCTGCTCGCGAAGGCGCCGCCCAGCATGGGGAGCGCGGTCGCGAGGACCGTCCATACGTTCTGCGTGGCGAACCAGAGGAAGGCGGGCACCACGATCGCGGCGAGGAGCATCGCCCAGGGGCCGCCGGTCAGCAGCAGGGAGAGGGCGAGCACGCGCGGCTGGACGTGCAGCAGGCCCCGCACGGGTGCCTCGCCCACCTCGCGGGCCTCCTCGGGGGCGAAACCGGCGGCACGCGCGAGGAGTTCGGCCCGCAGCGCGGTGGCGTCCCGCTCGCCGAGATAGGCCAGCTCGTCCTTCTTCTCCGCCCCGACGACGTCCAGCTTGAGCTTGGCGACCCCCGCGACGCGGGCGAGCAGCGGCCGGGTCACGTCGACGGCCTGGAGCCGGTCGAGGCGGATGTGGGCGGTGCGCCGGAAGAACAGGCCGGTGCGGATGCGCAACTCGGTCGCGGTCACCGCGAAGTGGGTGAACCACCAGCTGAGGAAGCCGTAGAGGGCGCCGCCCGCGACCACCGCGACGCTGCCGAGGAGCAGGGTGGTGGCGGTCAGCTCGGAGAGGCGCTGCTGTGTGCCGTTCGGGTCGTGGACCGCCCAGCCCACGAGGACCGCGAAGGGCGCCCACGCGCGGCGCAGCGGCGTGACGGGGTGCAGCCGCCGCTCGGACACCTCCTCCTGCGGGAGGGCGCTCTCCGGTACATCCGCGCTCTCCGGTACGTCCTGCGGGACGGCGCTGTCCGGCACTTCCCGCGGCCCGCTCACAGCCCCGCCGATCGGGCCTCGCCGAGCTCGGTCAGGCGGTCCCGCAGCCGCTCGGCCTCCTCGGGGAGCAGCCCGGGGATGCGGGCGTCGGTGGCGGCCGCCGCGGTGTGCAGCTGCACGCTCGCGAGGCCGAAGCGCCGCTCCACGGGGCCCGAGGTCACCTCGACGAGCTGCATCCTGCCGTACGGCACGACGGTCTCCTCGCGCCAGAGCACGCCCCGGCTGATGAGCAGGTCGTCGGCGCGCTCCGCGTACCTCCACGAGCGCCAGTTGCGGCCGAGGACCGGCCAGCCCCAGGCGACGAGGGCGAGCGGTATCAGAGCGAACGCGGCCCAGGCAGGGCCCACGAACAGGCCGAGCGGGACGCCGACGGCCGCCGCGAGCGGCACGAGCCAGAGCACCAGCAGGAGCCGCCGCAGCTTCAGCAGCCCTCTCGGCAGTGCGGTCCACACCGGCTCGGTCCGCTCCTGTGCCGGTCCTGCCGGTCCCGCCGGCCCTGCTGTCCCCGTGTCCATGCTCCAAGCGTACGTAGGGCCGCTGACACGGCGGCGCGTGCGAGAGACTGTGGCCATGAGTCCCACGACGGAGACCACCACGGAGACCACGCTCGGCATCGGCGGCGCGGCGGAGAGCACCGACATGGTGCTCAACATCGGCCCCCAGCACCCGTCCACGCACGGTGTGCTCCGCCTCCGCCTGGTCCTGGACGGCGAGCGCATCCAGCACGCGGAGCCGGTCATCGGCTACATGCACCGCGGTGCGGAGAAGCTCTTCGAGGCGCGGGACTACCGGCAGATCGTGATGCTGGCCAACCGGCACGACTGGCTGTCGGCGTTCTCGAACGAGCTGGGCGTCGTGCTGGGCGTGGAGCGGATGCTCGGCATGGAGGTCCCGGAGCGCGCCGTCTGGATGCGCACGCTCCTCGCCGAGCTGAACCGCGTCCTCAACCACCTGATGTTCCTCGGTTCCTACCCCCTCGAACTGGGCGGCATCACCCCGGTGTTCTACGCGTTCCGTGAGCGCGAGGAGCTCCAGAACGTGATGGAGGAGATCTCCGGCGGCCGCATGCACTACATGTTCAACCGTGTCGGCGGCCTCAAGGAGGACCTGCCCGCCGGATGGCCCACACGCGCGCGTGCGGCGGTTTCCGCGGTGCGCTCGCGGATGGGCGTGTACGACGATCTGGTGCTCGGCAACGAGATCTTCCGGGGCCGTACGCGCGGCGTGGGCGTCCTCACTCCGGAGGCGGTGCATGCCTACGGAGTGAGCGGTCCGATCGCCCGCGCCTCCGGAGTCGACTTCGACCTGCGCAGGGACGAGCCGTACCTCGCGTACGCCGAATTGCAGGACACACTGAAGGTCGTCACCCGCCAGGAGGGCGACTGCCTGGCCCGCTTCGAGTGCCTCCTGGAGCAGACCCACAACGCCCTCGATCTCGCGGACGCCTGCCTGGACCGGCTCGCCGACCTGCCGCAGGGGCCGATCAACCAGCGCCTGCCGAAGGTCCTCAAGGCCCCCGAGGGCCACACGTACGCGTGGACCGAGAACCCTCTCGGCATCAACGGCTACTACCTCGTCAGCAAGGGCGAGAAGACCCCGTACCGCCTGAAGCTGCGGTCGGCCTCGTACAACAACATCCAGGCGCTGACCGAGCTGCTTCCCGGGCAGCTGGTCGCCGACATGGTGGCGATCCTGGGATCACTGTTCTTCGTGGTCGGCGACATCGACAAGTAGGGCGTCAGGCTCGGAAAGCAGGTTCCTCGCAGAGATGCCTACGGGTTGCAGGAGCCATCCGAAGTCGCCCAGGCCGCCGGGCGCGGTCAGCTCCGCCGCCTCGCCCGCGCGCGTGAGGGCGCGTACGTACGCCGTCGGGTCCTCGGAGGCGAGCGTGAGCGGCGGGCGGGCGCCGCTC
>NZ_JBVICF010000007.1:0-61608 GCF_055572995.1 Streptomyces sp. NPDC030245 | reverse complement strand
GCGCGGTCAGCTCCGCCGCCTCGCCCGCGCGCGTGAGGGCGCGTACGTACGCCGTCGGGTCCTCGGAGGCGAGCGTGAGCGGCGGGCGGGCGCCGCTCACCCCGAGCCCGCCGAGCGCCGCCCGCTGGGTGAGCAGGACGGCTCCGTCCGACGCGCAGGCGTCGAGCGCCACATGGGCCGTGATGTCGCGGCTGCCGTCGGGCACGGGAGCCGTCTCACGGCCCTGCCTGAAGCCCGTCAGCGTCCCGAAGGGCGGCCGGGTGTCCCGGGTGTGGGCGTAGTCGACGGCGACCGCCAGGCCCCGCGTCAGCGTCGCCACGGCCGCCGCCCACGCCTCGTCCCGCGGGCGTCCGATCTCCGCCCGCAGACCCGGCTCGGCGTCCAGCGGCCACCAGCGCGCCAGCCAGTCGGCGTCGGGGCCCTCGACGGGGCCGCCCAAGGACTCGGTGCCGCCGTCGCTCACGAGGACGCGGCGCGGGGTTCCGTCGGCGGCGACCTCGGCGATGTCCAGGGGGACGTTGTCCAGCCACTCGTTGGCGAAGAGCAGGCCCGTGACGCCGGCCGGGGGCGCGTGCCGCCACTCGACGCGCCCGTCGAGGCCCGCGGGACGCTCCGCGAGCTCCACCGCGTACGCGCGCACGCGTGCCGCCACATCCGGGGGCAACGCGGCCAGGACGCCGGCGGTCAGTTCGCCGCGGCCCGCGCCCATGTCCACGAACGCCACCTCGTCCGGGTGACCGAGCTCGGCGTCCAGGCGGGTCAGGAGGCGTGCCACGGCGCCCGCGTAGAGGGGCGAGGCGTGCACGGAGGTGCGGAAGTGCCCGGCGGGCCCTTCGGGGCGGCGGTAGAAGCCGGTGGGGCCGTACAGGGCGGCCTCCATGGCCGCGCGCCAGGCGCGCGGGGCCGGTGCGCGCGCCGCGCCGTTGTCGTTCGTCACAGACCGCAGGCTAAGGGGGCCTCCACCTTGGGGAGTACATGTAGTCGGTACGGATCGGACCTCCGGTTGACCCGGGGGCACCGCGGGGCTGCCTACGCTGGGTTACGTGCAACGCCTCTATGACTTCCTCCGCAGACACCCGACATGGGTCGACGGCTTCTGGGCCTTCGTCCTGCTCGGGATCTCCGGGATCGGTCTGATCTCCATGGCGGAGGTGGAGGGCGGCGCTCCGGGATTGGCGGCGATCCCCGTCGCGCTCGGACTTTTCGTGGTGGTCCTGCTGCGCCGACGCGCCACCGAGAAGATGCTGGTGCTCGCCGCGGTCATCGGTTTCCTCCAGCTCGTCCTCGACGTGGAGACGATGCCCGCGAACTTCGCGATGCTGGTGATCGTCTACACCGCCGCGGCCGACGGGGAGAGGTGGGCCTCCCGCTTCGCGCTGGTCGCCGGTCTGTGCGCGGCTCCGCTCTCGATGATGCGCTGGCCCACGGAGAACACCGGCACCTTCGGCCTCATCCTCTTCACGATGTTCCAGATCGTGCCCTTCGCGCTCGCCTGGGTCCTCGGCGACTCCATCCGGACCCGCCGCGCCTACCTCGCCCAGCTGGAGGAGCGCGCCGACCGCCTGGAGCGGGAGCGCGAGGCGCAGTCGAAGGTCGCGGTGGCGGCCGAGCGGGCCCGCATCGCACGGGAACTGCACGACGTCGTCGCGCACAACGTGTCCGTGATGGTGGTCCAGGCCGACGGCGCCGCGTACGTCCTGGACGCCGCGCCCGACCAGGCCAGGAAGGCCCTGGAGACCATCTCGGGCACCGGCAGGCAGGCGCTGGCCGAGATGCGCAGGCTGCTCGGTGTGCTGCGCACCGGCGAGCCCGAGGAGAGCGGCGAGTACGTCCCGCAGCCCGACGTCGAACAGCTCGACGAGCTCATCGAGCAGGTGCGCACCGCCGGGCTGCCCGTCGACTTCAAGGTGGAGGGCACCCCGCGCCCGCTGCCCAGCGGCGTGGAGCTCACCGCGTACCGCATCGTGCAGGAGGCGCTCACCAACACCCGCAAGCACGGCGGCGAGAACGCCGGGGCGAGTGTGCGGCTCGTCTACTTCGACGACGGCCTCGGACTGCTGGTCGAGGACGACGGCAAGGGCGCCCCGCACGAGCTGTACGAGGACGGCGGGGCCGACGGCAGGGGGCACGGGCTGATCGGCATGCGGGAGCGCGTCGGCATGGTCGGCGGCACGCTGGACGCGGGGCCGCGCCCCGGCGGCGGGTTCCGGATCAGTGCGCTGCTGCCCCTCAAGCCCGCACACTGAGAACGCCCGCGCCCTGAGCCACCACTGAGCCTCCGAGCCACCGAACCTTCCGAAGGGACTCCCCCTTGATGTCCATCCGCGTGATGCTCGTCGACGACCAAGTGCTGCTGCGCACCGGGTTCCGGATGGTGCTCGCCGCCCAGCCGGACATGGAGGTCGTCGCGGAGGCGGGCGACGGCGTCGAGGCCCTGGAGGTGCTGCGCGCCACCAAGGTCGACGTGGTCCTGATGGACGTCCGCATGCCGAAGCTGGACGGTGTGGAGACGACCCGCCGCGTCTGCCAGGGGCCGAACCCTCCGAAGGTGCTGATCCTGACCACCTTCGACCTCGACGAGTACGCCTTCTCGGGGCTTAAGGCGGGCGCGTCCGGTTTCATGCTCAAGGACGTGCCCCCGGGGGAGCTGCTCGCCGCCATCCGCTCCGTGCACAGCGGCGACGCCGTCGTCGCGCCGTCCACCACGCGGCGGCTCCTCGACCGTTTCGCGCCGATGCTGCCGACCACCGGCGGCCAGCCGCAGCTCAAGCAGCTCGAACGGCTCACGGACCGGGAGCGCGAGGTGATGATCCTGGTCGCGCAGGGCCTGTCGAACGGCGAGATCGCGGCGCGGCTCGTCCTCTCCGAGGCGACCGTGAAGACGCACGTCGGCCGCATCCTGACGAAGCTGGGCCTGCGGGACCGGGTGCAGGTGGTGGTCCTCGCGTACGAGACGGGTCTGGTGCGGGCCGGGGGCGCTTCATAGCCCGCAGCACGCCTGGCGCAGTACGCCCTAGCGCAGGACGCCCTCGATGAAGTCGCTGCCCAGGCGGGACACGACGCTGATGTCCAGCTGGTGCTGGACATAGCGGCCGCGGCGGCGCGTGGTGATCAGCTCCGCCTTCTTCAGGACGCTCAGGTGCCGGGATATCTCCGGTGCGGTCATGCCGTGCGCGTCGGCCAGCTCGCTCGTCGTGTACGCCCCGCGCGCGAGGTGGCGGCACAGGCGCATCCGCACCGGGTGGGCGAGCGCGGACATGCGGCGGGTCAGCTGCTCCACGGTGGGCGGGTGGGTGAGGCCCGGGGCGCTGATCGGATACGTGATCGATGCCTGCCAGCCCCTGCGGTGCAGCACCCACAGATGCGGCCACCCGAGGCTGGTCGGGACGATCACCAGGCCTCCCGAGCCGGTGGTGGTGCGCCCCACGGTGATCTTGTCGACGGTGATGAGCTGCGCCTGCTCGTCCAGGGACACCGCTCCGGAGATGGCCTTCAACGCCTCCGCCAGCCCCTTGCGGCGCAGCAGCTCGGTCTTGTGGCGGGCGTCCGCGGCCAGTTGATGGGAGACCCGGGCCCAGGTGTCGGCGAAGAACGCCTCGTCGCAGTCCTCCATGAGCGTGCGGAACCACGCGCGGACGGCCGGCGGGTCGTCGAGCAGCCGCTTGGTGAAGCGCACCTGGTGCGGGCCGCGGGCGGCGGCGAGGTCGAGGGCGCGGCGCTGCACGGCGGGGTCGGCGAGGAGCTTGCGGTCCGGCTCCGCGTACGTCGACTGGCAGGTGAATTCCAGGGCCGCGTCCACGAACTGTTCGTCGGTCAGCTTGTCCAGCTGGTCGAGCTCCTCGGCGAGCGTGGCCCCAGGGAGGGCGCTCTGCCCGGGGAGGCCGGCGAACGGTGCGAAGACGTCGGAGAACGTCGTGCGCCACAGGAAGTCGGCCTCGCACATGCGGTCCGCCAGGCGCGGGTCCAGGCGCGTGGAGACGGCCGTCGCCCAGCCCTGGAGGCCCGGGTGGTGGCCCGGCTCGGACAGTGCGTGCAGCGCCATGCCGAGCTCGGACAGGGGCGAGGGGACGACGTGGATCCGCTCCTGGGGCAGCCCGCTGATGTCGATGCTCACGCTCATGGCCCCATGGTGCACCTCGCCACCGACAGCGCGGCCGACGATTGACGAGCGCCGTCAATCGGCGCGACGCGGGCGGGGCGGCGGGAGCAGGCTGTAGTCATCGCCGAAGCCGCTGACGCCTTCGGCCCCCTTCTCCTCGTCGACCACCCCGGGCCCGGGATTCCCGCGGCCATGCGCTGTCCGTTAAGTACTATTCATCCTGAAAGGTGAACCGTCATGAGTGTCACCCAGCAGTACCTCCTCGACGCCTACCGCGCCGCCCAGCACGGCCGCCCGACGCCGCCCGCGCCCGGCGCGCACGACTGGCAGGCCGTCCGTGAGATCCGCGACTACGGCCGGTTCCGCGCCGTCGTGGCGGAACGCCCCGCACGCGGCAGGATCCGTGCCGCCCTGGCCCGGCTCGCCCGCGGTGGCCGGCTCAGCGGGGGATCCGTCGCACGAACTCCGCGACCGCTGCACTGACGTCGTCGGCCGTCCACTTCAGGCCCTCCTCGGTCACGGTGACCTCCGTGACCGAGAGGCCGGGCGGCCCGTCGGGGAACCAGCGCCCGAAGAGCAGCGTGCCGGTCTCCTCGGCCTGCCCGAGACCGGCAAGGTTCAGTACGTCCGGCGCGTACGGCAGCCACACCTGGAACTGATGGGTGCACGGGCGCTCCGGGTGCACGCGCGACCAGGGCACCCCGGCGGCCGCGAACCCGTCCCGCAGCGCGTCGGCGACCACGCGCGCGTGGGCGACGTACTCGGGCAGCCGGGGCAGCGTGTTCTTCAACCCGAGAAGAGCCGACACCGCGGTCGGGAACTGCTGGAAAAGCTGGCCTCCGTAGCGGTGGCGCCACACCCTCGCCTCCTCCACGAGCGTGCGCGGACCGGCCAGCGCGGCGCCGCTCAGCCCTTCGAGCGACTTGTAGAACGACACGTACACGGAGTCGGCGAGCCCGGCGATCTCCGCGAGTCCGCGGCCGAAGTGCGGCGTGCACTCCCACAGGCGGGCACCGTCGAAGTGCACGACAGCGTCCCTCTCGCGCGCCGCCGCCACGACCTCCACCAGCTCCTCCCACTCCGGCAGGACGAAACCCGCGTCCCGGAGCGGCAGTTCGAGCATCAGCGTCCCGAAGGGCTCCTCGAAGCCCCGCACCTCGTCCGCGGCAGGCAGCCGCGGCTCACCCGTCGGATGTACGGTGCGCAGCCCGCTGACCACCGAGAAGGCACCCTCTTCGTGGAGCTCGGGGTGCGCCCTCGGATGGAGCGCCACCGTCGCGTTGCCCGTACGGCCCGCCCAGCAGCGCAGCGCGACCTGCTGCGCCATGGTCCCGGTCGGGAAGAACGCGGCGTCCTCCTTGCCGAGCAGGCGCGCGACCTCGCTCTCCAGGGTGGCGACGACACCGTCGCCGTAGAGGTCGGTGGCGTCGTCGGGGCCGACCACCTCGGGGGCCGCGGCCGCCAGGGCCGAGAGCCGCTCGGTGAGCGGGGTGAGCAGGACGGAACGGTGCAGGGTGCGGGTCGCGCCCCGAGCCGCGGCACGTCGGCGGGCCGCCTGCTGCTCCTCGGTCGCGTCGGCCGACTGCTGCTCTTCGGCTGTGTTGGGGGAGGTCATTGTCCGAGCATGGCCCCTCCGCCGCCACCGGTCATATGAATAACCACAGCCTGTGGACAGCGGAAGACGCGGCGCCAACCAATCGCGTTAGCATGACGAGAAATCGTCCGGTACCCCGAGCGGACTGGAACGGAAGGCGCCGCCGCGTGAACGCATCGCATCAGCCAGACCCGCGGGACCGCCCCGCGAGGCTCACCGTGGGAGTCGTGGGAGCGGGCCGTGTCGGCCCCGCGCTCGCCGCGTCGCTGCAACTCGCCGGGCACCGCCCGGTGGCGGCGTCCGGCGTCTCCGACTCGTCGGTGCGGCGGGCCGCCGCGCTGCTGCCCGACGTCCCCCTCGTCCCGCCCGCCGAGGTCCTCGACCGGGCCGACCTGGTGCTCCTGACCGTCCCCGACGACGCCCTGCCCGGCCTCGTCGAGGGCCTCGCGGAGACCGGTGCCGTCCGCCCCGGCCAGCTGCTCGTGCACACCTCGGGGAGGTACGGCACCAGGGTCCTGGAGCCCGCCCTGCGCGCCGGCGCCCTGCCGCTGGCCCTCCACCCCGCCATGACGTTCACCGGCACCCCCGTCGACGTACAGCGCCTGGCCGGCTGCTCCTTCGGTGTGACCGCCCCCGAGGAGCTGCGGCTCGCCGCGGAGGCCCTGGTCATCGAGATGGGCGGCGAGCCCGAGTGGATCGCCGAGGAGAACCGCCCGCTCTACCACGCGGCCCTCGCCCTGGGCGCGAACCACCTGGTCACCCTGGTCGCCGAGGCCATGGACCTGCTGCGGGACGCGGGCGTCGCGCAGCCGGACCGGATGCTCGGCCCGCTGCTCGGCGCCGCCCTGGACAACGCGCTGCGTTCGGGCGACGCGGCGCTCACCGGCCCCGTCGCGCGCGGTGACGCGGGCACCGTCGCCGCCCACGTCGCCGAGCTCCGCAAGCACGCCCCGCAGACCGTCGCCGGCTATCTCGCGATGGCCCGCGCCACCGCAGACCGCGCCCTCGCCCACGGCCTGCTCAAGCCGGAGCTCGCCGAGGACCTCCTCGGCGTGCTGGCCAACAGCGCGGACGGCGGCACCTCGCCCGAAGGAGGGCCCCGATGACCGGCCCGACCAGCACGAACCCCACCCTTCTGCACACCGCGGACTCCCTGCGCGCGCGCACGCGTGCGGGCCGTCGCGCCGTCGTCATGACCATGGGCGCCCTCCACGACGGGCACGCCTCGCTGATCCGCGCCGCCCGCCGCGCCGCGGGCCCCGAGGGCGAGGTCGTCGTCACGGTCTTCGTGAACCCGCTCCAGTTCGGAGCGGGTGAGGACCTGGACCGCTACCCCCGCACCCTCGACGCCGACATCAAGATCGCCGCACAGGCGGGCGCGGACACCGTGTTCGCCCCCGACGTGGACGAGGTCTATCCGGGAGGCGAGCCGCAGGTCCGCGTCACCGCCGGCCCCATGGGCACCGTCCTCGAAGGAGCCACGCGCCCCGGCCACTTCGACGGCATGCTCACCGTCGTCGCGAAGCTGCTGCACCTCACCGGGCCCGACGTGGCGCTGTTCGGGCAGAAGGACGCCCAGCAGCTCGCCCTGATCCGCCGCATGGTGCGCGACCTGAACTTCCCCGTGGAGATCGTCGGCGTCCCCACCGTGCGCGAGGAGGACGGCCTGGCCCTGTCCAGCCGCAACCGCTACCTCGCCCCGCAGGAGCGGCGCACCGCCCTCGCCCTCTCCCAGGCCCTCTTCGCGGGCCGCGACCGGCACGCCGCGCAGGAGGCCCTCCGCGCGCGGGCCGCCAGCGCACCCGCCTCACGCGCGCGTGCCGACGCGCTGAACGCCATGGGCGAGTCCCGCGCGGCCGCCGACGCCCACGCCGTGGCGGAGTCCACGGACCCCACAGCGGCAGGCGGGGGCCCCGCCGCCGTCGTCGCGGCGGCCCGCATCGTCCTCGACGAGGCGGCGCGCCTGAACCCCCCGCTGGAGCTGGACTATGTCGCGCTGGTGGACCCGGCCGACTTCACCCCGGTCCGCCCCGGCCACACCGGCGAGGCGGTCCTCGCCGTCGCCGCCAAGGTCGGCTCGACGCGACTGATCGACAACATCCCGCTGACGTTCGGAGCCGCCGTATGAGTGCCACCGGAATACGGCTGCATGCCCCCGCCCCCGGCTGGTCCCTCGACGCCGACGTCGTGGTCGTCGGCTCCGGAGTGGCCGGCCTGACCGCCGCCCTGCGCTGCGCGGCCGCCGGACTCAAGACCGTCGTGGTGACCAAGGCCCGCCTGGACGACGGCTCCACCCGCTGGGCCCAGGGCGGCGTCGCCGCGGCGCTCGGCGAGGGCGACACCCCCGAACAGCACCTGGACGACACCCTCGTGGCCGGCGTCGGCCTGTGCGACGAGGAGGCCGTCCGCATCCTCGTCACCGAGGGCCCCGACGCCGTGCGCCGCCTCATCGAGACCGGCGCCCACTTCGACACCGGCCCCGAAGGCACCATCGAGCTGACCCGCGAGGGCGGCCACCACCGCCGCCGCATCGCGCACGCGGGCGGCGACGCCACCGGCGCCGAGATCTCCCGCGCCCTCGTCGAAGCCGTCCGCGCCCGCGGCATACCGACGGTGGAGAACGCGCTGGTGCTCGACCTCCTGACGGACGCCGAAGGCCGCACCGCCGGTGTCTCCCTGCACGTCATGGGAGAGGGCCAGCACGACGGCGTGGGAGCCGTCCACGCCCCCGCGGTGGTCCTCGCCACCGGCGGCATGGGCCAGGTCTTCTCGGCCACCACGAACCCGTCGGTCTCCACGGGCGACGGCGTCGCGCTCGCCCTGCGCGCGGGCGCCGAGGTCTCCGACCTCGAATTCGTGCAGTTCCACCCCACGGTGCTCTTCCTCGGGGCGGACGCGGAGGGCCAGCAGCCGCTGGTCTCCGAGGCCGTCCGTGGCGAGGGCGCGCACCTCGTGGACGCCGACGGCGTGCGCTTCATGGCCGGACAGCACGAGCTCGCCGAGCTCGCGCCCCGCGACATCGTCGCCAAGGGCATCACGCGCCGCATGCAGGAGCGGGGCACCGAGCACATGTACCTGGACGCGCGGCACTTCGGCGCCGACATGTGGGAGAACCGCTTCCCGACGATCCTCGCCGCGTGCCGCGCCCACGGCATCGACCCGGTCACCGAGCCCATCCCCGTCGCCCCCGCCGCGCACTACGCCTCCGGAGGCGTCCGCACCGACCGGCACGGCCGCACCACCGTCCCCGGTCTGTACGCGTGCGGGGAGGTCGCCTGCACCGGCGTCCACGGCGCCAACCGCCTGGCCTCCAACTCCCTCCTCGAAGGCCTCGTCTACGCCGAGCGCATCGCCGCCGACATCACGGCACGCCACGCGGAGAACGCCCTCCACGCGCGCGTGCCGGTCCCCGTCACCCCGTCCGAGACGCCGACGCACCCGCTGCTGCCCGCCGAGGCCCGCTTCGCCATCCAGCGCGTCATGACCGAGGGCGCCGGAGTCCTCCGCTCCGCCGCCTCCCTCGCCGAGGCCGCGGCACGCCTTGCCCGCATCCACGCCGAGGCCGCCGGGGCGCTCGCCGAGCACGGCAAGACGGCCGAGCCCGGCGTCGACACCTGGGAGACCACCAACCTCCTGTGCGTCGCCCGCGTCCTGGTGGCCGCCGCCCAGCGCCGCGAGGAGACCCGCGGCTGCCACTGGCGCGAGGACCACGCCGACCGCGACGACGCGGCCTGGCGCCGCCACATCGTCGTACGCCTGAATCCCGACAGGACACTGGCGGCGCACACCACACAGACCCCCGACTTCCCTCCGACCCGTCCCAGTCCCCAGGAGCAGTGACCGTGAGCACCCCCGACGACCTCCCCCTCGCCGCCCCCGCAGCCGCCGGTGGCTGCGGCGACGCCTGCGGCTGCGGCGGGGACGACGCGTTCGACCCCCTGGAGTGCGGCCTCGACCCCGCTCTCGCACGGCTCCTCGCCGAGGCGGGCCTCGACCCCCTCCAGATCGAGGACATCGCGCACATGGCCATCGAGGAGGACCTGGCCGGCGGGGTGGACGTCACCACGGCCGCCACCATCCCCGAGGACGCCGTGGCCACCGCCGACTTCGCCGCGCGCGAGGCGGGCACCGTCGCGGGCCTGCGCGTCGCCGAAGCGGTCATGTCCGTGGTGTGCGAGGAGGAGTTCGAGGTCGAGCGGCACGTCGAGGACGGCGACCGCGTGGCGGCGGGCGACGTCCTCCTCAGCGTCACCACCCGCACCCGCGACCTGCTCACCGCCGAGCGCAGCGCGCTGAACATCCTGTGCCGCCTCTCCGGCATCGCGACCGCCACGCGCGCGTGGGCGGACGCGCTCGACGGCACGAAGGCGAAGGTCCGCGACACCCGCAAGACGACGCCCGGCTACCGCGCCCTGGAGAAGTACGCGGTACGCATGGGCGGCGGCGTCAACCACCGCATGTCGCTCTCCGACGCCGCCCTGGTCAAGGACAACCACGTGGTCGCCGCGGGCGGCGTGGCACAGGCCTTCAAGGCCGTGCGCGAGCAGTTCCCCGACGTGCCGATCGAGGTCGAGGTCGACACGCTCCACCAGCTGCGCGAGGTCGTCGACGCGGGCGCGGACCTGATCCTCCTGGACAACTTCACGCCGGGCGAGACGGCGGAGGCCGTCGCGATCGTCGCCGGCCGCGCCTTCCTCGAATCCTCGGGCCGTCTCACCCTGGAGAACGCCCGGGCGTACGCGGAGACGGGCGTCGACTACCTCGCGGTGGGCGCCCTCACGCACTCCTCGCCGATCCTCGACATCGGACTCGACCTGCGGGAAGCGGTGCGCGACTGATGCTCCTCACGATCGACGTGGGCAACACCCACACCGTCCTCGGCCTCTTCGACGGCGAGGACATCGTCGAGCACTGGCGGATCTCCACCGACGCGCGGCGCACCGCCGACGAACTGGCCGTCCTGCTCCACGGCCTGATGGGCATGCACCCGCTGCTCGGCGACGACCTCGGCGACGGCATCGACGGCATCGCGATCTGCTCGACGGTCCCCTCGGTCCTGCACGAACTGCGCGAGGTCACCCGCCGCTACTACGGAGACGTCCCCGCCGTCCTCGTCGAGCCCGGCATCAAGACCGGCGTCCCGATCCTCATGGACAACCCCAAGGAGGTCGGCGCCGACCGCATCATCAACGCGGTGGCGGCGGTCGAGCTGTACGGGGGCCCGGCGATCGTCGTCGACTTCGGCACCGCCACGACCTTCGACGCGGTCTCCGCGCGCGGGGAGTACGCGGGCGGGGTGATCGCCCCCGGCATCGAGATCTCCGTGGAGGCCCTCGGCGTACGCGGCGCACAGCTCCGCAAGATCGAACTCGCCCGCCCGCGCAGCGTCATCGGCAAGAACACCGTGGAGGCCATGCAGGCGGGCATCCTGTACGGCTTCGCGGGCCAGGTCGACGGCGTGGTGAACCGCATGGCACGCGAGCTCGCGGGCGCGGGGGGCGACCCCGACGACGTCACGGTGATCGCCACGGGTGGTCTGGCCCCCATGGTCCTCGGCGAGGCCTCGGTCATCGACGAGCACGAACCGTGGCTGACGCTGATCGGGCTCCGGCTCGTCTACGAGCGGAACATCTCCCGCGCCTGACCGATAGCCGACGCTTCGTGTGCACAACCCGCCCCCTTCTGCGAGAGTCTGCGCTGGGACGGGGACTTGGGCTGTGTGGGGCGGACTGGGACGGATGAGGCGCAAGATACGACTGAGGGCTGCGGTGGTTGCGGCGGCGCTGGTGGTGGTGGCCGGTGGCCCGGCGACGACGGCCCGGGCGGTTCCGCCTTCGCCGGCGGTGGCCGGGGCGGGGGCGGGGGTGTTGCCCTGGCTCGCGGTGGCAGCAGTCGCTGCGCTGGGCATAGGGGCGGTCGCCTACGCCTTGGCCCGCCGCCGCCCGGACTGACCCCGCCAACGGGGCCTGCCTCCTCCCTTCCGCAGGGGCGGGTGAGTGTGGTTGCCCCGCGCCGCCCCGCAGGGGTAGGAGCCCCAAGCCCGCCGCTCCGCGGCGGATGTTTCCCACCCACCCACCCGTTTGCCCCGCGACGTCCAGCGGGGGTAGGGGCGGGGTGGGTGGGTCTGCCCCGTGACGTTCTGTCGGAGTAGGGGCGCCAAGCCCGCCGCTTCGCGGCGGATGTTTCCCACCCACCCACCCACCCGTTTGCCCCGCGACGTCCAGCGAGGGTAGGGGCGGGTAGGTAGGTGTGGCCCGTGACGTTCTGCGGGGGGAAGGGGCGCGGCGCCCCCCACCGGCCGGGCAGCCGCAAGCGCGCCGGAGGGGACGTGGGGGTATGTGCGAACGGAGCACCGAGCGCACTGTGGCGTCTTTGGGCTTGAGGCGTGGCGCAGGGATGGCGAGTACGCACATACCCCCGCGGCCCCGCTCCACAGACGAACAGCAGGCGCAGGCCCCAGGCCACCGCACCCCCGCCCCCAGCGAGTGGCGTTAAGCCGATTTTGTCCGATTGGCGCGTATCGTCAGTCCATGCCCACGCCATACGGATCCCGGGGCGGCATGGCCTTCGGTGCGGAGGAGCTGCGTGTGCTCCGTCGCGCCCTGGCGCTCGCCCTGCACCCCAGCCCCGTCCGCGACGCGGATGTCCAGGACTGTCTCCGGCTCGCCGAATCGGTCGACGAAGCGATGCGCGAGGGCGCCCGGCTGCGCGCCTTCCTGATGGCCGATCTGGCCCGCTACCGGGCCGCCCTGCCCGGCACCGCCTCCGGCTACCTCGCCCTGCTCGACGACGCCCTCGCCGCCGGCTACCAGCCGGGCGCCGACGACCTCGCCGCGCTGCGCGCCCTGCGCGGCAACCCCATCGCGGCCGCCCTGCTCGACCGCTGCCGCGCCCTCGCCGAACGAGCCGTCCGCGCCCGCCTCGCACGCCGCACCGTCCCCACCGCCATCCCGGCCCCCACCCCCGCGTCCACCCCCACTGCCAGTCCCGTGCCCATCTCCATCCCCGCCCCCGCCTCCCGCGCCCGCCTCCACGCCCTCCCCGGAGGCTTGAATGGGAACGGGAATGGGAATGGGAACGGGCCCGAGCGCCCGGTCAGCCCCGAGCCGCCCCGCCCCGTGCCCACCCCCGCCGAGGTCTTCCCGCCGAAGCGCCGCCCGGAGGCTCCCGCACCGACGCCAACGCAGACGCCCGCGCGAACGCCCGCGCCGACACCCGCCGACCCGGCGCACCGGCTCGTCGCGGGCTAGCTACCCTGGGAGGCATGGACTACGTTTCCGCGCTCGTGCCCCCCGTAGTGATGGCCGTGTTCTTCACGGGGCTCATCGTGACGATCGTGAAGACCCAGGGCGGCGCCAACAAGGCCAAGGAGGACGCGGCCGTGGACGCCGCGATCTCCCGCGCCGAAGCCGTCAGCCAGACTCCGCAGAACACGAAGGCCACCGGGGCCACGGGCAGCGCCTGAGCCTGAGCGCCACCGCAGGCCCGCACGGCCTGCACACGGCCGGCCCGCACACCCCGCGCCCCCCGGCGTACGACTCGACGCACCATTCGAGTCGTACGCCCTTTTTGTTGCAGAAATTAGTGGTACGCCACGTCCCTCACGCATCACGCCAATAGTGACGTCTCCCACTATTGTTCTGCTGTGCCTCGTCCATTGGGAGAACTCGAAGACTCAGTCATGACGCGGGTGTGGAAGTGGAACCGCCCCGTGACCGTTCGAGAAGTCCTGGAAGACCTTCAGCAGGAACGGTCCATCGCGTACACCACCGTGATGACCGTTTTGGACAATCTCCATCAGAAGGGCTGGGTGCGCCGCGAAGCGGAAGGCCGCGCCTATCGATATGAGGCGGTCTCCACTCGTGCTGCCTACGCAGCCGCACTGATGAACGAAGCCTGGTCGCAGAGTGACAACCCCGCCGCCGCACTGGTCGCCTTCTTCGGCATGATGTCGGAGGAACAGCGGGAAGCGCTCAGCGACGCGATGCGTATCGTCCAAGGCCCGGAGAACGCCGGGAACGCCGGGAACGCCGCGAACGCCGGCAACCCCGGGATCACGGGGAACCCGGGGAACCCGGGGATCGCGCTGAACCCCGACTCCGCCGAGCGCGAAGCAGAGCGATAGCGTCCGCTCATGCCAGCAGAGGTCCCCGAACGGCCCGAACGACACGAAGACAGCGATCGGCCCGAACACAGCGAACGATCCGAACGATCCGAACGCAACGAACTCCGCGAACTCAGTGCAAAAGCGGTCTCCGTCCGCAGGGCGCGAACCTCCGATGTGCCGGCCGTGCGCCGCCTCCTCGACTCCTACGTCCGCGAGCGCATCCTCCTGGACAAAGCGACGGTGACGCTTTACGAGGACATCCAGGAGTTCTGGGTCGCGGAACGCGACGACAACGCCGAGTTGGTCGGCTGCGGCGCTCTGCACGTGATGTGGGAAGACCTCGCGGAAGTGCGCACCCTCGCGGTGAACCCCGAGGTCAAGGGTGCCGGAGTGGGGCATCAGCTGTTGGGCAAGTTGTTGCAGACCGCCCGCTGGCTCGGCGTGCGCAAGGTTTTCTGTCTCACCTTCGAAGTCGACTTCTTCGCGAAGCACGGCTTCGTGGAGATCGGCGAGACTCCGGTCGACGGAGATGTCTACAGCGAGCTCCTGCGTTCCTATGACGAGGGTGTCGCGGAGTTCCTTGGCCTCGAACGAGTGAAACCGAACACCTTGGGCAACAGTCGGATGCTTCTGCATCTGTGAGCGTCCGCGAGCATCTGCGATCGGGTGATCGTCCCGGCAGTCCCGACCGTATTCCGGACCGCCCCGCGCCGTGGTGGGCTATGTCCGAAACGCGCATGTTTCCAGGCTTCCAGGGGTCCCCTGTCTCTCCCAGGGGTTTGTGTTTTTCCGGCAAAAGCGGTTTGCTTTCCGACGTACTGCAGTACTGCATATAACAGGGGCCGGTGAATCGCGGCGTGCGTCGCGTGGTCCGGCCTCACAGTTATCGATGAAAGGAAATCCGGTGGCACAGAAGGTTCAGGTCCTTCTTGTCGATGACCTCGACGGTGGCGAGGCGGACGAGACCGTGACGTTTGCGCTGGACGGCAAGTCCTACGAGATCGACCTCACCACGGCCAACGCGGACAAGCTCCGTGGCGCCCTTGAGGACTTCGTCAAGGCAGGTCGGCGCACCGGGGGCCGTTCGAGCGGCCGCGGCAAGACGCGTACGGCGGCGGCGAGCGGCGGCCAGGACACGGCCGCGATCCGCGCCTGGGCGAAGGAGAACGGTTTCGAGGTCAATGACCGCGGCCGCGTTCCCGCGTCCATTCGTGAGGCCTATGAGAAGGCCAACGGCTGACGGTTGCGACGCCGCAGCCGGACCCGGTGGCAGTGTGTCGCCGCCGTGTCCACCAGTCGTACGAGACCGGAGCCCACAGCGGGGTCGCTGTGGAGCGCAGTCCCGCCTCCCCCCACCCCGGGCAGGGACGGCAGCGCAGGCAGCGTCGGCTCCACCTCACAGCCGGGCTCCGGGGGTCGCAGCCAGACGGCGGCCCCCCGTGAGCCGCACCACCCCGGGGGAGTGGGCGCCTCGATCCACCCACCCGCCCCGACCGCGGTGAGGCCGAGGGGGATGTGTCCCCACTCCAGCCAGTCGAGCAGCCCCGGCAGCTCCTCGGCGCTGCCCGCGCCCACCAGGAGGCGCATCGTTTCCCCGCGCAGCGCCACCGGGGCCTTCGGCCCGAGGTGGCGCAGCGCCGCGCGGCCCGCCTCCGCCGGCAGTTCCAGGACGTCGAAGCGCAGGCCGGTCAGGAGCCGCACCGGGCCGGGCCCGGGGGCGGTCGCCCAGCCGAGCTCGTTCTCGTACCACTGCCGCACCGGGTCGCTCTGCTCGAAAGGCGCTCGGGGCTGAGGAACTGTGGGGGCCATGTCCGGGCAACAGCCGGAGGGGCGTCCGGGTTACGCAGTGTGGTGGCGTAGATGCGGTGCGTATGCGGTAGGGGGGCGTGAAGGCGTGTTCGGCGGTGCAAGAGTGTTCGCCCGTAGCGGAGGGAACCGGGGCGCGCCGCATGGACTGTCAGTCCTTACGGGTAAGACATCCCTAGTGGGAGGGGGCGACACGCGGTCCTGGGCATGTCACGTTCGCCATCGGCGTAGTGATGGTGGGGGTAACTGCCTGGCCTGCGGGAACATCGTCTCGCACCATCGGGTTGGAGCAGTTGTCGGCGTTCGGGGTCAGGAGATCCTCCGAGTTGGGGTCCGGGTGTCGGCAGATGGAATGAGCGGTCCCCGCTTGCGGGACTAAGCTGCGGAAGGACAGGGAGGGGACCGACCCCTTTACTGCCTGACCGCTCTGAGGAGCGATTAACGATGTTCGAGAGGTTCACCGACCGCGCGCGGCGGGTTGTCGTCCTGGCTCAGGAAGAAGCCCGGATGCTCAACCACAACTACATCGGCACCGAGCACATCCTCCTGGGCTTGATCCACGAGGGCGAGGGTGTCGCCGCTAAGGCCCTGGAGAGCCTCGGGATTTCGCTCGAGGCGGTCCGCCAGCAGGTGGAGGAGATCATCGGGCAGGGCCAGCAGGCTCCGTCCGGGCACATTCCCTTCACCCCCCGTGCCAAGAAGGTCCTGGAGCTCTCGCTCCGCGAGGCCCTTCAGCTGGGCCACAACTACATCGGCACGGAGCACATCCTGCTCGGCCTGATCCGTGAGGGCGAGGGCGTCGCCGCCCAGGTCCTGGTCAAGCTGGGCGCCGATCTCAACCGGGTGCGGCAGCAGGTCATCCAGCTGCTCTCCGGCTACCAGGGCAAGGAGACCGCCACCGCCGGCGGTCCTGCCGAGGGCACGCCCTCCACGTCCCTGGTCCTCGACCAGTTCGGCCGGAACCTCACCCAGGCCGCTCGTGAGTCCAAGCTCGACCCGGTCATCGGGCGCGAGAAGGAGATCGAGCGGGTCATGCAGGTGCTGTCCCGCCGTACGAAGAACAACCCGGTCCTGATCGGTGAGCCCGGCGTCGGCAAGACCGCCGTCGTCGAGGGTCTCGCCCAGGCCATCGTCAAGGGCGAGGTGCCCGAGACCCTCAAGGACAAGCACCTCTACACCCTGGACCTCGGCGCCCTGGTCGCCGGCTCGCGCTACCGCGGTGACTTCGAGGAGCGCCTGAAGAAGGTCCTCAAGGAGATCCGCACCCGCGGCGACATCATCCTGTTCATCGACGAGCTGCACACGCTCGTGGGTGCGGGTGCCGCCGAGGGCGCGATCGACGCGGCGAGCATCCTCAAGCCGATGCTGGCCCGCGGTGAGCTCCAGACCATCGGTGCCACCACGCTCGACGAGTACCGCAAGCACCTGGAGAAGGACGCCGCGCTTGAGCGCCGCTTCCAGCCCATCCAGGTCGCGGAGCCGTCGCTGCCGCACACCATCGAGATCCTCAAGGGCCTCCGCGACCGGTACGAGGCGCACCACCGCGTCTCCATCACCGACGAGGCGCTGGTGCAGGCCGCCACCCTGGCCGACCGGTACATCTCGGACCGCTTCCTGCCCGACAAGGCGATCGACCTGATCGACGAGGCCGGCTCCCGGATGCGCATCCGCCGGATGACCGCGCCGCCGGACCTCCGCGAGTTCGACGAGAAGATCGCGGGCGTCCGTCGCGACAAGGAGTCGGCGATCGACTCGCAGGACTTCGAGAAGGCGGCCTCTCTCCGCGACAAGGAGAAGCAGCTGCTCGCCGCGAAGGCCAAGCGCGAGAAGGAGTGGAAGGCCGGCGACATGGACGTCGTCGCCGAGGTCGACGGCGAGCTGATCGCCGAGGTCCTCGCCACGGCGACCGGTATCCCGGTCTTCAAGCTGACGGAGGAGGAGTCCTCCCGTCTGCTGCGCATGGAGGACGAGCTCCACAAGCGCGTCATCGGCCAGAAGGACGCCGTCAAGGCGCTCTCGAAGGCGATCCGGCGTACGCGTGCGGGTCTGAAGGACCCGAAGCGTCCCGGTGGCTCGTTCATCTTCGCGGGCCCGTCCGGTGTCGGTAAGACCGAGCTTTCCAAGGCGCTCGCCGAATTCCTCTTCGGTGACGAGGACGCGCTGATCTCCCTCGACATGTCGGAGTTCAGCGAGAAGCACACGGTCTCGCGTCTCTTCGGTTCGCCCCCCGGTTACGTGGGTTACGAAGAGGGCGGCCAGCTGACCGAGAAGGTCCGCCGCAAGCCGTTCTCGGTCGTCCTTTTCGACGAGGTCGAGAAGGCCCACCCGGACATCTTCAACTCGCTCCTTCAGATCCTGGAGGACGGTCGCCTGACCGACTCCCAGGGCCGGGTCGTCGACTTCAAGAACACGGTCATCATCATGACGACCAACCTCGGCACCCGTGACATCTCGAAGGGCTTCAACCTCGGCTTCGCGGCCCAGGGCGACACGAAGTCCAACTACGAGCGGATGAAGAACAAGGTCAGCGACGAGCTGAAGCAGCACTTCCGCCCGGAGTTCCTGAACCGCGTGGACGACGTCGTCGTCTTCCCGCAGCTCAGCCAGGACGACATCCTCCAGATCGTCGACCTGATGATCACCAAGGTGGACGAGCGCCTCAAGGACCGGGACATGGGCATCGAGCTCTCCCAGTCCGCGAAGGAGCTGCTCGCGAAGAAGGGTTACGACCCGGTGCTCGGCGCGCGTCCGCTGCGGCGCACGATCCAGCGCGAGGTCGAGGACACCCTCTCCGAGAAGATCCTCTTCGGCGAGCTGCGTCCCGGCCACATCGTGGTCGTCGACACGGAGGGTGAGGGCGACACCGCCACGTTCACCTTCCGCGGCGAGGAGAAGGCGGCGCTGCCCGACGTGCCGCCGATCGAGTCGGCCGCCGGTGGCGGCGCGGGCCCGAACCTGAGCAAGGAGGCGTAGCCCGCACAGGGCGCGCCACAGGGGCTGCCCCGGAACTGTTTCGTACGGTTCCGGGGCAGCCCCTTTTTCGTACGCCCGTACGGGAGCGGGTCGCCGTCAGGCGGTGATCGTGACGCCCTCCGGTACGTTGCGCACGCGCGGCAGGCGCGGGTTGACGCGCAGGACGCGCAGGGCGGGGAAACGGGCCAGCCACGACATGTCCGGGTCGGGCAGCTCCGCGTTGAGCCACAGATGGGTGAGCCGGTCGGGGACCAGGCCGGCGAGGAGTTCGTCGGTGCGCATGACGCCGGCCACCTGGATGCGGGGCCGCCCGCCGAGGCCGCGCAGGGCGGCGAGCTCGGCGGCGTCGGAGACGGGGAAGTACAGGTCCTCGGGGGAGAGGTGGGCGATGATCTCGCGCGCGTACCGCTCGGTGTCGAAGTGCCGCCAGGGGCGGGCCAGCTCGGTGCGGATGGCGAGCGAGGTGCGGGTGCGCAGCCGGGCGAGGTAGTCGATGGCCGCGTCGTCCTGGACGCGGGTCGCGGTGATGGCGAGGAGCAGCGCCTGCTGGTCGCCGGGGATCTGCTCGGGGTCCGGCAGCTGCTCCAGGACGATGGGGCCGACCCAGCCGAGGCTGCGGGCGCCCTGTTCGGTGGTGGGGCGCACGAGGTTTTTCGTGCGGCGGTGGACGAGCTCCTGGATGGCCGGGTCCAGCTCGCTGACGTGTTCGAGGCAGGCGGCGGCCATCAGGCGCCGGTGGTTGACGTGCGGCCTGCGCAGGCCGGGGGCGGCGGCAAGGAGGCGCTCCAGGAACCGGGCGCATTCGTCGGGGCGGGCGTGGGCGGCGGCCATGCGGATGACCTCCTCCCACTCCGGCTGGTGGGCGTGGTCGACGAGGGTGTCGAGGTCGCCGCGGGCGACGATCTCCTTGGCTGCCAGGTAGTCCTGGAAGGTGCGGTGGATGAAGTCGACGGAGACCCCCGCCTGTTCGCGCAGCAGCCCGGTGCGGTGCAGCAGATGGCGGAAGATCTTCTCACCATCGCCCGCGGCGCGGGCCGAGGGGATCGCGGGCAGCGCGTGGTTCAGGACGTCGACGACGCGGCGGCGCGGCAGCTCCGAGAGGCCCTCGTCGAGCATGGCGTGGGCGAGCTTGCGCAGGAGCAGTTCGCGGGCGCCCTGCTGGAGCCGTACGTCGTCGGCGTAGAGCACGTCGCGTTCGGGGTCGCGGCGTTGCAGGAGCATCTCCAGGGCGGCGTCGTAGAGCTCTTTGCGGCCCTTGGGCAGGGAGCCCGAGCGGTCCCGGTTGAGTGCGCATATCAAGCCGCACATCAGGGGGTTGGTGGCGAGCTGGCGCAGTTCGCGGTAGATCCGTACGGAGTGCAGCAGGCGCTGCTCGTACTCCTTGAGGGAATCGGTGTCCTGGCCCGCGTCGCTCATCGCCGCGGTGTGCCAGTCGCGGATGAAGCGGGTGACCTGGTCGCGGGACATCGGGGCCAGCGACAGCTCGGTGAAGCCCTCTTCGGCGAGGCGTTCCTGGGCGAGCCAGCCGTCCTCCACGGCGGAGGGCCGCGAGGTGACCAGGCAGGCGGTGCCGGAGAAGATGCGCAGGAGGCGGCGGAGCTGGTCGCGCAGGGCGCCGCGGGTCTCCTCCGGGGCTTCATCAATCCCATCGACGAGGAGCAGGGCGCGGCCCGCGAGGAGGGTGCGGACGACCCAGCCCTCGGGCGCCCGGCCTGCGAGCGGGTGGCGGACGGCGCGCAGGAAGTCGTCCGGGGCGGGGAAGCCCTCGCGGGCGAAGCGGCGTACGGGCAGGACGAACGGCACGCGGGCGCCCTCGCGGGCGGCGGCGACGGCGAGCCACTGCACGAGGGTCGTCTTGCCGGAGCCCGCGACGCCGCGCAGCAGGACCCGCTCGTGGCCCTCCAGGGCCCGGTCGGCGAGCAGGACGGTGCGCTGCTGCCCGCCCGCCCCCGCCACCGGGCCGCCGCTGTTCTCCTCCGCCTGGAGGCTCAGATAGGTGTCCTCCAGGGGCCAGCGGTCGGGCGCGTGCGCGAAGTCGACGCCGACGATGGTCAGCCAGCCGTGCTGGCGCAGCACCTCCTGGGCGTACGCGGCCTCGAAGTCGGCGTCCTCGCGGGAGGGTTCGGGCCGGCGGGCGACGGCCACCTCCGCGTCGTTGAGGTCGACGAGCTGGCGGATGCGGCTGGCGCGCTCGGGCATGTGCCGCTGGATGTACGGGGAGCGGCGCACGAGGTGGTGCAGGATGTGCAGGCAGACGGCGACGAGCAGTTCGTCGTGGAACCAGGCGGCATCGGGGGTGAGGCGGCGGTCGGCGCCCTGGACGGCGCCGCGCAGCCGCCGGGCGTAGTCCTGCGGGCCCAGGCGCACGGCGTCGGCGTCGGTGAGGTCGAGCTCGCCGATGGCCAGCAGGGTGCGGGTCAGGACGTCGGCGACGGCGGGGAGCTCGGCGGTGGGCGTGGTGTGCGTCTCGGCGGCGAGCTGGATGAAGTCGGCGGCGGTGCGGTGCACGTCGTCGGGGTCGGCGGTGGCGTCGGGGCCGCGCCAGGTGGTGAGGGCCGCGATCAGGTGGGGGGTGGTGGGCGGCCGGGGCGGGACACGGAAGAACCGTTGCACGAGGGGCATGGCGAGGGCCGAGGGGGTGCGTACTACGGGCTCCATGGGCATCGGGTCCCTGGGGTCGGGTCTTGCCGTATGGCCTCGGGCCGGCCGGGCGCCCTCGGCTTCCGTCATGCGACCACGGGCGGCCTTTCCGTAAGCCCAAGGATAGGTCAAGTTGCCTGTGTATCAGGGGTGTTGAGGCGTACGCCGGTCGGAACCTGCCGGGCCGTGGTCGCGCTCACCGCCACGTCCAGGTCCACGTCGGTGAGGTGCGGGAAGGCCGAGAGCCAGGCGAGGCCCTCGACGGGGTGGGGGGCGTCCAGGGAGAGCCGGACGAGCTGCTCGGGCACGATGAGCTCCGTCAGGTCCTCGACGCGGTAGGCGCCGACGACCTTGATGACCGGCCAGCCGCCGATGGCGCTAAGGGCCCTGAGGTCGTCGGCGCCGTGCACGGGGACCATGGGCCGCAGGGACAGGTGCGTGAGGATCTCCCGTACGTAGAGCTCGCGGTCGAAGACCGGCCAGGACGCGGCCAGGACCAGCTGGACCCTGCGGTCGGTGTGCCGGCGGAAGCGGGTCAGGTAGTGCAGCGCCGCCGCGCTGCCGACCTTGGCGGCCACCAGGGGCATCAGGTACGCGAGCTCGCCGTCGACCTCGTCGGGCCCGGGCAGCAGGCCGAGCACGAGATCGCCACCCACCTCTGCCAAGGCGTAGGCCTCGCGCTCCGTCCGCGGCGGCACCAGCGACCGTATGCCTTCCTCGACCAGCTGCCGCACGGCCGGCGCCACCTCCGCCGCGTACGGCAGCGCGGCGGCGGCGAGCAGCTTGCCGCGCGCGGTGCCGTCCGCCGTGAGCCGCCGCAGCATCTGTTCCGCCTCCCTCGGCCGCGCGTGCGCGACGGCCAGCAGGATGACGTCCTCCCACTCGGAGCGGCCCGCGTTGTTCACGAGCAGGTCGAAGTCCAGCTCCTGCACGGCGAGCCGGGCGCCGAGGTAGTCCTGGAAGGTGCGGTGCAGGAAGTGCACGCGCCCCTCGGCCGGCTCCCGCAGCAGCCCCGACCGCAGCAGCAGCCAGCGGTAGACGTCCTCGCCGTCGCCGTCGAGGTTCATCGCGGGGGCGGCCTCCCCGAGGATGTGCACGGCGTCCGAACGGTCCATCTCCGAGCGGCTGTTGCGGATCAGCCACCAGGCGAGCTTCTGAAGGAGCTGCACTTGAATGGCGAAGGGGAGCCGCACCCCGGCGGACGCCCCGGGCGCGACCTCGCGCTCCACGTCCCGCCGTTCAAGCAGCATGGTCAGCGCCGCCTCGTACAGGGACTTCCTGTCCTGCGGCAGGAAGCCGCGCCGCTCGCGGTGGAGCGCGCAGAGCATGCCGCACATCAGCGGGTTGGCGGCGAGCCGGTTCAGCTCGGACGCGGCCCGCACGGAGTGCAGCAGGGCGGTCCCGACGGAGTCGTCGGCGCCCGCCGCGCGGTGCCACCTGCGTACGAACGTGTCGACGTCGTCGCGGGCCATCGGCGACAGCGTGAGCTCGGCGAAGCCGGTGGGGTCCAGCCACTTGTCGGGGACGGCGGAGGGGCGGGTCGTGACGAGCCACAGATTGCCCGGGAAGAAGCGGATCAGATCGCGCAGCCACCGCTTCGCCGCCTCGCGCCGGTCCTCGGAGATCTCGTCCATCCCGTCGACGAGCAGCACGCCGCGCCGCCCCTCCAGGACGCGCTCCACCCAGCCCGGTGGCTGCTCCCCCGCGACGAGGCACCCGACGGCCGTCAAGAACTCGTGCGGCGCCGGCAGTTCGCTCCCCGGCCGGACGATCCGCCGCATCGGCAGCACGAACGGCACCCGCCCGATGAGGTGCGTGAGCCCGTGCTCGTACGTCCGGTCGGCCGCCGTCACCGCGAGCCACTGCACGAGGGTGGTCTTGCCGGACCCGGCGACGCCGCGCAGCAGCACGTGGTCGTGTTGCGCGAGCACCCGCTCGGCCGCCACCTGGGTCCCTGCTTCCCCGGGCCGCTCCCGAGTCGCCTCCAAACTCAGATACGCCGTGTCGAGGGGCCACTCGCTGGCCCCGGCGTAGACATCGAGGCCGTAGATGGTGAGCGTGCCGTGCCGCGCGGTGATGTACGAGGCGTACCGCTCCTCGAACGCGGCGTCCTCGGCCGACTGCGACGGCAGCCGTTCGAGGAGTACGTCGACGGCTTTGACCAGCTGTGCGAGCTGGTGGCTCTGTTGCGTCTGCCGACGGGCGATGTACGTGGAGCGCTGCGTGAAGAAGTTCAGGATGTGGAGGGAGGCGGTGTGGAGCAGCCGTTCGTAGAACAGCTCGGCGTCGCGGCTGAGCGCGAACGTCGCGACGGTCACGGCCGACTGCGAGCGCAGCACGCGCGCGAATTCCTCCGGCCCGAGGGCGACGGCTTCGTAGTCCTCGATGGTGAGGGTGCCGAGGGCGGCGAGGGAGTGCGTGAGGGCGTGCTTCACGGCGACGGCCTCGGCGGCCTCCACGGGGCGCTCGCCGGGGCCGGCGGCCTTCAGCGCCCTCCGGACGAGCTCGTCCGCGATCTTCTCGACGTCCTTCGGGGTGACGTTCCGCTTCTCGCCCCCGAACGACACGAGGCCGGATATCCGCACCGGCTTGGTGACGAGGGCGGCGCCCGGCTGATCCTTGACGAAGAGCTTCTTCACGAGGGGAGCGACTGCGCTGGAGGCCAGGCGGGCGCCTAGGGCTGCGGGGTCGACCATGGGTTGAGGGTAGGTCAACGGCGGTTGAATAAAGCGTAGTTAGGCCGTACCAGACCAGGTCCGGCTTGTCTCCTGCCGGGTGCTGTGGCTCCTCGCCACTTGTGCAACACGCCGTTGCACAAGTGGCGCCGGTGTGGGTGGGGGTAGCCGCGCCGGATGGCCTCGGGTGACTCGATGATTTGTCCAACAGGCTGTTGGACAAATCACGTTGCGGGTCGCTGCAACGATTTGCGTCGAGTCAGTTCGTCCGTGGCGCCTCCCCTGTGAGTGTGTGTATGAGTGCCGCGAACGCTGCGGGGTGAGTGGTGAGGGTTGTCTCGGGAGTGTCGCTCTCCTGGAGGTGGATATGGCCGGTTGGGCTTGCGGCTACGTAGACGCAATTTGCTCCGGCTCCCTCACTGAAGGAGGACTTCTGCCAGGTGAGTTCTTTCATCGTCGGGCTCCGCTATGGACGTAGTGGATGTGCTGGACGAGACCCAGGGAGTCCCGGTCTTCGAGGCGATCAGGCGTGTTCTCGTTCACGATGGGCGCCAGCGCACTGGCGCCCAGGGCGACGGCAGTCGCTTGGTACTGGGAGATCGCTTCACTGTCGTGCAGAGTCATCCCACCGGCGGGGTGCTCGACGAAGACCGTTTCCAGCCCCGGCACCCCCGGGGAGAGGAGCAGGAAAGGGGCGCTGCGCCAGGCCTGTGTCCCCTGGTCGAACGACAGGATCTGGATTGTGACATGTGGGTTGGCTGAGCTGCGGATCAGGTGTGCCAGTTGGTCGCGCATGATCTGAGGGGTGCCGACGACCATGCGTAGGGCGGCCTCATGGATGACGACGTGAAGCTGTGGAGGGCGTTCACCGGTGAGGATGTGCTGTCGCGCGAGGCGGAAGCGCACCAGCGTGTCGATCTCGGCAGGTCTGGCGCTGGGCCGAGCGTTCTGGAACAGCGTACGCATGTACGACTCGGTCTGGAGTAGACCGGGGACCAGCAGCGTCTCGTAACTCGCGATGCTGGTCGCCCGATCCTCCAACTCGGCAAGGTCCAGCAACTGTTGTGGCAATGCCTTGCGGTACTCGGACCACCAGCCCTTGCCAGTGCTCTCTGCCAAACGCACCAGCTCGTCGATATGGGTCCCACTAGTGCACCCGTACTTGGCTGCAAGGGTGCGGAGTCGTTCCGCGGAGATGCCGGTCCTGGCCGCCTCGATGTGCGTCATGTGGGGTCGCCCCACACCGATCAGCGCCGCCGCCTCGATGAGGTTGAGCCCCGCGTTCTCACGCAGCTTGCGGAGCTCGACGCCGAGGCGTCGCTGGCGCTCGGTGATGTGCGTCCGTAGTGCCAAGGGTGGACCTCCCGGGAGTTCGCGCTCAGTTTGCCGCCTCCAAGGGTGAAGGTTCCACCGATCGAGGCAAGAAGGTTGCACTAGTGGCACCTACTGCCTACGTTGAGTGAGGCGACGCTCACGCAACCATGTCGGAAGCCTCGCTGTCGACGCATTCCCCCACCCTGTCCGCCCGCAGAAGCGCACCGCCCGATCCAACCCCCGTGCCGGACGGGAGGTTGCTCGCGAGGAGCGGTAGGCCACTGCGGACGGGCCACGTGGGGTCGGTCATCCCACAGTCGAATCAGCGATCCCAACGCCATGGAGGCGTCTCATGGGCGTACCCCCGCATGACCTCACGTCGGACACCTACACCCTGTTCACTCCTGGCAACGCCCAATCCGCCAAGATCTGCCGCGACTTCGTCCAACGCACCCTGGAAACCCTCGGCCTCGGCCACCTCGGGGACACCGCCGCCCTCTGCACCTCCGAGCTGGTGACCAACGTGCACCAGCACACGAAGAGCGACGTCCACCTGAGAGCAGCGGTCGCCGCCACCCACGTACGCATCGCCGTGTACGACGACGGCGACCGACTGCCCTCGCCCTCGCCCCGCAGGCCCGTTGCCGAGGAGGAGAGCGGGCGGGGGCTGTTCCTCGTGACGGCGCTGTCGGACGTGTGCGGTGTGACGCCCGCGAGTACGGGCAAAGGCGTGTGGTTTCGGCTCAATCGGTGAGCGTGCCGTAGACGTGTACGTCGATGTGGGCGGGGAGGTTGTCCAGGCCTACCGCCACCGCGGGGACTGTCAGCTCTGCCAAGGTCGGGTGGTGGGCCAGGGCCGAGACGTCGATGAGGGCGTTCCGGTCCGGGCTGCCCTCGGGGCGGTTCTGCAGGAACAGCCGCTTCAGTCCCGGCGCGAGCGTACCCAGGCGTGCGACGGCCGCCGTCCAGGACGGATCAGGGCGGAGCTGCAGTTCGACCAGGCCGGGCACGGTCAGGTCCGGCGAGGCGAGCGTGAGGGCGTTCGCCGGCAGGTGCAGGGCGAGAGAGCCCGGCAGGGCGGCGAACACCTCCCAGTCCGCGGGGGACAGCGCATCGTCGTCGTCGAAGGTCACCCGCTCCAGCGTCGGCCACCGGGTCGCGATACGCAGGTCGGCCAGGGAGTTCCGGGAGCCCACGAGGCCGAGGAACTTCAAGGGAGCGTCAGCGGGGAACGGCGCCAAACTCCACGGTTCCAGTGCGCCGACGACGCTGAGTCCGTCGAGGTGGCCGAGGGACCCTAGTGCCTCCGCCGTCAGCAGGGTCGGCGGGAACCTGTTCAGGAGCAGGAACGTGGGCTCGCAGGCCGCTATGAAGCGGGAGGCGATCTCGGGGGTGACCCCCGGCCTGATGTCCAGCTTCCGCGGGCGCAGGCCCAGCCGTTCGAGCTCGGCGACCTGCGCGTCGGTGCGGAGGGTGAAGTGGATGTCGTCGGCGGCGTCGAGCCGGGCGATGATCTGCTCGGCGTACGCGCGGCAGTCGTACCGGTGCCACCCCCACATCAGCTGGCTGCGGACCCTGATGCTTCCGTGCCGGGCGAACCGGGCGAGGAAAGGGATCGCCGCGTCCGAGTCGACCCGCGTCGCGGTGATCGTCACGTGCGTGGCCTCGTCGTCGGTCAGACCGTCCGGGCCCGGCAGCAGGTCGAGCACCATCGCCCCGACGTTCGCCAGCGCCTTCGCGTCCGCCACGTCGTGCGGCGGAATCAGCGCCGCCGTCCGCCCCTCCACCTCCTCCCGCACCGCGGGCGCCAGCTCCGCCGCGTGCTCCAGGCAGGCCGCCGCGAGGAGATGGATCCGCTTGCGGGCCCCCTCCTCCGGGTGGCGGTCCCCGTGTGCGAGCAGGTCGCCCAGGATCTCCGCTCGTTCACGCGGGCGCGCCTGCGCCACGGCCATGCGGATGACGTCCTCCCACTGGTCGTCCGCGGCGTGCCGCGCGAGTACGCCGAAGTCGCCCTCGTCGACCGCCGCCCGCGCCCCCAGGAAGTCCTGGAACGTGCGGTGGACGAAGTCGACCGTGCCGGGCCCGGGCTCGCGCAACAGCCCGCTGCGGTGCAGGAAGTGGGTGTAGACGGCCTGCGCGTCACCCAGAGGGGCCAGCTCCGGCACCGCCGGCAGCGCGTCCGCGATGATGGACTCCGCCCGCGAACGGTCCATCACCGTACGGCCGTTGCGGATCAGCCAGTACGCCAGCCGCTGGAGCAGTTGCAGCTGGGGCTCCTCCCGCAGCTCCGGGACCGCCATGTGGCGCTCACGGTCCCTGCGTACCAGGAGCATCGACAGAGCCGCCGTGTACAGGTCCTTCCTGCCCAGCGGCAGGAAACCCCGCCGGTCCCTGTGCAGCGCGCAGATCAAACCGCACATGAGGGGGTTCGTGGCGAGGCGGCCCAGGTCCGGCTTCGCGCGCACCGCCTCCAGGAGCTGGCTTTCGTACGCGGCGAGCGCGGCGTCCTCCTCGGGCGCACCCGTGGCCGCGGCCGCGTGCCACCGTTCGATGAACGCCGCCACCTCCGCCTTCCGCATCGCGGACAGCGTCAGCTCCGTGAAGCCCTCCTCGGTGAGCCAGTCCTCCCGTACGGCCGAGGGGCGCGACGTCACCAGCCAGCGGTTGCCCGGGAACGCGTCGATGAGGTCGCTCAGCCAGGCCCGCGTCCGGGCCCGCTCCGCCTCCGGGACCTCGTCGATCCCGTCGATCAGGACGAGGGCGCGGCCGGCCGACAGGACACGTGCCTCCCAGCCCTTCGGCTGGGTGCCGGCCAGCGGGCACCCCACCGCGGCGAGGAAGTCCGCGGGCGCGGGCAGGCGCTCGCCGTGGCGGGTGAGGGTGCGCAGGGGCAGGACGTACGGAACGCGGTCTTCGAGGTACGTCATGGTGTACCCGGGGCCTGTCACGTCCTGCCGCGCCGCACTCACCGCCAGCCACTGCACCAGCGTCGTCTTGCCCGACCCCGCCTCACCCCGCAGGAGGACCCGGTCGTGGGTCGCGAGCGCCTGGTCCGCGGGGAGCGGGGGCGTACGGTCGACGACCTCCACCTCTTCCGCGTGGTACTCCGCCCCCGACTGGTAGTGGGCCGTGGCCACCCGCTCGGGAGCCGCCGCCTCCAGCGACATGTAGGCCGCGTCCAGCGGCCACTTCCCCGGGGAGCCCGCCAGGTCGATGCCGAAGATCGTCAGCTTGCCGTGCTTCTTCGCGACGTACGCGAGGTAGCGCCACTCGAAGGCGACGTCCTCCGAACCGCCGGCGACCGGCGTGCGGGCGATCAGCGCGTCGACCTTTGCGATCAACTCGTCCTGCCCCCGGCTCTGTGCCACCAGCGTCGCCGCCACGAACGTGGAGCGCTGCGTGAAGAAGTGCAGGATGTGCAGGCACGCCCACTCGGTGACCGAGTCGAGGTAGCGGGAAGCGTCCGCGGAGAGGCCGGAGAGCGGTGCCTCGCGCACGAGCTTGCGGGCCAGCTTCTCGTGGCCCAGGCGGACCGCCTGCACGTCGTCCATGTCGAGCTCCCCAAGGGAGAGGAGCCTCCGGGTCAGGGCAGCGACGACCGCCTCCGTTTCGTCCCCCGGGAAAGGACGCTCGCCCGGCGAGGCCACGGACGCCGCCACCAGCCGCTCCGCGAGCCGCCCCACGTCCCGCCGGGACAGCGTGCGCTTCTCGCCCTTGAACGACACGAGTGACGACAGCCGTACGGGCTTGTCGACCAGGCCCGCGCCCGGTCCCTCCCGCACGAAGAGCTTCTTGATCAGGGGCGTTACGGCGCTCGATGCCAGGCGGGTGCCTATGACCGCGGGATCCATGGGCGTGAGCGTAGCCGGGGTCACATTCGCGGTGGGGCGGAGTCGGCGGGCCGGTGACATGGCGCACAGGCGTTTTGGGCGGTACTAGGCGGAATAGTGGGCCGGGCCCGATCCGGGGCCGGGACCTTCGGCCCGCAACCTCCGGGACCTTTGCCGCGTCGGGGGCCGATGGGTCGCGGAGCGCGGTGGGTATGCGGCGCCTGCCCGCCCGACGTCGGGTTAAACCCATGCGGGGGGAGGAGAAGCCGCCCCGTGAGCGCGGGGGAAATGTCTGGATTTGAGGGTGTCAAGAGGTCTAAATGCCGGTGCTCAGCTACGGCTTTACGTAGTAGATGGGCCCTTTGTGCCCCGGCCGGGGTGGGGGTTACCAAGGGATGGCCGACCCGGCGAAGCGCGATCCGCGAGTGACTCACCCGCTTCTCGCCTGCCGGGTCAACTCATGCCCCCCTCAGTCGGCACCGCCCGTCGGTCTCGCCGTCACACTCCGGAGGACATCCTCATGCTCAAGCGCACCAAGTCCCACCGTCCCGGCCCGTCGATGTTCCGTACGCGTGCGGCCGTCATCGCCGTCGGCCTCGGAGCCTCGGCGGCCCTCGGGGCCGGGGTCTCGGTCGCCGCTGGGGACGCCAAGAGCGGTGGCGCGCTGCCCGGCGTCGCCGTGAACTCCGTCCAGGCGCAGGCCGCCGCCCAGGCCAAGGCCGCCGAGAAGGCGCAGCAGGCGCAGCAGGCCAAGGCGAAGAAGGCCGCCGACGCGAAGAAGGCCGCGGCCGCGAAGGCCGCCGCCTGGGTCGACCCGGTCAACAACTACACGCTCTCCGCCAGCTTCGGCCTCGGCGGCAGCATGTGGTCCCACAAGCACTCGGGCCAGGACTTCGCCGTGCCGGTCGGCACCCCGGTCGAGTCCGTGCACGGCGGCACCGTCGTCAAGGCGGGACCGAACGGCGCCGGTGACGGCCCCGCGTACGGCAACGCCGTCGTGATCAAGCACAGCAACGGCACGTACTCCCAGTACGCGCACCTCTCGCAGGTCGACGTCCGGGTGGGCCAGACCGTCGGCACCGGCCAGCGCATCGCCCTCTCCGGCAACACCGGCAACTCCAGCGGTCCGCACCTGCACTTCGAGATCCGTACGACCCCGAACTACGGCTCGGCCGTGGACCCCGTCCGCTTCCTCGGCTCCGTGGGCGTCAAGGTCTGACCAACCGCTTCAGTCACTGGGCGTGCTTACGCGCCCGTGTGCGCCCGCGTCACCAGATCGACGGCGACCTCCAGGATGGCCCTGCGCTTCTCCTCGGGGTCGCCTTCGACGTCCTTGAGCACGAACATCCCGCCGTGCATGGTGAACAGTGCGCTGAAGCAGCGCACCTGGTCGGCCATCGGCGCGTCCGGGTCCTTGAGGATCTCGTAGAGCCCCAGCATGCGGTCCTTGAAGCTCTCGCCCGTCTTCAGGTCGCGCATCGTCGCCTGGTTCTCCTGCATGAAGCGGAAGAGTGGCGCCGCGTCGACGAGGATGTCGTTGTAGCGGCGCAGGGTCGTCTTCTTGGTCTCCAGGGAGATGGGCCGCGGCTGCTCGTGACCCCAGGCGATCAGCTCGTCGATGGGTCTCGTGACGTCATCGAAGATGCTGGTCAGGATGGCTTCCTTGGTCTTGAAGTGGTAGTACAGCGCCGCCTTCGTGACCTCCAGGCGCTCCGCGATCTCGCGGAGTGACGTCTTCTCGTACCCCTGCTCGGCGAAGAGTTCGAGGGCCACGTCCTGGATGCGCTGACGGGTGTTCCCGCGGCGCTGTTGCTTGCCCGTGCCTGTGCCCGTGCCCATCGGGTACCCCTCGGCTTCCTGCCAGATAACTTACTTGACGCCCGGCTAGTGCGGGGTCTACGTTCCCACAGTGTAGTCAACTAGCCGGGCGGCAAGTAAGGACCCGGCCGTGCGGGGAGTGGGGAACATGGCGGAGAAGACCATCGAGAAAACCGGGCCGGCGGCCGGCCCGGAGACAGCACAGGCGGCTCCGCCACCCAACGGGACCGGGACCGGGACGGCCGGCGCCGGGACCGGCAAGGCCGAACCGCAGCCGCGCAGCGTGCGTGTCGTGCTCTTCGCCCTGATGATCACGATGCTCCTCGCCATGCTCGACAACATGATCGTGGGCCCCGCGATGCCGACCATCGTCGGCGATCTCGGCGGCATGGAGCACCTGTCGTGGGTCGTCACCGCCTACACCCTGGCCACCGCCGCCTCCACCCCCATCTGGGGCAAGCTCGGCGACATGTACGGGCGCAAGGGCTCCTTCCTCACCGCCATAGTCATCTTCCTCGCCGGCTCCGTGCTCAGCGGCATGGCGCAGGACATGGGCCAGCTCATCGGCTTCCGCGCCATCCAGGGGCTCGGCGCGGGCGGTCTGATGGTCGGCGTCATGGCGATCATCGGTGACCTGGTGCCGCCGCGGGACCGCGGCAAGTACATGGGCATGATGACCGGCGTCATGGCCGTCGCGATGATCGGCGGCCCGCTGGTCGGCGGCTCCCTCACCGACCACCTCGGCTGGCGCTGGGCCTTCTACATCAACCTGCCGCTCGGCGCCGTCGCCCTCGCCATGGTCACCAGCGTCCTGCACCTGCCCAAGAAGAAGGCGGAGGGGCGCATCGACTACCTCGGCGCGGCCCTGCTCACCGTCGGCATCAGCGCGCTCGTGCTCGTCACCACCTGGGGCGGTACGGAGTACGCCTGGGACTCGGCCGTGATCATGGAGCTCATCGGCATCGGCGTCGCCTCGCTGATCGGCTTCCTCTTCGTACAGAAGAAGGCCGCCGAACCGATACTGCCGCTGCACATCTTCGCCAACCGCAACTTCTCGCTGATGGCCGTCATCGGCTTCATCACCGGATTCGTGATGTTCGGCGCGATGCTGTTCCTGCCGCTCTTCCAGCAGTCGGTGCAGGGCGCGTCGGCGACCAACTCCGGTCTGCTGCTCCTTCCGATGCTGCTCTCGATGATGGCCGTCTCGATGGTCGCGGGCCGGGTCACCACCGCCACCGGCAAGTACCGCGCCTTCCCGATCGTCGGCACCGTCCTGATGGTCGCCGGCTTCTTCCTGCTCGCACAGATGGACACCGGCACCTCGCGCCTCACCTCCGGCCTCTACATGGCCGTGCTCGGCGCCGGCATGGGCTTCCTGATGCAGATCACCATGCTGGTCGCGCAGAACAGCGTCGAGATGAAGGACATGGGCGTCGCCTCGTCCTCCGCCACGCTCTTCCGTACGCTCGGCTCGTCCTTCGGCGTCGCGATCATGGGCGCGCTCTTCAACAACCGCGTCCAGGACGTCATGGACGACCGCGCCGGAGCCCTCGGCGGCAAGGTCACCGAGACCTCGGCGCAGCTGGACGCGGCGAGCCTCGCCAAGCTGCCGGAGGCCGTCCAGGACGCCTACCAGCACGCGGTGTCGTCCGGTACGCACTCGGCGTTCCTGCTGGGCGCCGCCATCAGCGTCGTGGCGCTGCTCGCGTCGTTCTTCGTGAAGGAGATCCCGCTGCGGGGCTCGGGCCCCGAGGACAAGCCGGTCGCGATCGCGGACTAGGCATCCGTAGGACCACTCTCAGCCGGACAGCCTCTGTGACCTCAGAGGTTGTCCGGCAGCTTGAGGACCGGATAGCTCCCCGTGTTCGTCGGCGCGTGCTCCGGCAGCCACAGCACCGCGACCGCGCCCTCGGCGGGCACGTCGGGCGCCGCGCCCGCGGGCCGTACGTTGCGGAAGGTGAGCCGCGCGCCGAGCACCCGCGCCTGGCCCGCCGCGATCGTCAGGCCGAGACCGTGTCCGTGGCCCGCCCGGTCGGCGCTGCCCGTGCGGAAGCGGCTCGGCCCCTCGTCCAGAAGCGCCTCGGGGAAGCCGGGCCCGTGGTCGCGGACCCGGACCACGCGGCCCTCCACGCTGACCTCGATGGGCGGCTTGCCGTGCTTGGTGGCGTTGGCGACGAGGTTGCCGAGGATGCGCTCCAGACGGCGCGGGTCGGTGGTGACCTCCGACTCGTGCACCACCGTCACCGTCACGTCCGTGGTCAGGACCGCCATGCGCCGGGTCACGAACTCGCCGAGGGTGATGTCCTGGAGCTCGGCCCGCTCGGCGGCTGAGTCCAGACGCGCCACTTCGAGGACGTCCTCGACGAGCGTACGCATCGCCTGCGCGCGGTCCTTGACCAGCTCGCTCGGCCGGCCGGGCGGCAGCAGCTCGGCGGCCGTCAGCAGCCCGGTCACCGGCGTGCGCAGCTCGTGCGCGATGTCGGCGGTCACCCGGCGCTCGGCCTCGAGACGCTGCTTCAGCGCGTCGGCCATGGCGTCCACGGCGCTCGCCACGTCGTCGGTCTCGTCCTTGACGACACCGCCGATCGCCTCCCGGACACTCACGTCCGAGTGCCCCTGGGCGACCTCGCTCGCCGCCGTCGCCGCCTTGCGCAGCCGCCGTGACAGCTGCCCGCCGATCAGTACGCCGAGCGCGCAGCCGCCGAAGACGACCGCGATGGAACCGATGACCAGGGCCTGATCGAGGTCCTTCATGACGGTGGCGCTGCGGTCGGTGAAGCGGGAGTGCAGCGAGAGTACGTGCCCGTCGGCGAGCGGCACGGCGGCCCAGATGTCGGGCACGCCGTCGGGCTTCTCCTCGACGAAGGTGGCGCGGCGGCCCTGGAGGACCTTCTCCCGCAGCTCCTCGGGCAGCTCAGGGTCGTCGACCTTCGTGCCGAATTGCAGGGTCTGCCGCTGGGACGCGGAGGAATAGAGCCGCAGGGCGAACTGGATGCGCTCGTCCTGCACGTCGCGCGCGTTGTCGAGCATCGAGACGCGCGCGGCGTTGTGCACGACGAGGCTCAGGGCGATCGCGACCAGCGCGCCGACCAGCGCGATCGCAGCGGCGATCTTCCAGCGCACGCCGGTGCGCAGGTGCACCCCGGAGCGGAACCTCTCGCGCACGCGCGCGACGGCCCTGCGCCCCCCGTTCATATACGTCGTCCTCTGAGTGCAGTGAGTGCGGTGAGTGCAGTAGGTGCCGTGAGAGCCGTAGACGTCGTAAGCGCCCTATTCGTTCTGATCGCCCTCACGCCTTGAGCTTGTAACCGAAGCCGCGGACCGTCTCGATGCGGTCCTGTCCCACCTTCGTGCGCAGCCGCTGCACGTGGACGTCGACGACGCGGGTGTCGCCGCCCCAGCCGTAGTCCCACACCCGCTCCAGGAGCTTGTCGCGGGAGAGGACCGTGCCGGGCGCGGACGAGAACTCCAGGAGCAGCCGCATCTCGGTCGGCGTCAGCGCCACGGGCGCACCGCCCCTGCGCACCTCCATGCCGACCGTGTCGATCTCCAGGTCGCCGAAGTTCAGCACCCCGCCGTCCGCCGCGGAGCGCTCCTCCTGGCCGGACGACGCCGAGCCGTGCCCGCCCGCGTGCCCGAAGCGGCGCAGGACGGCGCGGATGCGGGCGACCAGGACGGCGCCGTCGAACGGCTTGGTCACGTAGTCGTCGGCGCCCGCCTCCAGGCCCAGCACGACGTCGATGGAGTCGGCGCGCGCCGACAGCATGATCACCGGGACCGTCGACTCGTCACGGATGCGGCGGCACAGCGATACGCCGTCCAGGCCCGGCACCATCACGTCGAGCAGCGCGATGTCCGGCTGGTCGGCGCGGAACGCCTCCAGGCCCGCGAGACCGTCCGGCATGGCGGTGACCGCGAAGCCGTCGCGCTCCAGGGCGAGCTGGGTGGCCTCGCGGATGACGTCGTCGTCCTCGACGAACAGGACGTGGGTCTGCTCTGCCATCGGGTGCTCTCAGTCCTTCTCGCTGCGTCGGTGCGTATACGTATCGGCGTATCGGTGCGCTGTCGGTTCAGTCCGCGGACGGAGTGGGTTCCCCGTCCACCGCGTTGCCGAAGTCGTTGCGGGTGCGCCCCGACTCCGTGAAGCGGTTCGCGGACCAGCGGTACGTGATCACTTCCTCACCGGAGGGGTAGGCCACCGAATCGCCCGACTCGTACAGCTGCTTCGTCACGACCAGGTCGCCCCGGTCGATCTCGGCGTAGACGGAGGCCGGCTCCTCGGCCTTGAAGACATTCTCGTACCGACCGCCCTCGGCGCGATACACGTAACTGCCGATGCCCACCGCGTCACCGCAGGTCAGCACGTTCACGACCACATCGGAGGCGGTTCCTCCGGTCAGGTTCCCGTACGAGACGTCGACCGGGTAGGCCTTCCCGACGCACGGCTTCAGATCCCGCTTGATGGCCGGGCTGACCTTCGGGTCCTCCTTGACGAGCCGGACCGCGTCGATCTTCTTCGTCGGCACGGACGCCGAGGCCGAAGGGGACGGTGCCGTGGACACCACGGGCTCGCTGCGGGCCGGGCCCTCGTCGCGCGCGCCGGATCCGCCCGTCGAACAGGCGGAGAGCAAAAGGCCGACGGCGGCGACCGCGGCCGTCGCCGCACCCACCGCCTTCACGCTTCTCGTGACCCGAGGGCCTAGGCCGCGCAACTCTCCCGCTCCTCACGTTCGAGCGCGCTGGCTACCAGCTCTTCGCGGTCCCGGCTCTCCAGCTCCTGCCGGAGCCGGGCGAGCGCCCGGTGCAACGTGCTCTTGACCGTTCCGGCCGACATACCGAGGGCGGCGGCCGTCTCCTCTGTGGACATCTGCTCCCAGTGTCGCAGCACGACCACGCTGCGCTGCTTGGGTGCGAGCACCTTCATGATGTCCATCAGCAGCGCGCGGTCCGCGTGCTGCTCGGTGGAGTCTTCCACGCTCGCGTCGGGCAGCTGCTCGGTGGGGACCTCCTCCAGCTTGCGGGCCCGCCACCACTCCGTACGGGTGTTGATCATGACGCGGCGCAGATAGGCGTCCGCGAGCCGCTTGTCGGCTATGCCGTCCCAGCGGCCGTACGTCCGTACGAGCGCGGTCTGAAGCAGGTCCTGGGCGTCCACGGGGTCCGGGACCAGGCGCCGGGCACTGCGCAGCAGGGCATCCTGCCGAGTGCGGACGTACTCTTCGAACTCGAGCACCTCGCCGTGCGCCATATCAAACCGCCTCCGTTCCATCCCCGATTGCCGACCGCGGTCCCTGCTGTGCGGTACGGGTATGAAGGTACGGAGGCGTTGTCACGAGGTTGTGCGGAGCAGCCAGCGGCGGGCGCACGGCTGTACGTCGGTTGTGTAACAGACGACAGTCCTGGGGTGTTGCCTACGATTTCCAGGGGCCCCGGCGCCTGCGCCGTCAGGTCGGAGGCAGTCGCCAGTGGCCGCTGTGTTGTCAGGTCAGAGGCAGTCGGTACCGGCCGCCGGGCAGCGGCTCGACGAGACCGTCCGCGACCAGCCCGTCCAGCGCGCGGGCCCGCTGCACGGGCTCGTCCCACACCCGGTCGAGCGCCGCCTGCGGCACCGGCGTCACGGCCTCGCGGAGCACGGCGAGCAGCTTGCCCCGCACCTGCCGGTCCGTCCCCGCGTACGTCTGACCGCGGCGGGCCGGCCCCTCGTGCGCGGGCTTGCCCGCCAGCCGCCAGGCGCACTGCGCGGCGATCGGGCACGCCCCGCAGTTCTCGTTCTTCGCCGTGCAGACCAGGGCGCCCAGCTCCATGGAGGCCGCCGCCCACCGGGACGCGGTGCGCTCGTCCTCGGGGAGCAGGGCGCGGGCGAGCTTGCGCTCGGCGGCGGTCGTCGCGTTCGGCGGGTACTGCACGCCGGTCACGGCCCGCGCGAAGACACGGCGCACGTTCGTGTCGAGCACGGCGTGCCGCTGCCCGTACGCGAACGAGGCGACGGCCGCCGCGGTGTACTCCCCGATACCGGGCAGCGCGAGCAGCTGTGCGTGCTGCGTGGGTACGTCTCCGTTGTGCCGCTCCGTTATGGCGAGGGCCGCGCCGTGCAGCCGCAGGGCGCGGCGCGGATAGCCGAGCCGTCCCCAGGCGCGCACGGCCTCGCCGGGCGGCTCCTTGGCGAGGTCGGCGGGGCGGGGCCAGCGGGCCAGCCACTGCTCGTACACGGGCAGGACCCGGCTGACCGGCGTCTGCTGGAGCATGAACTCACTGACCATCACGCCCCACGGGCCGGCGTCCGCACGGCGCCACGGCAGATCGCGGGCGTGCGTGTCGAACCACGCGATGACGGGGCTGTGCAGGGCCTCACCCGCGGGCTCGGCGGGGCCCGCGGCGGCGTGCCCGCTGAGGGGGCTGTCGGAACTGTTTGGCAAGGGCTTCGTGGGCGCAGTCATGGCACACCCGATCCTGCCACGGGCACACCGGGGCGCGGGCCAACCGCGCGGTTCGCCTCGACGGTTTCCCGGGGGTGGGGGTGCGGGGGTGGGCCGGATGGGCTCGCGGGGCGCGAGGCCGGGGGCCGGTGCCATGGGCCGGTGCCGTGGGCCCGGCGGCGCGGCTTCCGCGCTCCGGCCGGGCGGCTCCGGCGGCGTAGCTTCCACGGTCCGGCCGCGTGGCTCCGGCGGTGCGGTTGTGGCGGCACGGCTTCAATGCCACGACTGCGGCGGCAGGGCACGGCACGGCCGCGGTGGCACGGGCCCGGCGGCACGGCTCCGGCGGTACGGCCCTGGTGCCACGGCCGCGACGGCGCGGCTCCGGCGGCACGGCCTCGACGCTATGGGCCCAGTGGCACCGCTTCGGCGGCACGGCTTCGCCACGGCTTCGATGGCATGCCCTCGGTGTCATGGTCTGGGTGGTGCGGTTTCGGCGCGGCCCGGCGGTGTGCCTTCGGCGGTGCGGCCGGGCGGTGCGTGCTCGGCGGTACGGCCCGGCGGCGGGCCACGACTGCGGCGGCACGGCCGCGGTGGCACGGCCCTGGCGCCACGGCCGCGACGGCACGGCCTCGACGCCATGGCCGCGGCGGTACGGCCTCGACGCCATGGGCCCGGCGGCACGGCTGGGCGGCATGACTCCGATGTCACGGTCTGGGCGGCGCAGCTTCAGCGGTACGGCTTCGGCGCGGCCCGGCGGTGCGGCTCCGGCGGCACGGCCGGGCGGTGCGTGTCCGGCGGTGCGGCCCGGCGGCAGGGCTTCGATGCCACAACTGAGGAGGCACGGCCCGGCGCCACGGCCTCGGCGGTGCGGCTTCGGTGGCACAACCCCGGCGCCCCGGCCCCGGCGTTCAGCCGGTGGGAGGAGTGCGTACCCGACGATCGGCAGGGGTGCCGGGACGTGGGGGGACAGTAGCGTCGGAGGCGTGGAGAGACGTACACGGAGCGTGCTGTTGTGGGGGGCGTTGGCCACCCCCGTCGTGACGGTCGACTGGCTGGGGCTCAATGAACCGCGGTCCGTCGCGGAGCAGCTCGTCGGCCTCGCCGTCCTCGCCGGTGCCGTCGCCGTCTCCCGCACCCGGCCCCTCCTCGCCTTCCTCCTCGCCGCCGCCCTCGGCCTCGCCACCGCCCCCTCCCTCTTCACCCTCTCCTTCGGTCCGGCCCTCGCCGTCCTCGTCCTGCTCCTCGGCCGCCGCGCGGACCGCGCCCGCCCGGCCCTGCTCGCCTTCGCGGGCATCGCCGTCGTCGGCACCGCGAAAATCGCCGCCCGCGACGTCGACCCGGTCGTCGAGTGGCTGGTGCTCATGGCGACGCTGTTGTTCGGCGCCGTCTTCCCCTGGCTCGCGGGCCGCTACTGGCGCCAGGGCCGCGAGCTGGCCGCCGCCGGCTGGGCCCGCGCCGGCCAACTGGAGCGCGAGCAGCGCATCGTCGCCGACCGCGCCCGGCTGCGCGAACGGGCCCGCATCGCCCAGGACATGCACGACTCGCTGGGCCATGAGCTGAGCCTGATCGCGGTACGGGCGGGCGCCCTCCAGGTCGCCGCCGACCTCCCTGAACCGCACCGCGCGGCCGCCGCCGACCTCCGCGCGGCCGCCTCGCAGGCCACGGACCGGCTGCACGCCATCATCGGCCTGCTCCGCGACGAGGACGACGAACAGGCGCCGCTGGCCCCGGCGGGCGAAAGCGTCGCGGCCCTCGTCGCACGCGCCACCGAGTCGGGGCTGGACATCACGTACGTGGACGGTGGGGGCGACGGAGCACCGAGTGCTGCGGCTCGGCAGTACGAGGCGAGTCGCGGCGGCACGGTGGGCTGTGCGGTCGACCGCAAGGAAGCCCGCACGCACGACCTCACGGACGCCCGCACCGATCACCGCGTGGGGGGCGATGGGGCACCGAGTGATGCGGCTCGGCAGTACGAGCCGAGCGGCGGCGACCCGGTCGGCAGTGCGGTCGACCGCACGGATACCCGCACAAATACCCGTCCGGACGCCCGCAAGGACGCCCACCCGCACGACCACACCGTCCACCGCGTCGTCCAAGAGGCGCTCACCAACGCCGCCAAGCACGCGCCGGGCGCCCCCGTCACCGTCGAGGTGGCGCGCGGCAGCGCCGCGACGACCGTCACGGTCACCAACGGGCCCGCGCACGGCAAGAGTTCACGCGCCCCGGGCGGGCTCTCCGGCGGCGGCTCCGGCCTGCGTACCCTGCGCACCCGCGTCACGGACCTGGGCGGCACGCTCGACGCGGGCCCCCACGGCCACGGCTTCCGGGTCACCGCCCGCCTCCCGGCCACGGCGAGCGCCCCCGCACCCCCGCCGCCCCCGCCACCCGCACCGGGCGGCCGCCTCGCGCACGCCCGGCACCGCACCGCCCTCGCCTTCGGCATCGCCGTCACCACGGGCGTGCTGCTCATCGGCGGCACCTTCGCCTGGTACGCGTACTCCCGCACGCACTCCGTCCTCACCCCCACCGACTTCGCACGCCTGCGCGTCGGCGAGACCCGCGCCGAGGCCGACCGCGTCCTGCCGGAGCGGACCGTCACCGACCCACCGCTGGAGCGCGCGCCCACCCCGCCGCCCACCGGCGCCGACTGCGCGTACTACCGGGCGAGCGGTGAACTCTTCACCGCCGTGACGCACTTCAGACTCTGCTTCGCCGAGAACGGCCGCCTCGTGGACAAGGCCGTCATCCCCACGGCGAGCGACGCAGACGCAGAGACAGAGACAGACGCAGAGACAGACGCAGAGACAGACATAGAGGAAACGGAGCGGGTGCGGTGAATGAGGAGCGACCGTCGGACGGGGCTACCGGGACTGCGGCGGGCCCCATCCGCGTCCTGCTGGCCGACGACGAGGCCATGATCCGCGCGGGCGTGGGCGCCATCCTCGCCGCGGGCCGGGGCATCGAGGTCGTCGCGGAGGCCGGCGACGGGCGCGAGGCCGTCTCCCTGGCGCAGGCCCACCGCCCCGACGTGGCACTGCTCGACATCCGCATGCCCCGCCTCGACGGGCTCGCCGCGGGGGAGGAGATCGTGCGGACGGTGCCCGGCACGGCGGTCGCGATGCTGACGACGTTCTCCGAGGACGCGTACATCGCGCGCGCCCTGAGCGGCGGCGCCACCGGCTTCCTGCTGAAGTCCGGCGATCCGCACGAACTCATCGCGGGCGTGCGGGCGGTGGCGGGCGGCGCCGCCTTCCTCTCGCCGAAGGTCGCCCGGCACGTCATCGACGGCTTCGGCGCCCGGCGCATGGGCCGCGGCGCCGAGGCCCGCGCCCGGACCGGGAACCTCACACCGCGCGAACGCGAGGTGCTCGGACTGGTCGGCGCGGGCCTGTCCAACCCGGAGATCGCGGCCCGGCTGCACCTCGTCGAGGGCACGGTCAAGGCGTATGTGAGCGCGGTCCTCGACCGGCTCGGGGTCAAGAACCGCGTCCAGGCGGCGATCGTTGCGTACGAGGCGGGCCTCGTCCCGGAGACGGACTGAGCGGAGACGGACTGAGCGGAAACGGGCCGAGCGGAAACGGGCTGAGCGCTGGCGGATTGAGCGTCAGCGCGGCTGGATGTCGTCCCGCCGGAACGTCATGGTCGGCGAGTCGTACGCGGCCGGGTCGTACGGGGCGGGCTCGTGCGGGACCGGCTCCTGAGCGGCCGCCTCGTAAGGGGCGGCGTTCTGGTGGTCGTACTCCTGGTACGGCTGGTGCGCCTGGTACGCCGCCGGGTCATACGCCCTCTGGTGCGGAACCGGCGCGGGGGCACCGGCCGGGGCCGGGGCGGGGACCGAGGCGGCACGGGCGTGGGCGGAGCGTGCGGGGCCCGGCCCCGCGAACCACTGCACGATCCCCGTCGACGACCCGCGCATCGCGAGCGTGACCCGCGCCACCGGCCGCGTGGTGATCCGGACGAGGACGAAGACGATCACCGCGCCGAAGACGAGCCCCACCGCCACGTCGTGCGGATAGTGCACCCCCACGAACACCCGTGAGAACGCCATGAGCACGGCCATCGGCACGGTCAGCGCGGCGATGCGCGGCCAGGCGAGCGCGAGGCCGATGGCGGCGGCGCCCGCGATCGCCGAGTGGTTGCTGGGGAAGGACCAGTCGCCGTGCGGCGGGCACTCGACGAGCGGCGTCAACGCCCCCGACACCGCCCGGCAGGGACGCTCCTCCTGTATCCCGGACTTGAGCAACTCACTGCACACGTACGCCACCGCCGTGGCAAGCGGAGCGAGCACCGCGACCGCCAGCGCGCGGGGATCACCGCGCCGGGCGCGCCACCAGGCGACGATGAAGAGCACTCCGAAGAGCAGCAGTCCGAGCTCCGTCCACACCTCCGCGAGGTGCTGGAACCACGACGGCGTGTCGTGGGCGAAGTCGGTGATGTCGCGGTAGAGATCGTCCGTCATGGTGTCCATGATTACGGACGGTACGAGGGACGCCGAATCGTCACATGGGGCGATCGTCCCGTCACACCCCTGACGATGGTCAGGGGTGCGCGGACGGCTCCGGGATGATGATCCGGAAACTTTGTCGTCCAAGGCGGCGGGTGGGGCGGGAGAAGCAGCGGATCTCTCGTAAGGTTTGGGCGTGGGATCTCTGCGCAATCCGGTCGGGCCGCTTCCCTCCACCATCTACTGGCGTCGGAGGGCCGTTCTGCTGTCCGTACTCGGCCTTCTGCTGCTCCTCGTCGTCTGGATCATCACCTCCGGTGGTGGCGACGGCAAGAACAACGCCGACGGGCCTGGCGGCAACGGACCCGCCACGTCCATCACGCCGGGACCCACCGGGTCCGGGCCCGCGATCAGTGAACACCCGGGCGGGCGGGACGAGTCGGGCGACGGCTCCGACTCCGGCTCGGGCGGTTCCGGCGGCTCGGGCTCCGGCTCCGGCTCGGGTGGATCGGGCGGCTCCGGCGGGACGGAGGGCTCCGGCGGCGGCGGTTCCGACGACGGCGCCAAGGGCGGCGGCGGCTCCGGCGACCGCCTCCCGGCCGGTACGCGACTGCCCAACTGCACCGACAGCGCCGTGAACTTGAAGGTGCGCAGCGTCCAGAACGCGTACGCGATCGACGAGAAGCCGAAGTTCGAGCTGATCGCCGAGAACACCGGCGGCAAGGCCTGCAAGGTCGATCTCGGCGGCAGGGGAACGGTGTTGACGATCACTCAGGCCGACGGCGACGACGAGTTCTGGTCCTCGGCGGACTGCCCCGGCGGCAGCGGAAGCCTGCTGCTGCGCGTGCCGGCGGACGGACGGATCACGCACACGGTCCAGTGGGACCGGCGGCCCAGCGCCCCGCGCTGCGCGACACCTTCGGCGGGCTCGGCGAAAGCGGGCACGTACTTGGTCGAGGCGAAGACCCCGGGCCTGGGCACGGCCCGCGCTTCGTTCGTCCTGGAGAAGGACTGACCGTCGGTTTCGTGGGGCCGGTCGGTGCCAGGACCCGTCCACCGGACGGGTCCTACACGTAACGCTCCAAGATCGACGACTCCGCCAGCCGCGAAAGCCCCTCCCGAACACTGCGCGCCCGCGCCTCGCCCACGCCGTCCACCGTCTGGAGGTCGTCCACACTCGCGGCGAGCAGCTTCTGGAGGCCGCCGAAGTGCTCCACGAGCCGGTCGATGATCGCCCCGGGGAGCCGGGGGACCTTGGCGAGGAGGCGGAAGCCGCGCGGGGAGACCGCGGAGTCCAGCGCCTCGGGGGAGCCGGTGTAGCCCAGGGCGCGGGCCACGGTGGGCAGTTCGAGGAGCTCCGCGTGCGTGAGGGAGTCCAGCTCCGCGAGGGCCTCGTCCACCGTGCGGGAGCGCTTGGCGGTGGGCTCGGGGACGTAGTCCCGGACGACCAGCTCGCGCTCGGGCTCGACGCCCGCGATCAACTCGTCCAGCTGGAGGGCGAGAAGCCGCCCGTCCGTGCCGAGCTCCACCACGTACTCCGCGATCTCCGTGGCGATGCGGCGCACCATTTCCAGGCGCTGGGCGACGGCGGTGACGTCCCGGACCGTCACCAGGTCCTCGATCTCCAGGGCGGAGAGCGTGCCCGCGACCTCGTCGAGACGGAGCTTGTACCGCTCCAGGGTGGCGAGCGCCTGGTTCGCGCGGGAGAGGATCGCCGCCGAGTCCTCCAGGACGCGGCGCTGCCCGTCCACATAGAGCGCGATCAGCCGCATCGACTGCGAGACCGACACGACGGGGAAGCCGACCTGCTTGCTCACCCGGTCCGCGGTGCGGTGCCGCGTGCCCGTCTCCTCCGTGGGGATCGTCGGGTCCGGCACCAGCTGCACGCCCGCGCGCAGGATTTTCGTGATGTCCTTGTCGAGGACGATGCCGCCGTCGAGCTTGCACAGCTCCCGCAGCCGCGTCGCGGTGAACTCGACGTCGAGGATGAAGCCGCCCGTGCACATCGACTCGACGGTCTTGTCCCAGCCGAGGACGATCAGACCGCCGGTGTTGCCCCGGAGGATGCGCTCCAGGCCGTCGCGGAGCGCCTGGCCGGGTGCGACGGCGCTCAGGGAGGCGCGCATCAGCCCATCGGCAGCGGAGCCGCCGCCGGACTTGCCGGGGTTCGCTGCCCGGTCGTTGGCTGCCACTGCACTCCCTCGGTCGCAGGTTGTCCAAGCCTCTGCCGCGAGCTTGCTCCGTGCGGAGCGCACGCCTTGCCCCGTACGGAGCGGCCACTTGCTTCGTACGGATGGGCGAGACCAGGGCAAAGTCTACCGGCGCTCTTCCTCCTCCCGTGGGGCCTCTCGGCGACGGGATCTCGGAAGGACACGGAGGGCGTCCCCCATGTCGGCGACTTCGATGACCTTCATACCGGCGGGGACCTTGCCGGGGTCGGACGGCACGAGGGCGTGGGTGAAGCCCAGGCGGTGGGCCTCGGCCAGCCTGCGCTGGACGCCGGTGACCCGCCTGACCTCGCCCGCCAGGCCGACCTCGCCGATCGCGACGAGGTTCTTCGGCAGCGGGGTGTCGCTGGCCGCGCTGGCCAGGGCGAGGGCGACGGCGAGGTCCGCGGCGGGCTCGGTGAGCTTCACGCCGCCGACCGTCGCGCTGTAGATGTCCCGCTTGCCGAGCGCGGTGATCCGGCCGCGCTGCTCCAGGACGGCCAGCATCATCGAGACCCGGGAGGTCTCCAGGCCGGAGGTGGTGCGCCGGGGGCTGGGGATCTGCGAGTCGACCGTGAGCGCCTGGACCTCGGCGACCAGGGGGCGGCGGCCTTCGAGGGTGACGGTCAGACAGGTCCCGGGGACGGGCTCGGCGCGGCGGGTGAGGAAGAGGCCGCTGGGGTCGGCGAGGCCGGTGATGCCCTCGTCGTGCAGCTCGAAGCAGCCGACCTCGTCCGTCGTCCCGTACCGGTTCTTGACGCCTCGGACGAGGCGCAGGCGCGCGTGCCGGTCGCCCTCGAACTGGAGGACCACGTCGACGAGATGCTCCAGGAGACGGGGGCCCGCGATCGCGCCGTCCTTGGTGACGTGGCCGACCAGGAGCGTGGACATGCCGCGCTCCTTGGAGGCGCGGATCAGCGCGCCGGCGACCTCGCGGACCTGCGCCATGCCGCCGGGCGCCCCGTCGATCTCGGGCGAGGCGACCGTCTGCACCGAGTCGAGGACCAGGAGCGAGGGCTTGACCGCGTCCAAGTGCCCGAGGACGGCGGAGAGATCGGTCTCCGCCGCCAGATACAGGTGGTCGTCGATCGCGCCGATGCGGTCGGCGCGCAGCCGGACCTGGCTCGCGGACTCCTCGCCGGTCACATAGAGCGTGCGGTGCTCCGCGCCGGCCGCCTTCGCCGACACGTCGAGGAGCAGCGTGGACTTGCCGACGCCCGGCTCGCCCGCGAGCAGCACCACGGCGCCGGGGACCAGGCCGCCGCCGAGCACGCGGTCCAGCTCGGGCACGCCGGTGGAGCGGGCGGTGGCCTGGCGGCCGTCGACCTCGCCGATCGGGACGGCGGAGGAGGTGACGCGGCCGGGGGCGGTCGTACGGACCGCGGGCGCGCCGTACTCCTCGACGGTGCCCCATGCCTGGCATTCGGGGCAGCGGCCGAGCCACTTGGCCGTCTGCCAGCCGCACTCGGTGCAGCGGTAGGACGGTCGGTCCTTGGTGGATTTCGTACGGGCAGCCATGGTCGGAACCGTAACCGAGCCCACTGACATCGCCGCCCCGGCCGTGGGCTCGGGCGGCCCCGGGCCGTGGATCGAGGCGCCTCACCCTCGGAATGCGGGGTTCGTGTCCCCTTTTGAGCGATCTGTTCACCCGTAAGGGTTAAATGTGCCGGAGAGGGCAGATGGGGCCTGCATCATCCGCCTAACTTCGCACGGGTGATGAGCAGCAGGCCGGAAACCCTGACGAACGCAACCGGCGCGCACCGGGCGCACCGTGACGCGCGCAAGCGCGTGGTGCCGCGCCCGGCGCCCCGGACCACCCCGTCCGCGCGCTACGAACCGTGTCTGGACGGCCTGTTCACGTACTGCCTGTCCGTGCTCTGCGACCACGACGCGGCGACCGCCGCGCTGGGGGACGTGCTCCACCACGCCGAGCGCCGCGGCGCCCGCGTCCCCGAGACGGACAGCGACCTCAAGGCCTGGCTCTACGCCCTCGCGCGCTGGGTCTGCCTGCGCCGCCTCGCCGAGGCCAGGCGGAGCCGTGAGGGACGGCACGCGCACGGCGCGGAGCAGCCCCCGAAGAAGCCCAAGAAGCCGGCACAAGCGGCGCAGCAGCCGACGCGACCGCAGGAGACCGAGCCCGCGCAGGAGACCGAGCCGTCGCAGGAGACCGAGCGGCGGCGCGGGGAACTGGCCCGGCTGGCCTGGCCGGAGGCAGCCGGCACCACCCCCGAGCAGCGCGAGGCCCTGGAGCTGGCCGTGCGCCACCGGCTCGCCCCCGGCGAGGTCGCCGCCGTCCTCGGCCTCGACCTCACCAAGACCCGGGCCCTGCTCGCCTCCGCCGCCTGCGAGGTGGAGCGCACCCGCGCCGCCCTCACCGTCGTGGAGACCGGCAGCTGCCCCATCGTGGCCCGCCTCACCGGCGACAACCAGGTGCTGCTCGGCACCGCCCTGCGCCGCGAGCTCGTCCGGCACGTCGACGACTGCCCGCGCTGCCGCCGCACCGCCGAGCGCGCCGGCGCGAGCGCCTGGCCGGGCACGGCCGTCACCCCGGCCGCGCTCCCCGTCGTCGAGGCGCCCCGCGCCGCCCTCCACAGGGCGATGGCGCACGTCCCACGCGCGCGTGGCGGCGGCCCCCGCTACGACAGGCGCGGTTTCCCGATGGACCCCAAGGACCACGCCGCCCGCCGCGACCGCCTCCGCGCGCGTGCCGTCACGACGACCGTCGTCGCCACCGTGGTGGCCGCCCCGGTGCTCGCGCTCTGGGCCGCCTATCGGGGAGCGCCGCTCACCGGGGAGGGCCACGACGGCCGTTCGGTCAGCGCGAGCGACGGCGGCCCCGGCACCGGCCACGCGCGCGACGACTACGAGAACGCGGGCAACGCGCGCAAGGGCCCCCAGCCCCGCTTCTCCGCGGACAGCCGCTCCTCCGACGTCTCCGTGGAGGTCATCGGCGGCGGAGCCGGGTCCCGCTCGTCGACCGGCCCCGGTCGCCTCACCGTCGAGGCCCGGCCGAGCGGCGACACCACCCTCATCACGCTGACGGCGTCCGGCGGTTCACCGGTCCACTGGTCGGCGAGCGAGAGCGCGTCCTGGCTCTATCTGAGCCGCTCGTCGGGGACGCTCGCGCCGGGGGAGTCGGTCACGGTCCAGGTGTACGTCGACCACTCCCGCGAGCCGTCCGGGCACTGGAGCGCGCGGGTCTCCATCGCGCCCTCCGGGGCGGCCATCGCCATCGACGGATACGGGGACGGGCGCCCGCCGACCCGTCCGGGCCCGCGGCCGACGTACCCCGGCCCGTCCCACCCGGGCCCGTCCTACCCGGGCCCGTCGGATCCGGCCCCCTCCGACCCGGGCCCCTCCGACCCCGCTCCCACGCCGACCCCCACGGACCCGACACCCACACCGTCCGACCCCGCCCCGGGCGACTCGTCCCCGCCGCCCGGCGACGGGAGCGGCGAGCCGAACCCGAGCTGACACAGGCCCTAGCGGGGCGCGGGGTCCGCCGGATGCGGTGCGAGCAGTGGCAGTTGCGAGGCCAGCCGCTCCTCGCACAGCTCCACGAGCCGGTTGTAGCCCTCCTTGCCCATCAGCTCGATCAGCTCGGGGCGGTAGGTGACGTACACCGGGTCGCCCGCGCCGTGCGCCGACGTCGCCGACGTGCACCACCAGTGCAGATCGTGGCCGCCGGGGCCCCAGCCCCGCCGGTCGTACTCACCGATCGACACCTGGAGCACGCGCGTGTCGTCGGGCCGGTCGATCCACTCGTACGTCCTGCGCACCGGCAGCTGCCAGCAGACGTCCGGCTTCGTCTCCAGCGGCTCGCGGCCCTCCCGCAGCGCCAGGATGTGCAGCGAGCAGCCGGCGCCGCCCGCGAAGCCGGGGCGGTTCTGGAAGATGCACGAGCCGTTGTACGGCCGGGTCTGGCGGTCGCCGTCCTCGTCCGTCGCGACCCAGCCGGTCTCCCGGCCCACGTCGTGGTGCTGCCAGATGTCGGGCGTGAGCCGGTCGACGTACTCGGCGACCCGCTTCTCGTCGTCCTCGTCGGAGAAGTGGGCACCCAGTGTGCAGCAGCCGTCGTCGGCGCGGCCCGCCTGAATGCCCTGGCAGCCGCTGCCGAAGATGCAGTTCCAGCGAGAGGTCAGCCATGTCAGATCGCAGCGGAAAAGCTGCTCGTCGTCCGCGGGATCAGGGAACTCCACCCAGGCACGGGCGAAGTCGAGACCCTTTTCGTCCGGCACGGCCTTTCCGGTCTTCTTGGTCTTCGCCGGCTTCCCGGACTTCCCCACCTTCTCGTTCTTCTCCGGCCTGCCCACCTTCTCGGCCTTCACCGACTGCGATTTGTCGGCCTTCGTCTTTTTCGTCTTTGGCACGTCTCCAGGGTATGCGGGCGGTGGACCGCCCGAGGCCGGACGATCACCCCGCGCGGCGTAGCGTTCCTTATATGAGACTCGGTGTCCTCGACGTGGGGTCGAACACGGTGCATCTGCTCGTGGTCGACGCCCATCCCGGTGCGCGCCCGCTGCCCGCACACTCGCACAAGGCGGAGCTGCGCCTCGCCCAACTCCTCGACCCCGCCGGGGCCATCGGGGCGGACGGCGTCGACCGTCTGGTCTCCGTCGTCCGCGAGGCGATGGAGGCCGCGGAGGACAAGGGCGTCGAGGAAGTGCTGCCGTTCGCCACCTCCGCGGTGCGCGAGGCGAGCAACGCCGACGCGGTGCTCGCCCGCGTCAAGGACGAGACCGGAGTCGATCTTCAGGTCCTCTCCGGCGAGGAGGAGGCCAGACTGACCTTCCTGGCCGCCCGCCGCTGGTTCGGCTGGTCCGCGGGGAAGCTGCTCGTCCTCGACATCGGCGGCGGCTCCCTGGAGATCGCGTACGGCATGGACGAGGAGCCGGACGCCGCGACGAGCCTGCCGCTCGGCGCCGGCCGCCTCACCGCCGCCTGGCTGCCGACGGACCCGCCGGACCCCTCCGACGTGAAGGCGCTGCGGCGGCACGTGCGCGCGCAGATCGCCCGCACCGTGGGGGAGTTCGCCCGCTTCGGCGCCCCCGACCACATCGTGGCGACGTCGAAGACGTTCAAGCAGCTCGCCCGGCTGACGGGGGCCGCACGCTCGGCGGAGGGGCTCTACGTACAGCGTGAGCTGAAGCGGAAGTCCCTGGAGGAGTGGGTGCCGCAGCTCGCCGCGATGACCACCCACGAGCGCGCGGACCTGCCCGGAGTCTCCGAGGGCCGGGCCGGACAGCTGCTCGCGGGGGCGCTCGTCGCGGAGGGCGCGATGGACCTCTTCGGGGTCGAGACGCTGGAGATCTGCCCGTGGGCCCTGCGCGAGGGCGTGATCCTGCGCAGGCTTGACCACCTGCCGTCGGCGTGAGCGGACGGGGCGTGAGCGGAAGGGGTGTGAGCGGACAGGGTGCGGGCGGACGGTATGCACTGTGACCAGGGCGGTACGAGGCCACCTCCCCGGCGCCCGGACGGGGCCCGTACGCTGTTCCTCGTGGCAGAACCAGTGGTGCGCATCCCGGATGCGAAGGTCGCCCTGTCGACGGCCTCGGTCTATCCGGAGTCGACGGCGACGGCCTTCGAGATCGCCGCGCGCCTGGGCTACGACGGCGTCGAGGTCATGGTCTGGACCGACCCGGTCAGCCAGGACATAGAGGCGCTGCGCAGACTGAGCGACTACCACCGGATCCCGATCCTCGCCGTCCACGCGCCCTGTCTCCTCATCACGCAGCGCGTCTGGTCCACGGACCCGTGGACCAAGCTTCAGCGCGCGAAGGCCGCCGCCGAGAAGCTCGACGCCTCGACCGTCGTCGTGCACCCGCCCTTCCGCTGGCAGCGGCAGTACGCCCGCGACTTCGTCGACGGAATCTGGCGGATGGCCGACGAGACGGACGTGCGGTTCGCCGTCGAGAACATGTACCCCTGGCGCTACCGCGACCGCGAGATGCTCGCGTACGCACCCGACTGGGACGTCACCAAGGACGACTACCGCCACTTCACCGTCGACCTCTCGCACACCGCGACCGCCCGCACCGACGCCATGGACATGGTCGACCGCATGGGCGACCGGCTCGGCCACGTCCACCTCGCCGACGGCAGGGGCTCGGCCAAGGACGAGCACCTCGTCCCGGGCCGCGGCACGCAGCCCTGCGCGGAGCTCCTGGAGCGCCTGGCGGTCAGCGGCTTCGACGGGCACGTCGTCATCGAGGTCAACACCCGGCGCGCCATGTCCAGCGCCGAACGCGAGGCGGACCTCGCCGAGGCCCTCGCCTTCACCCGGCTGCACCTGGCCTCCGCGGTGCGGGTGCCCCGCTCATGACCCGCGGCGCGCCGTCGGAGGCGACCGCTCCGCGCCGCAGGGGACGCCCGTCCCGTACGCAGTCGGAGACCGGCCCCGCGACGCGCGACCAGATCCTGCGGGCGGCGCGCGAGGAATTCTCCGCACGGGGGTACGAGAAGGCGTCCGTGCGCGGCATCGCCAAGGCCGCCGGGGTCGACCCGGCGCTCGTGCACCACTACTTCGGCACGAAGGAACAGGTCTTCGAGGCCGCCGTCACCGTCGCCTTCGCGCCCGCGCTCGAAGCACCCGCCGCGATCGAGGAGGGCCCGCTCGACGGGGTCGGCGAGCGCCTCACCCGCTTCGTCCTCGGCATCTGGGAGAACCCCGCGACGCGCGCCCCGCTGCTCGCCATCGTGCGGTCCGCGGTGAACAACGAAACCGCCGCCTCGATCTTCCGCCGCCTCATCGCCACCCAGCTCCTCGAACGCGTCGCGCGCCGTCTGGAGCTGCCCGACGCGGAGCTGCGCGCCGAGCTCGCCGCCGCGCAGCTGGTGGGCGTCGCCATGCTGCGGTACGTGATCCAGGTCGAGCCGCTGGCCTCGGCGGATGTCGAGCAGCTGGTGGCACGGCTCGCCCCGGTGGTGCAGGGGCATCTGACGGGGGTGTGAGGGCGCGGGCGTGAGCCGGGGGGCGGGGCCGCAGGGTCGCGCGGCGTGAGACGGTCGTCCCGCCATCCGGACACTCTGTCCGGATCCTGGAGCCTCGGCGTACGCTCGACAGCAGTCTTGTCCGTCGTACATCTACACCTAGACCCACACCCACATCGCCGCATCACTGCCATTCCCTGAAGGAGCGAGCGACCATGCCCGAGCTCAGGTCCCGCACAGTCACCCACGGCCGCAACATGGCGGGCGCCCGCGCCCTTATGCGCGCCTCCGGTGTACCCGGGGCCGACATCGGGCGGAAGCCGATCATCGCGGTGGCCAACTCCTTCACGGAGTTCGTGCCCGGCCACACCCACCTCCAGCCGGTCGGCCGCATCGTCTCCGACGCGATCCGCGAGGCCGGCGGCATCCCCCGCGAGTTCAACACGATCGCGGTCGACGACGGCATCGCGATGGGCCACGGCGGAATGCTGTACTCCCTGCCGTCCCGCGACCTCATCGCGGACTCCGTGGAGTACATGGTGGAGGCCCACTGCGCCGACGCCCTGATCTGCATCTCCAACTGCGACAAGATCACCCCCGGCATGCTGATGGCCGCCCTGCGCCTCAACATCCCGACGGTCTTCGTCTCCGGCGGCCCGATGGAGGCCGGCAAGGCCACCCTCGTCGACGGCACGGTCCGCAAGCTCGACCTGGTCAACGCGATCAGCGACGCCGTGGACGAGAGCATCTCGGACGAGGACATCCTCCGCATCGAGGAGAACGCCTGCCCGACCTGCGGCTCCTGTTCCGGCATGTTCACCGCCAACTCGATGAACTGTTTGACCGAGGCCATCGGCCTCTCCCTGCCGGGCAACGGCTCGGTCCTCGCCACGCACACCGCCCGCAAGGAGCTGTACGAGCGGGCCGGCCAGACGGTCGTCGACATCACCAAGCGGTACTACGACGGCGACGACGCCTCCGTCCTGCCGCGCTCCATCGCCACGCACGCCGCGTTCGAGAACGCCATGGCCCTCGACATCGCCATGGGCGGCTCGACCAACACGATCCTGCACCTGCTGGCCGCCGCCCAGGAGGCCGGCGTCGACTACGACCTGTCCGACATCGACGCCGTCTCGCGCCGCGTCCCGTGCCTGGCCAAGGTCGCTCCGAACGTCGCGGGCAACACGACGTACTACATGGAGGACGTGCACCGCGCCGGCGGCATCCCCGCGCTCCTCGGCGAGCTGTACCGCGGCGGTCTCCTCAACGAGGACGTGCACACCGTCCACTCGCCCTCCATCAAGGAGTGGCTGGACGCCTGGGACATCCGCTCCGGCTCCGCGTCCGCCGAGGCCGTCGAGCTGTGGCACGCGGCGCCCGGCTGCCGCCGCTCCGCCGAGGCGTTCTCGCAGTCCGAGCGCTGGGACACCCTCGACACGGACGCCGCGGGCGGCTGTATCCGCGACGTCGCCCACGCGTACTCGAAGGACGGCGGCCTCGGCGTCCTCAAGGGCAACATCGCGGTGGACGGCTGTGTCGTGAAGACCGCCGGTGTCGACGAGTCGATCTGGACCTTCGAGGGCCCCGCGGTCGTCTGCGACTCGCAGGAAGAGGCCGTCGAGAAGATCCTCAACAAGGCCGTGCAGCCGGGAGACGTGGTCGTCATCCGCTACGAGGGCCCCAAGGGCGGCCCCGGCATGCAGGAGATGCTCTACCCCACCTCCTTCCTGAAGGGCCGCGGCCTCGGCAAGGTCTGCGCCCTGGTCACCGACGGCCGCTTCTCCGGTGGTACGTCGGGTCTGTCGATCGGCCACGCGTCGCCGGAGGCGGCGGCAGGCGGCACGATCGCGCTCGTCGAGGACGGCGACCGCATCCGTATCGACATCCCCGGCCGCTCGATCGAACTCCTCGTCTCCGACGAGGAGCTGGCCGCCCGCCGCGAGGCCCTCGGTGGCGTGTACGAGCCGAAGGGCCGCGAGCGCAAGGTGTCCGCCGCCCTGCGCGCGTACGCGGCGATGGCGACCAGCGCCGACAAGGGCGCGGTCCGGGACGTGTCGAAGCTCGGCTGACGCGTACGGCCGGTTCGCCGGTTCACGGAAACCTTTTGGGGCGCGGGCGCGTCCTTGGTGTGGAGAACACGCCAGGGGCGGCCCGCGCCGCCGTTTACGGGTGCACGGGTTTACGGGTTTACGGGATTACGGGGGGAGAGCACAGTGAGCGAGAACGTGATGGTGCCGGAAGTGACCGTCGAGCCGGTTGAGGCCGGTGGGGCTGCTGAGGCCATTGAGACCGTCGAGCTCGGCGAGGCCGTCGAGGCCACCGCCGCGAGGACCTACGCGATCGTCGCGGACGTCAACGTCCGCTCGGGCCCCGGCACTTCGTACGGCAAGGTCGGCCGACTCCGCGCGGGCGCCCGCGTCAGCATCGCCTGCCAGAAGCCCGGCGAGACGGTCAAGGGCCCGACCGGCACGTCGAACCTGTGGGACAGGATCGGCAGCGGCCGGTACATCTCGGACACGTACGTCCGCACGGGCAGCGACGGGTACGTGGCGCCGCGCTGCTGAGTCCCGCACGGACCGTGCGGCCGCCGGAGTCCGCGAGGTTCCCGGAGTCCGCGAGGTTCCCGGAGTACCGGGACCTCAGCCGGACTTCGGCGGCTTCGTCGCGTCGAACGCGAACACCGTGTTCTTCGCGGCCGCCACGACCACCACGCTCCCGTCGACGGTCACGCGCGGGCCGGCGTTCACCTCGCCCGCCAGGCCGTCGGCCCGCGGGTCCGTCGTCCACAGCGGCTCGCCCCCGCGTGACGACAGCGCGGCGACCCGGCCGCTGGCCGAGCTGAAGTACAGCGCCCCGTCGCCGTCCCCGGCCACCGGCCCGGACAGGCCCTCCACGCTCGTCTGCCGGGACCACTTCTTCCTGCCGGTCGCGGGGTCGAGCGCCGTGACGAGCCCGGTCCGCCCACTGATGAAGACGGTGCCGTCCGCCATGCCGGGCGTCCCGTCGTACGCCTTCGGGAACCGGGAGTACGTCACCTTGTGCGAGACCCGGTCGACCCGGGACACCCCGTCGTAGCCCACCGTCTGAGGTCCTTCCTGACGCGGGTGGAGGAGGACGAGGCTGCCGTCCGCGGTGCCCACCGGCATGGCGGGACCCTTGACGGCGACGGCCTTGCCGAGGCTCCCCGAGGCGAGGTCGACGACGCGCAGGACGGGGTGGCGCACCTCGCCGGCCGCCAGCTCCGCGCTCGGCGCGCACATCGCGTACAGCCGCGTGCCCGCGGGCACCGGGGCGCACTGCGTGCCCGAGGGGAATGGTTCCTGCCAGGCGACCTTGCCGCTGTGCGCCCGCCGGGCCTCGAAGCGGGTGTTCGACGCGTCGACGGTGACGACGGTCGAGCCGATCACCACGGCGTCCTGCGTATGTCCCGTCACGGCCGTCGACTGGGCGCCGGACGGCACCGACCAGAGCTCCCTGCCCTTGTCCGCGTCGACGGCGACCACCTCGGTCTGCGGACTGGCCGCGTCGCCCTCGGCCGCGAAGCGGTAACCGAGCACCGTGTCGTCGGTGACGCCCACCAGATGCATGCCCTGCATCGGGACCCCGGGGCTTTTCTCGGTCCAGACACGGGAGCCGTCGGAGAGCCTGAGCCGGGCCGCGACGACGCCACCGCCCCCGCAGAACAGCGCGTCACCGCGCGCCTCGCAGCGCAGCTCGTCCGGAATGTCCGCGCGGCCGCCCGGCACGGCCTTGCGCCACGGCGCGAAACCACCCGGCAGCCGCGCCCCGGCCGCCGCGATGTCGCTCTCCTTGCCGCCCGCGCCGCCCGTGCCGCCGGGACCGTCCGAGCCGCCCGCCCGCATCACCGCGGCCCCGCCGCCGATCGCCGCCACGGCCACGACGGCGGCGAGCACCGGCCGCCAACGCCGCCGCACGCGACGCCCGCCGGCGGTCCCCTTTTCGCCGTCGGCCCCCTCAGCCCCGTTGGGTTCCTCTCCCGCCGCGAGCGGTGGGGAAGCAGGACCCGGCACCGGAGTGTCGTCCTCCGTCGACAGATGGTGCTGCGTGTCCGTCTCCCGCATGCTGCGCGGGCCGTCCGCGGCACCGGCGGCCGGACCCAGGTCGGACGGCAGATCCCGCAGCCGTACGAGGAGTTCGTCCGCCGATGGCCGGTCGTCGGGGCTCTTCGCCAGGCACGGCTCGACCACCCGCCGCAGCGCGTCGGGCACCGCGCCGAGCGCCGGCGCCTCATGGACCACCTGGTAGGCCGTCATGTACGGGCTGTCGGCGTCGAAGGGTCCCTGCCCGGTGGCCGCGTAGACCAGCAGAGTGGCCAACGAGAAGACGTCCGACCGCGGCCCGACCCCGCGCGGCGTCTGCAACTGCTCCGGCGACATGAACGGCGGCGTGCCGATCACCCGCCCCGTCATGGTCAGCGTCTGCTGGTCCGCGGCGCGCGAGATGCCGAAGTCGATGACGCGGGGGCCCTCGGGGGAGAGGACCACGTTGGACGGCTTGAGGTCCCGGTGCACGACGCCCGCACGGTGGATGTCGCGCAGCGCCTCCGTGAGCCCGATGGCGAGGCGGCGCAGCTCGGCACCGGCGATGGGGCCCTTCTTGGCGATGTGCTGCGCGAGCGTGTGGCCCTCGATGAAGGTGGTGGCCATCCACGGGTGCTCGGCCTCGGGATCCGCGTCGATCACCGCCGCGGTGAAGGCGCCGCTGACCCGGCGGGCCGCCGCGACCTCCTGCCGGAAGCGGATGCGGAACTCCTCGTCGCCCGCGAACTGCTGGTGGATCAGCTTGATCGCGACGGGCCGCCCCGAAGCCGTACGCGCCAGGAAGACCGTGCCCATACCGCCCGAACCGAGGCGCGCCTCGAGCGGGTACCCGCCGATCTCCTCCGGATCTCCGCCACGGAGCGACATGCCCACCGACCTTCCCCGCGTTCCCCACTGCGAACCCACGCCCTTTACGCAGCCCAAAGTAACCGCCGCGCGGTGCGGCCTGGCAAGGCGGGGGACGAATAGGGCGTGCCCGTACGCATGGAGCGTCCCGGGACCGCGGAAACCGAAGTTACCGGGACCGTGGCCACCGCGGAACCGCAGGCCATAATCGTACGGTGAGCGAAGAAACCGGCACCCAAGGCCGCACCGGCGCCCAAGGCCCGACCGGCACCACCGCACCCGGCCCGCAGCCCGAGCCGATCCGCTTCTTCGGGACGACGTGGGTGGCCCACGACGGCGGCTACGGCGCCCGCAGGGCCGGCGTCGCCGTCGGCTCGCTGGCCGCGGCCGTCGCCGGCTGCTTCGTGCTGCGCTTCGCCTACGAGGGCCTGACCATCTCCTCGGTCGGCCGGTTCGTGAACCTCCTCGTCGTCCTGATGTTCGCGATCTGTAGCGCCGTCGCCTTCCGCCGGACCTGGGAAGGGTTCACCCGGCGCCACGACCCGGCCTCCCAGGCCTCGGCCCGCGGCCTGATGGCCATCGGCTTCGTCGGCACCCTCCTCGCCTACTTCCTCCGCTCCCTCTCGGAGGCCCCCGGCGAGAAACTCCACCGCGAGGAGTACGAGGCGGCCCGCACCCACTACGAGAAGCGCGTCTCCCGCCGCACGGGCAACCCCTCCCGCAAGAACCGCAAGCGCTGACGACACGCCTGACGCCGGGCGGCTCGGGCAACGCACCCTGAGCGTGGGTCTGGAGCGAGCGGGGGTCTGGAGCGGTCGTCACTCCGCGCGCCACGATGACCCATGGCCTCCACAGCCCCCTCCTCACGCGCCCGCGCCCACTCCTTCAACGCGGCCGCCGCCCAGTACGCGGCCTACCGCCCCTCCTACCCGCCCGCCCTCTTCGACGCCGTCGAGCACCTCGCGGACCGACCCCTCGCGGGCGCACGCGTGGTGGACGTCGGCGCGGGCACCGGCATCGCCACCGCTCTGCTGGCCGGCCGGGGCGCCGACGTCGTCGCCGTCGAACCGGGCACCGGCATGGCACGGCAGTTCCGCCGCACACTCCCGCACGTCCCCCTCGTACGCGGTGACGGAAACGCCCTGCCCCTGGCCGACGCCTCGGCCGACTTCATCACCTACGCCCAGGCCTGGCACTGGACGGACCAGGAACGCTCCGTACCCGAGGCCCTGCGCGTACTGCGCCCCGGCGGTGCCCTCGCCCTGTGGTGGAACATCCACGACCACCGGACCCCGTGGCTCGACGCACAGACCACCCGCATCGCCCGCTTCCTGGGCACGGACGACGGGGCCCGCCGCACGGCCGACCGCACGGCCGCCCGCGCCGGCGATCGCGGCGACCTGACGACCGCGCTCGCCTTCCGCCGCGACCGGCTCCGCTGGAGCCGCCGCGTGCCGCTCGACACCCACCTCGCCAACCTCGGCACGCACTCCGCGTTCCTGGTCCTCGCCGAGGAACGCACCGCCGCCTTCCTCGCGGCGGAGCGCGCCGAACTGCTCAAGGTCTTCCCGGACGCGGTCGTCGAGGAGAGCTACGTCGTGGACCTCCTGGTCGCCACCCGCCCCACGCCCTGAACATCCGCCTCCCCGGGTCCTGAAACACCGGCGTCGCCTTGACGGACCCGGGCGCCGGGCGCACTATTCATCGCATGATGAATAAAAGAAGCCCGACCCCCGGCCCCGGCACTTCAGCGGGCATCCCCGCCCCCGAGAGTCCAGCCGTCCTTGCCCGGGAGCTGACCGTCGTCCGAGGCCCCCGCACCGTCCTGCGCGCCCTCGACTTCACCGTCCCCCGAGGCCGGATCACCGGACTCCTCGGCCCCTCCGGCTGCGGCAAGTCCACCCTCATGCGCGCCATCGTCGGCACCCAGGCCAAGGTCACCGGCGCCCTGAACGTCCTCGGCCACCCCGCGGGCGCCCCCGCCCTCCGCTCCCGCGTCGGCTACGTCACCCAGCACCCCTCCGTCTACGACGACCTCACCGTCCGCCAGAACCTCGACTACTTCGCGGCCGTCCTCGACCCCGGCCGCGGCACCGCCGCCGAACGCCGCCGCGACCACGTCACCCGTGTCCTCGACGACGTCGCCCTCGCCTCACACGCCGACTCCCTCGCCGGCAACCTCTCCGGCGGCCAGCGCAGCCGCGTCTCCCTCGCGGTCGCCCTCCTCGGCACCCCCGAACTCCTCGTCCTCGACGAGCCGACCGTCGGCCTCGACCCCGTGCTCCGCCGCGACCTCTGGAACCTCTTCCACACCATCGCCGCCGACCGCGGCGCCACACTCCTCGTCTCCTCCCACGTCATGGACGAGGCGGAGCGCTGCGACCGCCTCCTTCTCATGCGCGAAGGCCGGATCCTCGCCGAGGACACCCCCGACGCCCTGCGCGACCGCACCCACTCCGACACGGTCGAAGCAGCCTTCCTCCACCTGGTCGACGCCGCCGACACCGGCCGCCCCGTCCCGCCCAGGAGCCCCCGATGAGCACCTACCGCACCCTCGCCTCCGCCGCCCGAGTCCTGCGCCAGCTCCGCCACGACCCGCGCTCCATCGCGCTGATGATCCTGGTCCCCTGCGTGATGCTGCTCCTCCTGCGCTACGTCTTCGACGGCAGCCCGCAGACCTTCGACTCCATCGGCGCCTCCCTCCTCGGGATCTTCCCCCTCATCACGATGTTCCTGGTCACCTCGATCGCCACCCTCCGCGAACGCACATCGGGCACCCTCGAACGTCTCCTCGCCATGCCCCTCGGCAAAGGCGACCTCATCGCAGGCTACGCCCTCGCCTTCGGCGCCCTGGCGGTCGTCCAGTCGACCCTCGCCACCGCACTCGCCCTGTGGGTCCTCGGCCTGGACGTCACCGGCTCCGCCTGGCTGCTGCTCCTGATCGCCCTGCTCGACGCCCTCCTCGGCACGGCCCTGGGGCTCTTCGTCTCGGCCTTCGCCGCCTCCGAGTTCCAGGCCGTCCAGTTCATGCCGGCGGTGATCTTCCCCCAGCTCCTCCTCTGCGGCCTGTTCGCACCACGCGCCGACATGCAGCCGGTCCTCGAATGGATCTCCAACGTCCTCCCCATGTCGTACGCCGTCGACGGCATGAACGAAGTCCTCCGCAACCCCGACATCACCGGCGACTTCGTCCGCGACGTCGTCATCGTCGCCGGCTGCGCACTCCTCGTCCTGGCCCTCGGCGCGGCCACCCTGCGCCGCCGCACCGCCTGACCCCGGCGTTCCGCCCACCGGACACCCCCGCTCCTCCCGGCACCCCAGTGCGAGGATGGCCCCCGGACGACGCAACCCCGGAGGCCACCGTTCATGAGCAGCAGCACGAGCCAGAAAGTCGCAGTCCTCGGCACCGGAAAGATCGGTGAAGCCCTGCTCAGCGGCATGATCCGCGGCGGCTGGGCACCGGCGGACCTGCTGGTCACCACCCGCCGTCAGGAACGCGCCGACGAGCTCCGCACCCGCTACGGCGTCACCCCCGTCAGCAACGCCGACGCCGCCAAGCAGGCCGACACCCTGATCCTCGCCTGCAAGCCCCAGGACATGGCCAAGCTGCTCGACGAACTCGCCCCGCACGTCACCCCCGACCGCCTGGTCATCAGCGCCGCCGCCGGTATCACCACCGCCTTCATCGAGGAGCGCCTCGCCGAGGCCACCCCGGTCGTCCGCGTCATGCCCAACACGCCTGTCCTCGTCGACGAGGGCATGTCCGTCATCTCCGCCGGCAGCCACGCCTCCGCCGCCGCACTCGCCCACGCGGAGGCGATCTTCGGAGCCGTCGGCAAGACGCTCCGGGTGCCCGAGACGCAGCAGGACGCCTGCACGGCCCTGTCCGGCTCCGGACCCGCGTACTTCTACTTCCTCGTCGAGGCCATGACCGACGCGGGCATCCTCCTCGGCCTCCCCCGCGACAAGGCCCACGACCTGATCGTCCAGGCCGCGGTCGGCGCATCCGTCATGCTCCGCGACAGCGGCGAACACCCGGTCAAGCTCCGCGAGAACGTCACCTCCCCCGCCGGCACGACGATCAACGCCATCCGCGAGCTGGAGAACCACGGCGTACGCGCGGCCCTCATCGCAGCCCTCGAAGCGGCCCGCGACCGCAGCCGCGAACTCGCCACCGGCAACAACAGCTGACGCCCCCACGGGCCGACACCCACGAAGCGCCCGGCGCAGGCGGGGCCCACCGGGGACCCCGCCTCCACCACCGGCTCACGTCACCCCCGCGCCCGGCTACCGGTCCTCACGCGCGGGAGGCAGCAGCCCGATCGCCCGATAGGCGCCGTCCACCGTCGGCCTGGCCATGCCCCGTGCCCGCTCGGCTCCCCGCCGCAGCACCTCCTCCACATACGGGGGATCCGCGACCAGCTCCTTGTGCCGCTCCTGCACGGGCCTGAGCAGCTCCACCACGGCCTCGGCGGTGTCCTTCTTCAGTGCGCCGTACGAGTCGTACGCACCGCTCAAGGCCTCCGGGTCCCCACCCCGGCAAGCCGCGAGGATCTCCAGCAGATTCGAGACCCCCGGCTTGGACTCCCGGTCGAACGCGACCTCGCTGCCGCTGTCCGTGACGGCCCGCATGACCTTCTTGCGCACCACGTCCGGCTCGTCGAGCAGGTAGACGATCCCGGCCCCCGTGTCGTGGGACTTGCCCATCTTCGACGTGGGGTCCTGCAAGTCCATGACCCGCGCCGCGACCTTCGGCGGCGTGGCCCGCGGCACCACGAACGTCTGGCCGTAGCGCTGGTTGAACCGCACCGCCAAGTCCCGCGTCAGCTCCACATGCTGGGTCTGGTCATCACCGACCGGCACCTCGTCGGCGTCGTACGCCAGGATGTCCGCCGCCATCAGCACCGGATAGGTGAGCAGCGACAACCGCACGCTCCCGCCCCGGGCCTGCTCAAGGACCGACTTCTCCTTGTACTGGATCATCCGCCGCATCTCGCCGTCGGACGCGACGCACTCCAGCAGGTAGGAGAGACGGGCGTGCTCGTCCACGTGGCTCTGGACGAAGACGGTGGCCCGCCCGGGGTCGATCCCGGACGCGAGCAGCAGAGTCGCCGCCTGCCGGCTCAGTCTGCGCACCCGCCCGGGATCGTGCTCCACGGTCAGCGCGTGCAGGTCGACGATGCTGAAGAGCGCCTCCGCCCGGTACTGATCGACCTCGGCCCACTGTCGGATGGCTCCCAGATAGTTGCCCAGGGTCAGGTGTCCCGTCGGCTTGACCCCGCTGAAGATCCTCGTCATCTCTCCGCCTCCTGGTCAGGACCGCCGGCCCGGCGGCCGGGCTCCGGGTCCTCCAGGGGGAGAAACGAGAACGGCCGCCGAAGCGGCGGCCGTCGAGTACATGCGTATGTACGGCCGCCGTCAGGCGGCCCACCACAGTTGGGCGTACGCACGTGTAGTCACGTCCGCCAGGGTAGCCCTCCAGAGGCCCGCCGTCAGGAGTTGACACCCCCGGAGCCGCTACGTAGTGTTCTCCGAGTTGCCCGACGTGAGCGTCGACCACATGGTCGGTCCCCGGGCAGCCATTCCGCAAGAACCATTCAAGCGATCGACGTCGTGCGCCCTTCGGGGACTCGCCTTCGGCTCGTTTTCATGCGTATTTGCGAAATGAGGAATCGGCGTTCGAAAGGGTGCCCCCGATTAGGTCGGGAGCCGAGATTCCGCTAAAGTCTCACTCGTCGGAACGGCCCAACAGTCGCGAAGACACCTCCCGCTGACTGGGAGTCAGGCCCGAAAGGATCTGATAGAGTCGGAACCGCCGGAAAGGGAAACGCGAAAGCCGAAAGGCCGG
>NZ_JBVICF010000006.1:432376-456822 GCF_055572995.1 Streptomyces sp. NPDC030245 | reverse complement strand
GACGACCCGTGGGGTTACGGCCGTTCGCTGGAGTGGGCGACGTCCTGCCCGCCCCCGCGGCACAACTTCATCACCCTGCCGCGCATCCGCTCGGAATCGCCGGCGTTCGACCTGCACCACCCTGAGATCGCGGCGCTCGGCCACATCGAGAACGACGGGCAGAAGGACACCGCGCTGTTCGGCGGCGACAAGGAGGCCGCGAAGTGAAGATCCAGGGCAAGATGTTCATCTGGCTGAGCGTCTTCGTCCTCGCCATGGCGATCGTCTATGGCGTGTGGTCGAAGGAGCCGGCCGGTACCACGGCGCTCTTCCTGGCCTTCGGCCTGTGCATCATGATCGGCTACTACCTGGCCTTCACGGCCCGGCGGGTCGACGCCTCCGCACAGGACAACAAGGAGGCCGATGTCGCGGACGAGGCCGGCGAGGTGGGCTTCTTCAGCCCGCACAGCTGGCAGCCGCTCTCCCTGGCCGTCGGTGGCGCGCTCGCCTTCATGGGCGTCGTCTTCGGCTGGTGGCTGCTGTACTTCTCGGCCCCGATCATCCTGATCGGCCTGTGGGGCTGGGTGTTCGAGTACTACCGCGGCGAGAACCAGACCCAGTGAGTCTGTAGTCCACGAACCGCACCCGAAGGGCCCGGACACTCCGAGAGGAGCGTCCGGGCCCTTCGGCGTGCGGAGTATCTTCCGTCCCTCTTACGGGTCACTCGGCGCGCCACACTTGATGAATCTTCATACGGTGTGTTTATGAGCCACTCTCCGCGAATCCGCACGGTACTGAGCTGCACGATGCTGGTGGCGGCCCTCGGCGCGGGGGCCACGGCCTGCGGCGACTCCGACGGCCACCCGCTCTCGGCGCAGCCGTACGACGCGGCCGGCCAGATCGCCTTCAACGCCCCGGCGGGCAGCCGGAAGGCGAACCCGGACAAGCCGTTGGAGGTCACCGCCCAGGGCGGCGACGGGCGCATCACCGACGTGACGGCCACCGACGCCATGGGGCGGTACGTGGCGGGTGAACTCTCGGCGGACGGCGCCAGGTGGCGCAGCACCACTCCACTGGCGGCAGGGGCCCACTACACCGTGCGGGTGAGCACCGAGGACGACGAGGGTTCGCCGGGCCAGAAGGTCCTGACCTTCGACACCGACACGCCCGACAAGAAGAAGCGGCTGAAGGTCACCTTCGGCCCCGGGTCCGGCAAGTACGGCGTCGGCCAGCCGGTCACGGCCGCCCTCAGCGCCCCGGTGAAGGGCAAGGAGGCCAGGGCGATCGTCGAACGCGCCCTCAAGGTCCGCTCGGTGCCCGCCACCACGGGAGCCTGGCACTGGGTGGACAGCGAGACGCTGCACTACCGCCCGAAGGAGTACTGGCCGGTCGGCGCGACCGTCCACGTCTCCAGCAACCTCGCCGGCCTCAAGGTCCGGGACAGGCTCTGGGGCGGCGAGGCCAAGCCGCTCAAGCTGACCATCGGCGACCGCATCGAGGCCGTCACCGACGCCGCCGCGCATTACATGACGGTCTACCGCAACGGCAAGCAGATCAACTCCATCCCGGTGACCACCGGAAAGCCCGGCTACTCCACGCGCAACGGCGTCAAGGTGGTGCTGGGCAAGGAGTACTCCGTACGCATGACCAGTGCCAGCATCGGCGCGTCGGACTTCTACGACAAGATGGTCTATTACGCGACACGGGTGACCGACTCCGGCGAGTACGTGCACGCCGCGCCCTGGTCGGTGGGGTCGCAGGGGGCCGCGAACACCAGCCACGGCTGCACCGGCATGAGCACGGGGAACGCCGCCTGGTTCTACGAGACGGTCCGGCAGGGCGACCTCGTGACGGTCATCAACAGCAACGGAGAGGACATGCCGACGTTCGGCAACGGCCTCGGCGACTGGAACATGGGCTGGAAGAAGTGGCGCGAGGGCAGCGCGCTGCGCACCGGGGCCAAGGAGGGCCCCGCGGCGGCCGACGCGGCCAGACTGCGGCCGCGGGTCTAGCGGTCCGGCACAGAGCCCGTCAGAGGCGCACGAGAAGGGCCCGCGCCGTGGCGCGGGCCCTTCGCACGTACATCAGTGGCCGCTCAGGCCTCCACGGCCGTCCTGGTGCGCAGCAGGGCGGCCAGGGCCTGTGCGAACTCCACCGGGTCGACCGGCAGGGTCACCGCGGCCTCCGCCCGGCTCCAGGTGGCCAGCCAGGCGTCCTGCGGGCGCCCGATGAGCAGCAGCACGGGCGGCGACTGGAAGACCTCGTCCTTGATCTGGCGGCAGACGCCCATGCCGCCGGGCGCCGACTCGCCGTCCAGCACACAGACGTCGACGCCGCCCCGGTCGAGTTCCTTGATGACCGCGTGCGGCGTCGCGCACTCGATGAACCGGACCTGGGGAACGTCGGCGGCCGGCCTGCGGCCGGTGGCCAACCGGACTTGCTCGCGGGTGCTCGCGTTGTCGCTGTAGACCAGCACCGTGGCGGTCGGCTGCATTGTTCCTCCAGATCATTGAGCTGTGCTGGGCTGTGCCGTCATGGATCAGGAACCGATGCGCGGATGCTACTCCTCCCGACACCCCGTCAACACCGGTTCGGAGAGGCCTCCGATGGGCCATCCGGGCAGGACACGGAGTGCAGACACTCCGAACGGCACCCCCCGGGGTGAGGGCGGGATAAGCGACCGACATAATGTCGGTCGTGGCGACAGCAACGACAGTAGATACCGGGCACGCGCACCCGCCGGTCAATCGACCGAACCTCACCAGCGTCGGAACCATCATCTGGTTGAGTTCCGAGCTGATGTTCTTCGCGGCCCTCTTCGCGATGTACTTCACCCTGCGATCGGTGACAGGTCCTGATCACTGGAAGGAAATGGCTTCGGCCCTGAACTTCCCGTTCTCGGCGACGAACACCACGATCCTGGTGCTCTCCTCCCTCACGTGTCAGCTCGGTGTGTTCGCAGCCGAGCGCGGTGACGTGAAGAAGCTCCGGATGTGGTTCATCGTCACCTTCATCATGGGTGCGATCTTCATCGGCGGTCAGGTGTACGAATACACCGAGCTGGTCAAGCACGAGGGCCTCTCGCTCTCGTCCGACCCGTACGGCTCGGTCTTCTACCTGACCACCGGCTTCCACGGACTGCACGTGACAGGCGGCCTGATCGCCTTCCTGCTGGTCCTGGGGCGCACCTATGCCGCCAGGCGATTCACCCACGAGCAGGCGACCGCAGCCATCGTCGTGTCCTACTACTGGCACTTCGTCGATGTGGTCTGGATCGGCCTCTTCGCGACGATCTACATGATCAAGTAAGTGGCAGGTCGCTGACGCGACACATCCGAAATATTCCTGAAGCATCGACGCAGAAGATCCTGACACCGGGGTAATCCGTGAAAAAGCTCTCCGCACGACGACGCCATCCGCTGGCGGCGGTCGTCGTCCTACTCCTCGCGCTGGCGGCCACCGGGGGGCTGTACGCCGCGTTCGCGCCGGCGGACAAGGCGCAGGCCGATGACACCGCCCAGTCCCTCGCCATCGACGAGGGCAAGAAGCTCTACGCCGTGGGCTGCTCCAGCTGCCACGGAACCGGCGGTCAGGGCTCCTCCGACGGTCCGAGCCTGGTGGGCGTCGGCGCCGCCGCTGTCGACTTCCAGGTCGGCACCGGTCGTATGCCGCTCCAGCAGCCGGGTGCCCAGGCGCCCAAGAAGAAGGTCATCTACAACCAGGCCCAGATCGACCAGCTGGCGGCGTACATCTCGTCGCTGGGTGCCGGTCCTTCGGTTCCGACCGAGAAGCAGTACAGCCCGGACGGAGCGGACATCGCCAAGGGCGGTGAGCTGTTCCGCACCAACTGTGCCCAGTGCCACAACTTCACCGGTGAAGGTGGCGCGCTGACGCACGGCAAGTTCGCGCCGTCGCTCGAAGGTGTCTCCCCGAAGCACATCTACGAGGCCATGCAGACCGGCCCGCAGAACATGCCGTCCTTCCCCGACACCACGATGCCGGAGAAGAGCAAGAAGGACATCATCGCGTACCTCGACGCGGTCAACGGCGAGAAGACCCAGAGCCCTGGTGGTCTGAAGCTGGGTGGTCTGGGTCCGGTCAGTGAAGGCCTCTTCGGCTGGATCTTCGGTCTCGGCTCGCTGATCGCGGTCGCCGTGTGGGTCGCCGCTCGGACCGCAAAGGCCAAGAAGTCATGAGTAGCCAAGAGATTCCAGAAGAGAACCTGCCCAGCAAGCAGGAGACCGAGCACGGCTCGGTGGCGACCGCGGAGGACAACCCGTTCGCCGACCCGGGGCTGCCGCCCCACGAGCACCGCGTCCAGGACATCGACGAGCGGGCCGCCCGGCGTTCCGAGCGTGCCGTGGCGTTCCTGTTCACGCTGTCGATGATCGCGACCGTCGGCTTCATCGCCTCGTACGTGGCGATCCCGGCCGACAAGAGCGTCTTCATCTGGCCGATCGGGCACACCAGCGGCCTCAACTTCGCCCTGGGCACGACCCTCGGCGTGGCGCTGTTCTGCATCGGCGCGGGCGCGGTCCACTGGGCCCGCACCCTGATGTCCGACGTCGAGATGACCGACGAGCGGCACGAGATCGCGGCCGAGCCCGAGGTCCGCGCCAAGGTCATGGCGGACTTCAAGCAGGGCGCCGAGGAGTCGGGTTTCGGGCGGCGCAAGCTGATCCGCAACACGATGTTCGGCGCGCTGGCCCTGGTCCCGCTCTCCGGTGTCGTCCTGCTGCGTGACCTCGGGCCGCTGCCCGAGGACAAGCTCCGGCACACCAAGTGGGCCAAGGGCAAGATGCTCGTGAACATGAACACCCACGAGCCGCTGCGTCCCGCGGACGTGCAGGTCGGGTCGCTGACCTTCGCCATGCCCGAGGGCATGTCGGAGCACGACCACGACTTCCAGACCCAGATCGCCAAGGCCGCCCTGATGATCGTCCGGATTCAGCCGGAGAACATCAAGGACAAGCGCGAGCTGGAGTGGTCGCACGAAGGCATCGTGGCGTACTCCAAGATCTGCACCCACGTGGGCTGCCCGATCTCCCTGTACGAGCAGCAGACGCACCACGTCCTCTGCCCGTGCCACCAGTCCACCTTCGATCTCTCCGACGGTGCCCGAGTCATCTTCGGCCCGGCTGGTCACGCCCTGCCGCAGCTGCGCATCGGCGTGAACGAAAAGGGCTACCTCGAGGCGCTCGGCGACTTCGAAGAGCCCGTCGGTCCTGCCTTCTGGGAGCGCGGATGAGCACCACCACCACTTCCTCCAACGAACAGCGCAAGCAAGCGCCCGCCGGCGAGCGCGTCGCCGACTGGGCCGACGGCCGGCTGGGGATCTACTCCCTCGCCAAGGCCAACATGCGCAAGATCTTTCCGGACCACTGGTCCTTCATGCTCGGCGAGATCTGCCTGTACAGCTTCATCATCATCATCCTCACGGGTGTGTACCTGACGCTGTTCTTCCACCCGTCGATGAACGAGGTGGAGTACCACGGCAGCTACGTCCCGATGCAGGGACAGCTGATGTCGGAGGCGTTCAACTCGACCATGCACATCTCCTTCGATGTGCGCGGTGGTCTGCTGATCCGGCAGATCCACCACTGGGCGGCGCTGATCTTCCTCGCCGGCATGTTCGTGCACATGATGCGCGTGTTCTTCACGGGTGCGTTCCGCAAGCCGCGTGAGGTCAACTGGCTCTTCGGCTTCCTGCTGTTCGTCCTCGGCATGTTCACCGGCTTCACCGGTTACTCGCTCCCGGACGACCTGCTCTCCGGCACGGGTGTCCGCTTCATGCAGGGCGCCATCCTGTCGGTGCCGATCGTCGGCACGTACCTGTCGATGTTCCTGTTCGGCGGCGAGTTCCCCGGCGGCGACTTCGTGGCCCGGTTCTACTCGGTCCACATCCTGCTGCTGCCGGGCATCATGCTCGGCCTCGTGGTGGCGCACCTGATCCTGGTCTTCTACCACAAGCACACGCAGTTCGCGGGCCCCGGCAAGAGCAACAAGAACGTCGTCGGCATGCCGCTGCTGCCCGTCTACATGGCCAAGGCCGGAGGCTTCTTCTTCCTGGTCTTCGGTGTCATCGCGGTCATCGCGGCGATCGCCTCGATCAACCCGATCTGGGCCATCGGCCCGTACCGCCCGGACCAGGTGTCCACCGGCGCCCAGCCCGACTGGTACATGGGCTTCGCCGAGGGTCTGATCCGTGTCATGCCGGGCTGGGAGATCAACCTCTGGGGTCACACGCTCGTCCTGGGTGTGTTCATCCCGCTGGTCATCGTCTTCCCGCTGGTCCTCGTGGCCATCGCCGTCTACCCGTTCATCGAGTCCTGGGTCACCGGCGACAAGCGCGAGCACCACATCCTGGACCGCCCGCGCAACGCCCCGACCCGCACGGCCTTCGGTGTCGCGTGGATCACGGCGTACATGGTCATGCTGGTCGGTGGTGGCAACGACCTGTGGGCCACGCACTTCCACCTGTCGCTGAACGCGATCACCTGGTTCGTCCGGATCGCCTTCTTCGTCGGACCGGTCATCGCCTTCATCGTGACCAAGCGGATCTGCCTGGGTCTGCAGCGGCGTGACCGCGACAAGGTGCTGCACGGCCGCGAGTCGGGCATCATCAAGCGGCTGCCGCACGGTGAGTTCATCGAGGTCCACGAGCCGCTCAGCAAGGAGCAGCTGCACACGCTCACCGCGCACGAGCAGTACAAGCCGGTCGAGCTCGGCCCCGCGGTCGACGAGAACGGCGTCAAGCGCAAGGTGTCCGGTTCGCAGAAGCTGCGGGCCAAGCTCTCCAAGGGCTACTTCGGGGAAGAGGGTCAGATCCCCAAGCCCACCGCCGACGAGTACAAGGAGATCACGAGCGGCCACGGCCACCACTGATCATTCCCGAGCTCTGAAGCTCTGACCTCTCCCATGGTCGCCACAGCAAGAGCCCCGTCCATTGCCTGGACGGGGCTCTTTGCCGTCCCGGAGGCTGGATAGGGTGGTCCCACTCATAGGCAGACGGACAGACCAGGAGCGGCTATGAACGCTGTGACCCCCGCAGGAGGCGACACCGCGGCGGGCCGTTCCTGGCCCGACGTACTGAACGCCCTGCTCGCGGGCCGTGACCAGAGCGCCGACGACACGGCCTGGGCCATGGACCGCATCATGCGCGGCGAGGCCACTGACGCCCAGATCGCCGGCTTCGTGGTCGCGCTGCGGGCCAAGGGCGAGACCGTCGAGGAGATCTCCGGTCTGGTACGCGCCATGTACGCGCACGCCAACGTCATCGACGTGCCGGGACCGAGCGTCGACATCGTGGGCACCGGCGGCGACGGCGCCAAGACCGTCAACATCTCGACCATGTCCGCGATCGTCGTCGCGGGCGCGGGCGCGAAGGTCGTCAAGCACGGCAACCGCGCCGCCTCCAGCGCGTCCGGCGCCTCCGACGTGCTGGAGAAGCTCGGCGTCAATCTCGACCTCACCCCGCAGCGGGTGGTCGAGGTCGCCGACGAGGCGGGCATCACGTTCTGCTTCGCCGTGAAGTTCCACCCGGCGCTGCGCCACGCCGGTGCCGCCCGCAGCCAGCTGGGCATCCGGACCGTCTTCAACCTCCTCGGCCCGCTCACCAACCCGGCCAAGGTGCGCGCCCAGGCGGTCGGGGTCGCCGACCCCCGGATGGCCCCCATCGTGGCGGGCGTCTTCGCGGAGCGGGGCCACTCGTCGCTCGTCTTCCGCGGCGACGACGGGCTCGACGAGCTGACGACGACGTCCACCTCCCGGGTCTGGGTGGTGCGGGACGGCGCCGTGCGCGAGGAGGCCTTCGACCCCCGGGACGTCGGGCTCGACCTGGTGCCCGTCGAGGCGCTGCGGGGCGCCGACGCCTCGTACAACGCGGAGGTGGCGCTGCGGCTGCTCGACGGGGAGAGCGGGCCGGTGCGGGACGCGGTGCTGCTGAACTCGGCGGCGGCGCTGGCCGCCCTGACGCCCACCGACGAGCCGCTGGCCGTGCAGATCAGCGCCGGGATGGCGCGGGCGGCACGGGCGATCGACTCGGGGGCCGCGAAGAAGGCCCTGGAGCGCTGGGTGGCCGCGAGCAACCGCTGAGAGCCGTCCTCACGCACAACGGTGTGACGCAGGGCGCAGTCCGGATCCTGGACTGCGCCTTGCGCGTCGAAGATCGTGTGGCAAGATGCTGCACAGGTCATGAGTGACAGCGACTACGGCCCCGGCCCGCTGTCCGGCAACCCTCCGTCCGTGGCGGGGTGCCCCGGGTGAAGACCAGGTCGTACGCAGCAAGGCGTATGGCAAGCGCGGACCCCTGGACATCGGTGGATGTCACAGCCCTGGGGTCCTGGTCCTCAAGGGAGCAGTCTCGTGAGCAAGCGAATGTGCTAGGGCCTTCCGGCCCCTTTCCGCGCACCCTTCTTCTCTTCATCACTGCACCGCCCCGCCTCCGGCGTCCGGGCGTCGACGCAGTGAACTCACTTGCCTCTTACGGGAGTTCGCCATGTCTGTTTCCGCTGTCGCCGTCGACGCCGCCGTCTGTGCACCGCTGCCGGTCCTCGGCAGGGACGTCACCGTTCCGCTGGTCACCGGCGGCGAGGTGAGCTACGCCGCGCTCGACTACGCGGCGAGCGCGCCGGCGCTTCAGCGGGTGTGGGACGACGTGGCCGCGTACGCGCCGTACTACGGCAGCGTGCACCGCGGCGCCGGATACCTGTCGCAGCTCTCCACCGACCTGTTCGAGAACAGCCGGGTCGCCGTCGCCGAGTTCCTCGGCTGCCGGGAGGATGACCAGGTCGTGTTCACCCGCTCCACCACCGACTCGCTGAACCTGCTCGCGGCCGCCCTGCCCGCCGGCTGCGAGGTCTTCGTCTTCGAGACCGAGCACCACGCCTCGCTCCTGCCGTGGCGGAACGCCCGCGTCACCTACCTGAACGCGCCGCGCACCCCCGACGAGGCCGTCCAGACCCTGGAGCGGGCCCTCGCCGACCGCGAGCCCCACGGCCCGGCGCTGGTGTGCGTCACCGGCGCCTCCAACGTCACCGGTGAGCTGTGGCCGGTGCGGGAGCTGGCCGCCGCCGCGCACGCGCACGGCGCCCGGATCGTGCTCGACGCCGCGCAGCTCGCCCCCCACCACCCCGTCTCCATCAGCGAGTTGGACGTCGACTGGGTCGCCTTCTCCGGGCACAAGCTGTACGCGCCGTTCGGCTCCGGCGTCCTCGCGGGCCGCGCCGACTGGCTGCGGGAGGCCGAGCCGTACCTCGCGGGCGGCGGAGCCTCGCGGAAGGTGGCGCGGCGCCCCAAGGAGGCGGGCGGCGGCGTGGACGTGGAGTGGCACGACACCGCGGCCCGCCACGAGGCCGGTTCGCCGAACGTCATCGGCGTCTACTCGATCGCCGCCGCCTGCAAGGCGCTCACCGAGGCGGGCTTCGACCAGCTCGTCGCCCGCGAGCAGTACCTGATCGCGAAGGTGCGCGAGGGGCTCGCCGAGGTGCCCGCCGTGCGGGTGCTCTCGCTCTTCGGGGACGACGCGCCGCGCGTGGGCGTCATCTCCTTCGTCGTGGACGGCTGGAACAGCTCGCACTTCGCCGCCGCGCTCTCCGCCGAGTACGGCATCGGCGTACGGGACGGCCTGTTCTGCGCCCACCCGCTGGTGCGCACCCTGCTCGGCGGCGAGCCCGACGAGCCCGGCGAGTGCGGCGCACCCGAGGCCGCGCCCGGCGAGAAGTCGCTGAACGCCATCCGCGTGAGCTTCGGCGCCGGCACCCCCGACGAGCACGTCGAGCGGTTCGTGCGCGCCGTCAAGGAGCTGGTGTCGGACGGCGCGCGGTGGAACTACCGCACCGAGGACGGGCGTTGCGTGCCGGACACCAGCGCCGCCGCCTGACCCGCGGGCAGCCGGCCCCCGGGCAGCCGTGAGCCGAGCTGGATCATCCGCAGGGCCCGCTCCGTCGCGTCGGTGAGGAACTCGCCGCCCCGGCCGAGCGCCTCCGTCAGCGAGACCGGGGCGGGCAGGATCGCGCTGTACGCGTCCACGCCCAGCGCGCGGACCGTGTGTGCGCCGGCCCCGATCGTGCCCGCGAGGACCAGGACCGGACGCCCGGACCGCTTCGCGCGGCGGGCCACCTCGGCGGGCACCTTGCCGCGCGGGGTCTGGTGGTCGAGGGCGCCCTCCGCGGTGATGACCAGGTCGGCGCGGGCCAGCCGGTCGTCGAGGTCGAGCCGTTCGAGCAGCACGTCGAAGCGGGGGAGCAGCGCGGCGCCGAGGGCGGCGAGCCCGGCGCCGAGGCCGCCCGACGCGCCCGTGCCGGGTCCCTCGAAGAGGTCGGTCCGCACGGGCAGGTCCCGCGTGAGGATGTGCGCCCAGTGCTCCAGGGCGGCCGCCAGCTGCTCGACCTGCTGCGGTGTCGCGCCCTTCTGGGGGCCGAAGACGCGGGCGACGCCGCGCTCGCCGCACAGGACGTTGAAGGGGTTGCAGGCGACGCGGATCTCGGTGGCCGCGAGGCGCGGGTCGAGGCCGCTCGGGTCGATGCGGCTCAGCCGCGTCAACTCCCGTCCGCCGTGCGGCAGTTCCCAGCCGTCCGCGTCGAGGAGCCGGGCGCCGAGAGCCTGGAGGGCGCCCGCGCCGCCGTCCGAGGTGCCCGAGTCGCCGCAGCCGACGAGGACGCGGCGGGCGCCCGCGTCGAGTGCGGCACGGATCAGCTCGCCCACGCCGTACGTCGTGGTGGCGCCCGGGTCCCGCAGCTCCCGGGGGACCAGCGAGAGCCCCGCCACGGCCGCCATCTCGACGACCGCGGTGCCGTCGGGCAGCAGGGCGAAGTGCGTGCCGACCGGCTGGCCGACGGGCCCGGTCGCGGGCAGCGCGACGAGCCGCCCGCCGCCCGCGGCGGCCAGCGCGCGGGCGGTGCCCTCGCCGCCGTCCACCAACGGGATCAGATCGGTCTCGGCGTGCGGGACGACACGGCGTACGCCCGCGGCGATGGCCTCGGCCGCGGAGCTCGCGGAGAGGGACTCCTTGAAGCCGCTGGGGGCGATGGCGAAACGGGTCAGCATGCGGGTCTCCAGGGTGGGTGCGAGGGCGGGGTCAGCGGACGGGGACACCGAGCAGCGGCCAGAGCGTCACGGCGAAGAGCAGGACGAGCGCGGCGGTCAGCGGGGCGAGGACCGCGGAGAGGCGGAGCAGGTCCCGCGGGGTGTAGGTGGGGGTGTCCGGGATCTCGGCGAAGAGGGTGACGGGTTTCGCCGAGGCGGGCAGCGTGTGGCAGAAGCCGGCCGCGGCCGTGGAGGCGAGCGCGGCGGCGACGGGGTTGACGCCCGCGCCGGCGGCCGCCGCGACGACCAGCGGGACCAGGACCGAGGAGCGCGCCGAGCGGGACTGAAGGACGAGGTGGGCGGCCGTGCTGACCGCGACCACCACGGTGAGGAAGAGCCACGGGGACAGGTCGAGGGGCAGCCCGGAGACCAGCCACCTCGCCGCCCCCGAGTCGGCGAGCGCGACGCCCATCGCCATCGTCGCCGCCATGAAGAGCAGCAGCGCCCAGGGCACCGTCTTGAGGGCGTCCTTGAGGCGGACCGTGCCGAGGGCGGGCGAGGAGGCCACGACCGCGCCGATCAGCGCGACGACGGCGGGCGGCACCTGGTGCAGCGGTTCGCTGCACCACAGGACGACGACGGTGGCGAGCAGCAGGGCGCAGCGTGTCTCGGCGGCCTCCCAGGGCCCGGTGACGGGCTGTTCGCTGTGCTCCTGGAGCTGGTCGAGGGTGATGTGGACCGGGCCGCGGCGGTCGGCGCGCCGGGTGGTCGTCAACAGAACGGCCTCCGCCGCCAGATGGGATGACGTCATGGCGAGCGGCAGGCCGAGCAGGAGCCACTGCGTGAAGCCGATCCGCTCGCCGGTCGCCTCCCACAGCACCGACACGGTGATCAGATGTGCTCCCGCACCGATCAGAGTCGCGACCGCGGAGAGAAGGATGACGGTCGGAAAGAGCAGTGCCAGCATCACGACCAGTCGCTTCCGGTCGGAGAGGACCTTGGCGAGCGCGAGGAAGACGGGCAGCGCGAGCGCGGCGCGCCCCGACGTCGCCGGCACCGCGAACGCGGTCACGACCAGCGCCGCCGTCGTCAGATGCGTCAACTGCCGTACGCTGCGCGCCCCGCTGACCAGAAAGGCCGCCGCCCGGCCGGCGAGCCCGCTGCGCGTCACGGCCGCCGCAAGGACGAAGGCGCAGATCAGCAGCCACACCGTCTCGTCGCCGAGGGTGCCGAACAGGGTGTCGCTGCTGATCACGCCGGTCGCGGTGAGCGCGAGACCCGCGCCGAGCGCGATGTACGTGTCGTCGATCGGTGTGCCGATCCACGCGCAGGTCGCGAGGGTGAAGACGGCGAGGGTCAGGCGGGCGTCGGCGCCGAGCCCCGGGAAGTTCCCCGGGACCGCGAGGAGGGCGCAGACGCTGAGCGCCGCGCAGAGGGTCACGGCCTGCCGCAGGTTCAAGGTCACGCGTTCAGCGTGGTGCGGCGCCGTGAGCCCTCAATGAGGCGCGGATGAAAGGAATTTCACGAGCCGACGCCCGATTCCGCCGAGCCGACGCCCGATTCCGCCGAGCCGACGCCCGGTTCCGCCGAGCCGACGCACGGCCCCACCGAGTCGACGCCCGGTTCACTCCGGCAGCCGGTACCCCATCCCGCGCACCGTCTCCACCCGCTCCGAGCCCAGCTTCTTGCGCAGCGCGCGGACGTAGACGTCCACGATGTTGGAGCCCGGGTCGAAGTCGTACCCCCACACGTGGGAGAGGATCTGCTCCCGCGACAGGACCTGCCCGGGATGGCGCAGGAACAGCTCCAGAAGCACGAACTCACGCGCCGTCAGGTCCACCGTGCGCTCGGCCGAACGCGCCCTGCGGGTCCGCAGGTCCAGCGTGAGCTCCCCGCTGCGCAACACCGTCACCTCGGGCGCCCCGGCCGCCGTGCGCAGCCGCAGCCGCACCCGGGCGAGCAGCTCCTCGAAGCGGAACGGCTTGGTCATCCAGTCGTCGGCGCCGCCCTCCAGACCCGCCACCGTGTCCCGCACCGAGTCCCGCGCGGTCAGCACGATGACAGGGGTGGTCACACGGGCCTCGCGCAGCCGGCGCAGGACCGTGAAGCCGTCCTGTCCCGGCAGCCCGATGTCCAGGACGATCAGGTCGAAGCCGCCGGTCAGCGCGTAGTCGTAGGCGCTCTCGCCGTCACCGACCACGGTGGTCGTGAAGCCGTTGGCGCGCAGGCCCTTCTCGACGAAGGAGGCGATGCGTTCCTCGTCCTCGACGATGAGTATGCGGTTCACTGCCGCTCCGCCCCTTCCGGCTGTCCCTGCGGGAGTACGAGTACGAAGGTGGCGCCGCCGCCGTCCGTGGGGCGCAGCTCGACGCGGCCTCCGTGGCCCTCGGCGATGGCCTTCACGATGGCGAGGCCGAGCCCCGCCCCGGTGGCGCGGGAGCCGCGCCGCGCGGTGCCGCGGCGGAACCGCTCGAAGATCACCTCGGCGTCCTGCGCCTGTACGCCGGGGCCGCTGTCGGCGACGTACAGCTCGATGCGTCCCGCCCGCAGCCGTGAGCCGATGCCGATCCGCTGCCCCGGGGCGGTGTGCTGGACGGCGTTCTGCGCCAGCTGCACCATCGCCTGGGTGATGCGCTGCGGGTCGAGGCAGGTCTCGGCGTCGACGACCTCGGTGAGGCGCCAGTCGCGGTCGCCGATCGCCCGTGCCTTGACGAAGACGTCCGCCGTCAGCTCGGCCGGCTGCACCGGCTCTGGGGTGACGAAGTCGGGGCGCTCGGCCTTGGCGAGCAGCAGCAGGTCCTCGACGATGCGGCTCATCCGGTCCAGCTCCTCCGTCACTATGCGGACGGTCTCCTCGCGCTCGCCGGGACCGTCGCCCATCAGCTCCAGATGGCCGCGGACGATGGTGATGGGCGTGCGCAGCTCGTGGCCCGCGTCGTCGACGAACTCGCGCTGCGCGGCGAACGCCCGCTCCAGGCGGTCCAGCATGCCGTTGAACGTCTCGGCGAGCGCCGCGACGTCGTCCCGGCCCTGGACCGGGATGCGCCGGGTCAGATCCTGCTCGGTGAGCTGCGCCGCGGTCGAGCGCACCAGCCGCACCGGCTTGAGGATGCGGCCCGCGACCGCCCAGCCGATGCCCGTCGTCATCAACAGCGCCACGCCGGAGATGGCGAGCAGCATGGCGAAGACGTCGCCCGCCCTGTCCTGTTCGCGCGCCGGGTGGAACGCCACGACGAACGCCGCGGCCGGGTGGCCGTCGCCCGCCTTGATCTCCACCTTCGCCCAGCGGACCTCGCCCCGGTCGCGGTGGAGCGTGCCGGTGGCGTCCGGGGAGTCGAAGACGGCCCGCAGCGCGGCGGGGTCCTCGGCCAGCGGATGGTCGATCCGCGGTTCGCGGGCCTGCTCCTTCTTGGCGGGCGCCCTGCCGGTGCGGCCGACCAGACCGAGGAGCTCCTCGTCGGGGTCGGCGTACTGCCGGGACAGGAAGAGCCGCAGGAGCGGGTCGGGGGCGGTGAACCTCTCGCCGGTGTGCGGGTCGACGCCCTCGCGCGCGAGGTTGGTGAACTCGGCGGTCTCCTGGGCGAGGAGCCGGTCGATGCGGTGGTCGACGTCGCGGAGCAGGACCGAGCGTGTGGTGGCCGCCACCGCGGTGAGCGCGACGGCCATCACGACGAGCAGCCACAGCAGGATGCGGACCCGAGCGGATATCCAGTGGCGCCGGGGTTCAGCCGTCGTCACCGGGGCCGTCGTCGTCGCCCTCGCCCGGTCCGTCGTCGTCGGAGTCGTCGCTGCCGGCCGTGTCGTCGCTGTTGGCGGTGTCGTGGCTGCCCCTGTCGTCGTTCGAGGGGTTCCCGCCGGGCTTTTTGCCCGGCTCTTCCCTCGGCTTCTCCCGCGGCTCTTCGCGCGGCTTCTCGCCGGTGTTCTCGCTCACCGGTGGCGGGGAGACCTTCTCGTCGCTCGGGGTGGGCCGGGGGGAGGCCGGCTCCGAGGACGGCGGGTCGCTTTGCAGCTCCACCTTGGGCGGCGCCTTGGGCTGCTCGGGGTTGTCCGTCAGGACGTAGCTGGTCGCGGCGATGCCGAGCGGGATCGCGACGACGGCGGCCAGGGCGGCCATGCGGTGGGAGAAGACCATGAGTGCGAGGGTGGCCGCCGCGCCGCACCGTCAGGATGAGCCGCGGATGAAGAAACCTTCATGAACCCGCGTGCGGGCGGCGTGCGGCGCCTGCCCCGGGCGTGCCTAGGAGTCGAGGCCGATCGCGAAGGCGGCTTCCAGGTCGTGCTGCGAGTACGTGCGGAACGCCACGTGCGTGTCGGTCGCCTCGACGCCGGGGATCTTGCTGATCCGGCCGGGGATGACATCGGCCAGGTCGTCGTGGCGCGGCACCCGGACCATCGCGATCAGGTCGTACGTACCGGTCACGGAGAAGACCTCGCTCACGGAGTCGAGCGCGGCGATCGACTCGGCGATCTCCGGAATCCGGTCCACGCTGGTCTTGATGAGCACGATCGCGGTGATCACGGCTGGCTGTCTCCCTCGGTGGCCGGTGCGCTGCCTTGTCCCTGCACTCTAGCCCTCCGCACACTCCACCCCCACGCGAAGACGAAGCCGAGCGAGAAGCCCACCAGGTGCGCCAGATAGGCCACCCCCGTGCCCTTACCGCCCTGCCCCGCCGCGAGCCACTGGAGCACCACCCAGAACGGCAGCACCACCCACGCCGGGAAGCGCAGCGGCAGGAAGAAGAGGAACGGGAAGAGGCTGGTGACGCGCGCCCGAGGGAAGAGATACAGGAAGGCGCCGAGGACGGCGGAGATCGCCCCTGAGGCCCCCACGAGCGTCTGGTCGGAGCCCGCGTGCGCGGCCGCGTACGCGAGCAGCGCGAGGTATCCGCAGCAGACGTAGAAGAGCGCGTACCGGAGGTGCCCCATGCGTTCCTCGACCATGGCCCCGAACACGTACAGGAACAGCATGTTCCCGAGCAGATGCAGCCAGCTGCCGTGCACGAACAGGGCGGTGAACGGTCCGAGAGCGGCGCGCGGGGCGCCGCTGAGGAGTTCGACGGGGACCACGCCCCACCGCTCGAAGTAGACCTGCTGCGCGCCGAGCAGCTGGTCGCCGGTGCCGTAGGCCGGGTTGAACCCGGAGAGAGGGGAGATGAGGAAGACCGCGCAGCAGACGGTGATCAGTCCGTACGTCACCGGGGCGGACCCGCCCGTGAGCAGCCGGCCCGTCTTCGTACCCCATGCGTGGATCATGGACAGAGCATGACGTAACGCCAAGAAACCGTACAGACCGCCTCGCCGCCGCGAGGTGCCCCTTACAGGCCTTAGGGTTACGGGCAATACGCACCATGGAAACCGAGGGAAAGCAGCCACGATGACGGTTCCTCTGCCGACCGCCACCACCCGGTGGCGCTGCACGCTGTGCGGCAACCTCACGCGTTTCGACGTGACCCGGAGCTCCAAGGTCGTCGAGTATGTGCATCTCGACCTGGCCGGAGAGGCGAACGTCGAGGAACGCGAGGTGGTCAGTGAGAGCATCGAGTCGGTGCGCTGCCGCTGGTGCAACGCGGTGGATCAGGTGGAACTCGTGGACAGGCCGGGCACCGGCTCCTGACTGAGGAGCGGGACCCGCACAGCTAGTGGGGTGACGGATGGTGGAGAGCGCAGGCGGGGAGCCGGACGACGGCACCGCTGAGGTGCTCGACCGTCCGCTGCCCGACGGGGTGCGCCGGCGGGTGGTGCGGCTTGTCTCGGACGGCTTCGGCGGCCTCACCCTCGCCGAGTTGCCCGCCCAGCTGCGGCAGTACGCGCGCTTCACGCCCACCCGGCGCGCGAAGTTCGCGGGCAACGCCATGGCCGCCGCGCTGGAGAACGACACGCTCTTCAGGCAGCGCATCGGCGAACGTCTCAGAGAGGTCCAGCCCGAGCTCGCGGGCGCCCTGGACGCGGGCTCGCCGCCGCCCGCCGCCGACCCCCTGGACGTGGCGGCCGCCGCCTATGTGCTGCGCCCCGCGGGCTGGGTGAAGCTGGTCACCGCCGCGGGCGAGGAGGCGCAGCGCGCCGACGCCGAGCGCGTCGACGACGAGACGCGCGCCGAGCTGGAGCGGCTGCGCGAGGAACTCGCCGCCGCCCGCGGCCAGACCAGGGCGGAGACCGAGCGGCTGCGCACGGAGCTCGAAGCGGCGCGCAAGGAAGCCGAATCGATGCACCGCAAGCTGCGCGGCGCGCTCAGCGACGTCAAGCGCGGCGAGGCCGCGCTGCGCAAGGCCGCCGCCGAGATCGAGGCCGCGCGCGCCGAGGGGCAGGCGCAGGTGTCCGCCGCCGAGAGCGAGACGCGCCGGCTCAAGGCGCGGCTCGCCGAGACGGAGGCCGCCCTGGAGGCCAGCCGCCGGGCGGCGCGCGAGGGACGCAGCGTCGAGGACATGCGGCTGCGGCTGCTGCTCGACACGGTCCTGGACGCGGCCCAGGGGCTGCGGCGCGAGCTGGCGCTGCCGCCGGTGTCCGTGCGGCCCGCGGAGACCGTGGACGCCGTGGAGCCGGGGCGGATGTCGCCCAAGGACATCGCCGCCCGCGCCCTCTCCGAGAACGACCCGGCCATCCTCGACCAGCTCCTCGCCCTGCCCCAGGCGCACCTGGTCGTCGACGGCTACAACGTCACCAAGACCGGCTATCCGACCATGCCGCTGGACAAGCAGCGGCTGCGCCTGCTCGGTTCGCTCTCGCAGCTGGCCCTCCAGTCGGGCGCCGAGGTCACCTGTGTCTTCGACGGCGCCGAGCTGGCCGCGCCCGTGCTGCTCGCGCCGCCGCGCGGGGTGCGGGTGCTCTTCTCCAAGCCCGGTGTCACCGCTGACGAACTGATCCGCCAGCTGGTGCGCGCGGAGCCGCCGGGGCGGCCCGTGGTCGTCGTCTCGACCGACCGCGAGGTGGCCGACGGCATCGCCAAGGCGGGTGCGCGGCCGGTGGCTTCGGCGGTGCTCCTGAAGCGGCTTTCGCGGAGCTAAAGGGGTACTCGGCAACTCCTGGGCCCTATGCCCGAATTGGCAGCCCCCTGCGCGCGACGTAGCGTCAGAAGATCATCACGGGCTGTGCGTTATCGGTAAAGAATGTTTCCCGCGACCGATTTTTTGATCGTGTGATTTGAACTGATCACAAGGAGGTCACTAGGGTCAGCCCTCGAACCCCCGCTCGGTTGATCACCCATCCGGGGTGGCGGCGGTGGTACCCGCCCGCCGCGTCCCGGTAGGCGGCCGGAGGAAGAAGGAGCCGCCCGCGTGGCGTCCCACCGTCGACCCAAGCAGCCGAGCCGCACCCGCGTGACCGTGCTCACCGCGACCGCCGCCGCTGCCGTGGCCCTCACCTCGCAGGGCGCCGCCCAGGCCGCGCCGAAGCCGAGCAAGGACGAGGTCAAGTCCAAGGTCGACAAGCTCTACGAGGACGCCGGACGGGCCACCGACCGCTACAACGGCGCCAAGGAGAAGCAGGAGAAGCTGGAGAAGCAGATCGGCGACCTCCAGGACAAGGTCGCCCGCGGCCAGGAGGAGCTCAACGACCTGCGCGACGGCCTCGGTTCGATGGCCAGCGCCCAGTACCGCTCCGGCGGCATCGACCCCTCCTTGCAGCTCTTCCTCTCCTCCGACCCGGACAGCTACCTCGACAAGGCGTCCACGCTGGACCAGCTGAGCAGCCAGCAGGTCGACTCGCTCCAGAAGATCCAGAAGAAGCAGCGGGCCCTCGCGCAGCAGCGCAAGGAGGCCGCGGGCAAGCTCGACGACCTCGCCGCCACCCGTGCCGAGCTCGGCAAGAAGAAGAAGGAAGTCCAGGGCAAGCTGGGCGAGGCGCAGCGGCTCCTCAACACCCTGAGCGCCAAGGAGAAGGCGGCCATGGCCGCCAAGGACGAGCAGCGCGCCAGCCGCGCCGCCGAGCGCGTGGACGTCGCCAAGGAGACCCCCGCCTCCGGCCGCGGCGCCGCCGCCCTGAACGCCGCCGCCACCCAGCTCGGCAAGCCGTACGTCCGCGGCGGCACGGGCCCCAACTCCTTCGACTGCTCCGGCCTCACCCAGTGGGCGTACGCCCAGGCCGACGTCTCCATCACGCGGACCACGTACACCCAGCAGAACGACGGCACGAGGATCGGCCGCGGCGAACTCAAGCCGGGCGACCTGGTGTTCTTCAACAACCTCGCGCACGTCGGCCTCTACGCGGGCAACGGCCAGGTGCTGCACGCCCCGAAGCCCGGCGCCGTGGTGCGCTACGAGGCGATGGAGTACCTCGGCGACTTCCAGTTCGGCGTCCGCGTCGCCTGACCTCCGGCACGGCTGCCCACACCGCCCGAACGGGCGAATTCCGGCAACGCACGCTGACCCCGCGCCCCGTTGATGACCTGCGTCTGAAGCGGGGCGCCGGGCTGTCCGCACCCTTTCCCCACCCGTACGGCTCTTTGGCCCGCCCCGGCCGCACGACTACTGTCGGCGCGCATTCCCCCGGGACAGCCGGGGGTTCGTCAGCGGAAGGGAGAGCGGCTTCCCGTGGGGTTCCATCGCCGTCCCGCACAGTCCGGTCTCGACCGGAGCACGCGCGTCACCGTCCTTTCAGCGGCAGCGGCCACCGCGGCCGCGGCCCTCGCCGCCGCGCCCGCAGGCGCCGCGCCGCAGGACAAGCCGTCCGAAACACGCGCCAAGGTGGACCGGCTGTTCGAACAGGCCGAGCAGGCGACCGAGCTGTACAACAAGGCCGACGAACGCACGGACAAGCTGCGCGCGCAGGTCGAGCGGGCCAAGGACAGCGTCGCGCGCGGCCAGGAGCGCATCAACCGGATGCGCGGCGCGCTCGGTTCGCTGGCCGGCGCGCAGTACCGCTCCGGCGGCATCGACCCCTCGCTGGCCCTGCTGCTCTCCTCCGACCCGGAGGGCTATCTGGAAAGGGCCTCGGTCCTGGACCGCGTCGGCGCCCGGCAGGCCGGCGAACTCACCGATCTGCGGCGGGCCCAGCGCGGCCTCGCGCAGGAGCGCGCCGAGGCGGGCCGCAAACTGGCCGAGCTGGAGAAGAGCCGCACCCTCGTCGCCCGCCACAAGCGCGCCGTCGAGCACCGACTGGCCAAGGCCAGGCAGCTCCTCAACTCGCTGCCGAGCGACGAGCGCGAGGCGTACGACAGGTCCTCGCGCACCGGCAGCCGCGGCGAGCTGCCGGAGCTCGGGGGCGCCCCGTCCTCCACACGGGCCGCCGCCGCCATCGCCGCCGCCCGGTCCGCCGTCGGCCGCCCCTACGTCTGGGGCGCCAACGGACCTTCCGGATTCGACTGTTCGGGCCTCATGCAGTGGTCGTACGCCCAGGCCGGGGTCGGTCTGCCGCGCACCTCGCAGGCCCAGCGGAACGCGGGCCGCCAGGTCCCCCTGTCCGAGGCGCAACCCGGCGACCTGGTGACCTACCGCTCCGACGCCAGCCACATCGGGATGTACATGGGCAACGGCCAGGTGGTGCACGCCCCGTACCCCGGAGCCCCGGTCCGCTACGACCCCGTCGGCATGATGCCGGTCTCCTCCGTGACGCGGATCTGACCGGCGGCCCGCCGCCCGCACACCGTACGATCGGGAAGGTGGCTGGTCACAGGCGTGGGTCGGGGATGGTGGCGCTGTGCGTCGCGCTCTGCCTCGCCCTGCTGGCCGGCTGCGGCGGCGATCCGGTGCCGGACGCCGCCGCCGGCGAGGTGCGCGCACTCCTGGAGCGGCGGGCGCGGGCCGTCCTCGACGGGAACGAGAAGGCGTACGACAGGACCGAGCGGCCCGCGAAGGGCGCCCGGGACCTGTTCGAGCATGTCAGCGGCGTCCCGCTGGAGTCCTGGGAGTACCGGCTGACCCGCCTCGACCGCACCGGCGACACGGCCACGGCCACCGCCGAACTCCACTACCAGGTCGAGGGCTACGACCGCGCGCCGGTCACCGCCGGACGCACCCTCTCCCTGGAACGCGACGGCGGCCGCTGGTACGTCACCGCCGAGCGGCCCGCGAAGAACTCCGGCGAACAGCTCTGGGACCAGGGCCGCGTGACGGCCGAACGCGGCAGGCGCAGCCTCGTCCTCGGCATCGGCCAGAGCCCCGCGGAGCTGCGCGCCCACCGCGAGCTCGCCGACCGGGCGGTGCCCGCGGTGCGGGACGCCTGGCCGGGGAAGTGGCCGGAGCGGATCGTCGTCCTCGTGCCCCGGTCCCTGGACGCCATGGCGAAGCTGCTCGGGGCGCCCGCCTCCGGATACCGGGGGATCGCGGCGGTCACCACGGGCGAGACGGGCGGCTCGGGGCGGGCGCCGGCCGACCGGATCGTCGTCAACCCCGAGGCGTACGGCGTGCTCGGCACGTTCGGCAAGCAGGTCGTCCTCACCCACGAGGCGACCCACGTCGCGACCCGCGCGCAGACCTCCGCGGCCACCCCGCTGTGGCTCTCCGAGGGCTTCGCCGACTGGGTGGGGTACCGCGACACGGGGCGCACCCCGGCGCAGGCCGCGCCCGAGCTGCGGCGCGCGGTGCAACGCGGGCAGCTGCCCCGCGCGCTCCCCGAGGACGCCGACTTCGGCTTCGGCGGGGACGCCGCGCAGCTCGCGGGGGCGTACGAAGGCGCCTGGCTGGCCTGCCGGATGATCGCGGAGCAGTGGGGCGAGGAGAAGCTGACGGACTTCTACCGGGCGGTGGGCGACCGCGCGAAGCGGGCGGGCGCGGTCGAGGGCGCGCTGCGGGACGTCCTGGACACGACGCCCGAGGACTTCACGGCGCGCTGGCGTACGTATCTGCGTGCGGAGCTCGGCTGAGCTGTCCCGGCACCGGCTGCGAACCCTCGCGCGGTTCCGACACGGTCTCCCGCCACAGGTTCCGGCAGGCCAGCAGGGCGGCGGCGACCAGCAGACCGTTGCGGACGAGCAGCAGGGAGACGCCCAGCGGATCGCTGACGACCACGTGCGAGAACCACACGGGGAACTCCAGGAACGTCACGAACGTGGCACCCAGGACCAGGCGGGCGGGCACCTCCATCCGGCTCCCGCGGAACACCAGGCAGACGGCGGCGATCCCCACCAGCCAGAGCATGTACTGCGGGCTGATCACCCGGCTCGTGGCGGTGAACAGCAGCACCGCCACGAGCGCCGCGTCCGCGGGCGTGCTCGCCGACCGGGCCCGCGCGCGCAGCCGCCACACCAGGAGCCAGCAGAAGGCCGCCGCCGACAGTCCCTGCGCCACCGTGCTCACCAGCGGGACGTACGGGCCGAGGAATTCCACCGAGCCGTAGTTGAGCCGCACCTCGCCCCGCCAGCCGACGTACCGCCCGACGTGGAAGACGAGGGCGCCGAGCGACTCCACCTCCGTGCCGCGGTCGCGCTGGAAGGTGAGGAACGCGAGCGCGCCCGGCATCGCCACCAGGAACCCCAGCGTGAGGACGGCGGCCGTGCCCGCGGCCGCGCGCCAGGCCCGCCGGGTCGGCCGGCCCCGCGGCGTGCCCACGAGCAGCAGCACCGGCCACACCTTGAGCAGCGCCCCGAACCCGGCGAGCACCCCCAGGAGGCGCGGGTGCCGCGCCCCGGCGAGCAGCGCGGCGACCGCGACGGCGGCCACCATCACGTCGTAGCGGGCGTACACGGTGGGCCCGAGCAGGGCCGCACCCACGACCCACACCCAGGCGCCCCGCGTCGACTTGCCGGGCCGTCCTCCCGCGTACAGGAGCAGCGCGCAGACCACCGCGTCGCAGAGGAGGGCGAGCACGAAGAAGGCCGACGCGTAGTCGAGGAAGGGCAGCAGCGCGGGGGAGAGGACCGCGAGGGCGGCGGCGGGCGGGTACTGCCAGGTGACGTCGTCGAGCGGGAAGGTCCCGGTGCGCAGCACCTCGTACCAGCCCTGGTAGATGACGGTGACGTCACTGGTCACGTCCGGGCCGGGGGCGGTGAGCACGCGGAAGACGCAGAGCAGCAGGACGGTCCTGGTCAGGACCCAGACGGTCAGGATGCGCCCCATGAACGCCCTCGCCCCTTTTCCGGTACTTCATTGTGATTCGGGGAGCCATGATGCCGGGAGGGACGGGGCGGGGGCGAGAGGCCGGGCCGTTCGGTGCGTGCGGCGCTTGGCTGCGAACGACCGCTTTCGGTGCGGTGCGCTGCTTTCGGTACTGTCGTGCGCGATGCACAAGACCCTGATCGTCACGAACGACTTCCCGCCCAGGCCCGGTGGCATCCAGGCGTTCCTGCACAACATGGCGCTGCGCATGGACCCCGAGCGGCTCGTCGTCTACGCCTCCACCTGGAAGCGCGGCCGCGAGGGCGCCGAGGCGACGGCCGCCTTCGACGCCGAGCAGCCCTTCAAGGTCGTACGCGACCCCACGACGATGCTCCTGCCGACGCCGCGCGTCACCCGCCGCGCGGTCTCGCTCCTGCGCGAACACGGCTGTACGTCGGTGTGGTTCGGAGCCGCGGCCCCGCTGGGCCTCATGGCGCCCGCGCTGCGGAAGGCCGGGGCGGAGCGGCTCGTCGCCACGACGCACGGCCACGAGGCCGGCTGGGCCCAGCTGCCCGCCTCGCGCCAACTCCTGCGCCGGATCGGCGAGTCGACGGACACGATCACCTACCTCGGGGAGTACACGCGCTCGCGGATCGCGGCCGCGCTGACGCCCGAGGCTGCCGCTCGGATGGTCCAACTGCCGCCCGGCGTCGACGAGAAGACGTTCCATCCCGGGTCCGGCGGCGACGCGGTGCGGGCGCGGCTCGGGCTGACGGACCGGCCCGTGGTGGTCTGCGTCTCGCGGCTGGTGCCGCGCAAGGGCCAGGACACGTTGATCCTCGCCATGCCGAGGATTCTCTCCGCGGAGCCGGAGGCGGTGCTGCTGATCGTCGGCGGGGGCCCCTACGAGCAGGACCTTCGCAAGCTTGCCGCCGATACCGGTGTCGCGGACTCCGTACGCTTCACCGGCGCCGTCCCCTGGGCGGAGCTGCCCGCCCACTACGGCGCGGGGGACGTCTTCGCCATGCCCTGCCGGACCCGGCGCGGGGGCCTCGACGTGGAGGGCCTCGGCATCGTCTACCTGGAGGCGTCCGCGACGGGCCTGCCGGTCGTCGCCGGCGACTCCGGCGGGGCGCCGGACGCGGTTCTCGACGGGGAGACGGGGTGGGTCGTGCGGGGTGGGGCCCCCGAGGAGGCGGCGGATCGGGTCTCCGCGTTGCTGGCGGATGCGGAGTTGCGGGCCCGCATGGGGGAGCGGGGCCGCGCCTGGGTCGAGGAGAAGTGGCGCTGGGACCTCCTGGCGGAGCGCCTCAAACAACTCCTGTAGCCCGCACACGGGGCTGCGGCCCGGGGTTCGTGGGCGGCTGCGGGTCGTCGTGGGCTGGCCGCGCAGTTCCCCGCGCCCCTAACCGCCCACGGGGTTGCCGCCGGGGGTCTGTGGGCGGCTGCGGGTTGTCTTGGGCTGGTCGCGCAGTT